>CAZTZI010000087.1:0-15858 GCA_964618115.1 uncultured Acidimicrobiales bacterium
GGTCCCGCACCGACAGCAGCGGCCCGGCCGGCGCGATCGGGCCCTCGGATACTCTCCCCGACCGAGCCGCTGCTGTCGGTGCGGGACCTGCGCACCGAGATCGACACCGAGAACGGGACGGTGACCGCCACCGACGGCGTCAGCCTCGACCTGTACGAGGACGAGGTGCTGGCCGTCGTCGGCGAGTCCGGTTGCGGCAAGACGGTTCTGGCGCTGTCGATCCTGGGGCTGCTGCCGCGGCGCACCGGACGCATCGTCGGCGGGCAGGTGCTGTTACGCGGCGAGGACCTCACGCAGGCCACCCCCGAGCGCCTGCGGGAGATCAGGGGGGCGGAGATCGCGATGATCTTCCAGGACGCCCTCACCGGGCTGCACCCGCTGCGGCGCGTCGGCGACCAGATCGTCGAGATGATCCGCGCCCACGAGCGCGTGCCCCGCGCCGTCGCCAGGCGCCGGGCCATCGAGCTGCTGGACCTCGTGGGCATCCCGGCGCCCGCCCGGCGCGCCGACTCCTTCCCTCACGAACTCTCCGGCGGGATGCGCCAGCGGGTCATGATCGCCATGGCCGTGGCGCTCGATCCGAAGGTGCTGATCGCCGATGAGCCGACCACGGCGCTGGACGTCACGGTGCAGGCTCAGATTCTGGAGACCCTGGCCCGGATCGCGCGTGACCTGAACGGGTCGATCCTGCTCATCACCCACGACTTCGGCGTCGTGGCCTCCGCCGCGGACCGGGTCATGGTCATGTACGCGGGCAAGTCGGTGGAGCAGGGGCAGGTGCGCAAGGTCTACCGGCGCCCCCGACACCCCTACACGGCCGGCCTGCTGGCGGCGATGCCCCGCATCGACGACACCCCGGGCGACCTGCTGCGCATCGCCGGCACGCCGCCCAGCCTCATCCATCCGCCGCCCGGGTGCCGGTTCGCTCCCCGCTGCCGCTTCGCCACCGACGTCTGCGGTGTCGAGGCTCCGGAGATGCGGGTCTGGCCGCCGGGAAGCGACGTGTCCGTGGCCTGCCACCACAGCGAGAGCATCGGGCCGGCGCCGTGAGTGCCGCGCCGGCCACCGCCGTCGAGGGCCGGGACCCGGATCCCGCCGACGGACCACTGCTGGTCGTCGAGGGGCTGAAGAAGCACTTCGGCACGCGCCGCAGCGTGCTGAAGGCGGTGGACGGCGTGTCCTTCGATCTCGAGGCCGGCCGCACGCTCGGCCTCGTCGGCGAGTCGGGCTGCGGCAAGTCCACGACGGCGCGGCTGATCCTGCGCCTCCTGGAGCCGACGGCCGGCTCGGTCCGCTATCGCGGCCAGGACCTGACGGCACTGCCGGCCGCCGAGATGCGCACCGTGCGGCGCGAGCTGGGCATCGTCTTCCAGGATCCCTACGCCGGCCTGAACCCGCGCCTGACCGTGCGCAACATCGTCGGCGAGGGCCTGCGGGTCTGGGAGCCCGGCACCGACATCGGCCGGCGAGTGGCCGAGCTGCTCGAACGGGTCGGCCTGGATCCGGCGTTCGCCCGGCGCTACCCCCACGAGCTCTCCGGCGGGCAGCGCCAGCGGGTCGCCATCGCCCGTGCCCTGGCGCCGGGGCCGTCGCTGCTGATCTGCGACGAGCCGGTCTCGGCGCTCGACGTGTCGGTTCAGGCCCAGATCCTGAACCTGCTCGGCGAACTGCAGCGGGATCTGGGCCTGGCGATCCTGTTCATCTCCCACGACCTGGCGGTGGTGCGCCACGTCTGCGACCGGGTGGCTGTGATGCACGTCGGGCGGATCACCGAAATCGGGAGCCGCTCGCAGATCTACCGGGATCCTCGACACCCCTACACGCAGGCGCTGCTGTCGGCGGTGCCGCTGCCGGACCCCGATCTCCAGCGGCGACGGCAGCGGGTGCGCCTGGAGGGCGACGTGCCCAACCCCCTGGACCTGCCCTCGGGGTGTGCCTTCCGCACTCGCTGCAACCGGGCCGAGGCACGCTGCGCCGACGAGGATCCCGAGCTGATCCTGCGGGGCCTGGACCACCCCGTGGCCTGCCATTTCGCCGCCGATCCGCCACAGTCGCCCGCGCCGTAGCAAGCTGGAAGGGTGATCGGGAAGCTCTGGATCGCCGGGCTGCGGGCCCTCTGGGCGTCACTGCCCTGGAGTGCCGGCCGGCTGCTGGGCGAGGCGCTGCAGGACGTCTCGGGGGCCTTCGCCGCCACGGCCGGCGCCGGCGCCTGGGCGCTGTGGGCCGTGGGGCTCACCGCCCTGCTGGTGCCGCACACCACCTCGCTGACGGCGCTGCGGATCCTGGCGCCGGGGGTGCTGGCCGCGGCCTGCTGGGCGGCGGTGGTCACCGGAGCCGGGACGGCCGCGGCGCTGGGCCTGGCCTGTGGCGCGGCGACCGCGATCGGCGCCCTGTCGCCGCTGGTGGGTGACCGGTTCATCGACGCCATCAGCTACGGCCACGAGCGGCGCCTGGCGCTGCGGGCGCCGGCGGCGGTGCTGGTCGGCGTGCTGGTGCCGACCTGGGCGCTGACGCTGGGGGGCATGGCGGCGGGCCCGCTGCTGTGGGCGGCGGGCCACTGGGTGCTGGGGCCGCTGGTCACGGTGGCGGGCTGGCTGATCGCCGCGGCCGGGATGCGGGCCCTGCACGGCCTGGCCCGGCGCTGGCTGGTGTACGTCCCGGCGGGACTGGTGCTGCACGATCGCCTGGCCCTGGCCGAACCGACGCTGTTCCGCCGGCCGGTCATCGCCGCCTTCGGGCCGGCGCCGGCGGGCAGCGACGCCCGCGACTTCACCGCCGGCGCCGGCGGGCTGCTGTTCGAGCTGCGTCTCGCCGAGCCGGTGAGCCTCACCCCCGCCCGCTCCGGCGGCGCCCCCGAGAAGGTCGCCGCCCTGCTCGTGGCGCCGACCCGGCCGGCCGCCGTCGTGGCCGAGGCCCGCAAGCGCCGCATCCCGACCGGTGTGAACTGAGCCGCCGTCACCGGCAGACCGCGAGCGGCCACCCCGCCCAGTTCAGGTGCTCAGGAACGCACACCGCCTGCGCCAGCGTGGTCTTGCCGCACTGGCGGGGACCATGGATCACGACCGCGGGCGAATCTCCGAGTGCCTCGACGAGCCGACGGCACACATGACGCGGGTAGAACACGCGGCATCCATCGGCCATTTGAAAGGTTGCCTTCGGCTGATTGAAAGGAACGGGTTCGGCTGATTGGAAGGGCGTCGATTGGTCGGGTTGCCGAGTGGTGTGCGACGCGGCGCTATGGCACACATCTTCACTGTTTCACGCAAGTGAGTAGGTCGATCCGAGACTTGCGAGCATCCTCCAGGATCGACTGGACCGTGTCGGCGCGGCCTTCCTCGTTGCCGACGTAAGCGAGGAGTACGTTCGCGTCGACGTAGACGCGGGGAACGCTATCCGGCATCCCTCAGTCGCCTCACAGCCCGCTCGGCCGGTTCGACAGTTCGCAATGCTCCGCGCGCTCTGAGGTACCCGTCGGGATCTCCCCCGTCAACGACATCAACGTGCGTGACCCCGCGGATCGAGAGAGGCCTGCCCGTAGCGGCATCTCGCGTGATCGTGCCGGTGACGTCAGCGACATGCCCCCACGCTTCCCGCATCACATCCTTGTAGTCGGGATGGGGATAGCAGGAGACGGCCCTGTCGTTGACTAGCTCGTATATCGAGAACCGGAGAGTGTTTCGTTGCGAGAGCGTCTCCACGCGCCCGCGAACCGCTCCGAGCGACTTGGTCGTCTGTGGTTGCGTCTCGGCCTGACGTGCCGCCGTCACGGGCAGGGCAGGCGCGACGAAGATGACCTCGTCGTCTCCCGTCTCGAAGATGACCGGGTTGCTCTCATCAGCCATATCCGTGAGTTCACCGACGGCACGCAGGACGGGGCGCTCGGGATCGATCCCACCCGACGCAACCCGCCGCGCAGCTTTGAGGTAGTCGTCGCAGATCGACGGGACGTGCCGCTCGGCGTCGGCGTCGAGTGGGACAGCCTGCGCGGTCGCCGCGGCACTGCCGTAGTCGAGTCCGGCGAGCACCCATCGAATGTTCGCACCGCGACTCTCATGCAGCGCGTCGAGAACGGCGGAGAAGCGGACGAACGCGTCCGACAGCTTGTCGATCGTCACCTCGCCGTCGAGGCGGAAAGTCACGAGGTCGCTGGCCATGTCTCAAACTCTACGACTGGGAGTTCGACATCGCCACGATCGCTGCCATCACCGAGTCGGGCGACCGCGCAGCCCGCGGCGTGCATCGCCGGCACGGCGTCACGCGACGGCGCCGAGCCAGATGTTCTTGCCGATGATGGCGAGGTTGGCCTTCTGGAGTTCGTAGCCGGGCATGAGGCGGTTGACGATGGACCAGAAGTCGGGGGTGTGGTTGGTCTGGCGGAGGTGGGCCAGTTCGTGGACCAGGACGTAGTCGATGAGGGTCGGCGGGAGTTGGAGGGTGGACCAGTGGATGTTGATTCGCTGGCGGCCGGCGGCGGGGCGGGCTGATCCCCAGCGGTAGCCGAGGTCGCGGACCTCGACGGCCACGGCGTCCTCGCCGAGGCGGGCCGCCCAGGGACGGACGCGGCAGCGAGTTTGCGGTAGATCCAGCGGCGCTTGTCGATTACGAACCGGGTGGCCCGTTCGACGCTCACCCCATCGGGCGCCTTCAGCACCAGCGTGGCGTCGCGTTCGACGACGATCTCGATGGTCGTCCGGTCGCCCGGCGGCGCCACCGAGACCACAAGGTCGCCGACCGCCAACTCCGGCAAGTCGTGGACCGAGGCAACCGCGATGACACCTGTCCTGGGTCAACCGTTCCGGCTAGCGATCCATCGCACGCTCCCACCAGATCCACCAACTCTACGATCGACTCGACGGGCGCTCCCCCGGTCAGCGCGCCGGAGCCGCGTTGGCCGTGATCGCCATCTCGAGTGCTGCTGCGGCCTTCTGGAGAGTGGTGAGCGTGGCGCTGGTGCCGCCGGCCTCGAGGCGCGGAACCGGAGCCCGGTGGCAGGGTCATCGCAGTAGTGGCGTCAGATACCGGGCGTGCCGGACGCGGTCGCTGGTACGCTCAGGATTGGCTTCCCCCTGACAGAGCCAGCCGGGCGATCCCCCCGGAGGAGGGAGCACCGCAGTGGAAGTCGGGCAGATCCAGTTCGTCGTCGCCTGGGTGTCGATCATCGGCACCACCCTCGGCGGCGTGTTCGCAGCCTTCACGTTCCTGCACCGCGAGATGCGAGAAGGATTCAAACGCCAGGACAAGCGGATGGACGGCCAGGACGCCGAGATCAAGGAACTCAGAACCGACGTCACCGACCTGAAGGTGAGCGTCGCGCGCATCGAGGGCCGTCTGGGAATCGGTTTCCCCACCGACGACCAGCAGCCGGAGTCAAAGGAACGACCCGACTGCGCCGCCTGACCGGCGGCGCGCCAACCCTGGGCGCCGCCCCACAGCCGCGAGTTGCAAGCCCATTGCCGGTCCCCGAGCCGATGCAAGTCCGCTCGATTGCCACGCCCGACACTCTGTACGGCAAGTCGACCCGACGACTTCAGGCGGCTATCCCCCCGCCCAGCACCTCGTCGCCGTCGTAGAACACCACGCTCTGGCCCGGCGCCACCCGTTGCTGCGGCGCCTGCCAGCACACCCGGGCGCCGTCGAGGGTCGCCGGGCGGGGTGCGCCGTGGGCACTGGTCTGCACCAGCACCGGCCCCTGCACGGGCCCGGCCGCCCACGCCACGTCGCGCACCTGCTGGTGGTCGCGGAGCAGGTCCGCCCGGTCGCCGAGGGTCACCACGCCCCCGGCCACGTCGCGCTCGACCACGTACAGCGGGCGTTCGTGCCCGCCCACGCCGAGGCCCTTGCGCTGGCCGAGGGTCACCAGCTGCGCCGACGGGATCTCGCCGAGCTGCCGGCCCGACGTGTCGACGACCCTGGCGGGAGTCGCCTCCAATCGCGCCGACAGGAACGAGTCCCGCTCGCCGCGCCGGATGAAGCAGACATCGGTGCTGTCGGGCTTGGCGGCGGTGCGCAGACCCAGCTCGGCGGCCAGGGCGCGCACCCGGTCCTTGGTCATGTCGCCCACCGGAAGCAGCACCCGGGAAAGAGTCTCCTGGCCCAGCATGTACAGGACGTAGGACTGGTCCTTGGCGGCATCGGCACCCCTCCCCAGACGACGGGTGCCGTCGGGACGGCGCACCACGCGGGCGTGATGGCCCGTGGCGACGGCGTCGAACCCCAGCGCGTCGGCCCGCCGCAGCAGCCTGTCGAACTTGATGTGGCGGTTGCACTCCACGCACGGGTTGGGCGTGCGACCGGCGGCGTGATCGGCGATGTACGGATCGACCACCCGGGCGGAGAAATCCTCACCGAAGTTGAAGACGTGATGATCGATGCCGAGCGTGTCGGCCACCCGGCGGGCGTCCATCACGTCGGCGACCGAGCAGCAACCGGTGTCCGACGGTCCGCCCCAGAGCTTCATCGTGACGCCCACGACGTCGTGGCCGTCCTGCGCCAGCAGCGCCGCCGCCACCGAGGAGTCCACGCCGCCCGACATGGCGGCCATCACCTGCATCGCTGGGCTCCTAGGCCACCGCCCGCCGAAGCTGGGCGATCGCCGGGGGCAGCACGGCCAGGGCCGTCTCGACGTCGGCATCGCTGCTGGCGGCGCCCAGCGACAGGCGCATCGAACCCCGCGCCAGGCTCCGCGGGTAGCCCATGGCGGCCAGTACGTGGGAGGGATGCTCGGCGCCGCTGGCACAGGCCGAGGCCGCCGAGGCGTACACCCCGCCGCGCTCGGCGAGGAAGAGCAGAGCCTCGCTCTCGATGCCCTCGAAACACAGGTGGCACGAGCCGGCCACCTTCGCCGATCGATCCACCGTCACCCCGGCACCGGACGACGGCCGGACGCCGGACTCGGTGACGCCCGTCACGGTCGCCCGCAGGCCGTCGGCGAGCCGGTCACGCAGCCGGCCGACGCGCTCGACGACCTCGCTGCGCCCCGCCAGGGTCGTTTCCGCCGCCCGGCCCAGCCCCACGATGCCGGCCACGTTCGGGGTACCGCTGCGCCGCTCGGCCTCCTGGCCGCCGCCCACGATCTGGGGCTGCAGCGGCACGCGGTCGCGCACCACGAGAGCGCCCACACCCTTCGGGCCGCCGAACTTGTGGGCGCTCACCGAGATGAGATCTGCCGGCGCCGCCAGGGTCGCCACGTCGAGCCACGGGAACGCCTGCACGGCGTCGGTGTGCAGCAGTGCCCCGGGCGCATGCCGCTCCATCACCTCGGCCACCTGCTCGAGGGACCAGACGACGCCGGTCTCGTTGTTGGCGAGCATCACCGACACGAGCCGCACGTCGCCGTCGAGGGCGGCGGCGAGGGCGTCGAGATCCAGCATCCCGTCGCGGTCCACCCCGACGACCCGCCCCCCGAGTTGGGTGGTCGGGCGCAGCACAGCAGGGTGCTCGACGGCGCTGCACACCACCGTGCCGCCGGAGCCGGCCGAGCCGGCCGCGGCGCCGAAGACCGCCAGGTTGTCGGCCTCGGTGCCGCTGCCGCAGAACACGATCTCGGCAGGCCGCGCACCCAGCGCCTCGGCGAGGATGTCGCGGGCGTCGTCGGTGGCCCGGCGGGCGTCTCGGGCCATGCGGTGCGCGCCCGTGGGATTGGCGTAGCAGTCGTCGAAGAAGTCCCGCATCGCCTCGACGACCTCGGGATGCATCGGCGTGGACGCCGCATGATCGAAGTAGGCAACATCGGCCACGTCCCCAGGCTAGAGCCGGCTCCCGCGGGGTTGTGGCGGCTCTGCTTTGCATTCGCAGTGCGACCGCCGACAGGCTGGGGCCGTGGAGGACTACCACCCCGGCACCTACGGTGAGGCTTTCGCCGACGTCTACGACGCGTGGTACTCCGACGTGACCGACACGGCGGCCTGTGTGGCGACGGTCGCCAGGCTCGCGGCCGGCGGTCCCGTGCTGGAGTTGGGCGCCGGCACGGGGCGCCTCGTACTGCCATTGGCGGCGGCGGGCACCGAGGTCTGGGCTCTGGACGCATCGCGGGCGATGCTTGCCGCGCTGGCAGCCAAGCCACCGAGCACGAAGGTGCACCTCCTACAGGGCGACATGGCCCGCCCCCCGCTGCGGCCCGGCGCCGGCTTCGCCGTGGTGCTGTGCGCCTTCAACTCACTGTTCAACCTGCCCGACGTCGCCGAGCAACAGCTCTGCCTCAGGGCCGCCGCCGGTCTGCTGGCCCCTGGCGGGCGGCTCGTCGTGGAGACCTCGCTCCCCGGCGGTGCGCCCGACCCGGACACCGGCGGTCTCGCCGCGGAATTCGAGGCCGACGGGGTCGATGTGCGCGCCCTCGAAGCGGATCGGGTGGTGCTCAGCGCCTGGCAGCACGTAGCGGCGGCGCAGGAGATCCGCGGCCAGATGATCGACATCACGGCCGCGGGCATCCGGCTGCGTCCCTGGCAACTGCACTACCGCACGGCGCCGCAACTGGACGCGGCGGCCCGCGACGCCGGGCTGGAGCTGCAGGAGCGCTGGTCGGACTGGCAGGGCGCGCGGTTCGACCCCGTGTTGTCGACCGAGCAGGTCGCCATCTACGGGCTGCGCCGATGAGTCTGCGCGTCGAGACCACGATCCACGCCTCGCCCGAGGTTGTCTGGGGCCACCTCGAGGACATCGCCTCGCACACCGCGTGGATGGCCGACGCGGTCGCCATCGAGTTCCTGACCGACCGGCAGCAGGGCGAGGGCACCCGCTTCGCCTGCAGGACCCGGGTGGGGATCCTGTCCACCACCGATCTCATGGAGATCACCGAATGGTCGCCGCCACGGAGGATGGGCGTTCGCCACTCGGGCGCCGTTTCCGGTGAGGGACGCTTCGAGTTGCACCCCGCCGACCCCGCCGACGACTCCACCGCCGACTCCACGACGATGACGTGGGTCGAGCAGATGCGCTTCCCGTGGTGGTTCGGGGGCCCGCTCGGCGCCACGGTCGCCCGACCCGTACTGCGCCGCGTCTGGCGAGGCAACCTCAACCGCCTCAAGGATCTCGTGGAGGCCGCGGCCGGCCACGGCTCCTAGAAGATCGGATCGATCCAGGTGGTCGCCGTCAAGAGCGCGGCGAAGAAGAACAGCCCGGCGAGTCCGGCGCCCGCCATCGAGGCCACCCAGCGCGGTACCCGACCGCTGCGATCGGGCGTGAGCAGTATCCAGCTCGCCAGCAGGCCCCCGGCCAGGCCGCCGATGTGACCGCCGATGGAGATGTTCGGGACCAGGAACGTGGTGATCAGGTTCAACACCAGCAGCCCCATCACGCCCGAGTCGCGAGCGCGCCGGCCCGTGGCCCGGGTGGCCATGACGTGGGCACCCATCAGGCCGAACACCGCCCCCGAGGCGCCGATCGTCAGCGCCCGCGGCGACGCCAGGAGCGCGCCCAGCGAGCCGGCCAGCAGCGCCGCCACACAGAGCACCGCGAACCGCACGAACCCCAGGGTCCGCTCCAGCGGCGCCCCCAGCAGGCCCAGCAGCAGGACGTTGAACCCCACGTGGAGGATGTTGGCGTGCAGGAACCCGCTGGTGAACAGGCGCCACCACTCTCCGCCGACATCGACGGCCGGACCCCACAGCGCGCCGTTCTCCATGATCCGGCCCAGCCCACCGACGCCGCTCCACACCGAGCGTTCGGTGGCCGCCGAGATGACGAAGAGCGCCAGGTTGGCGACAACGAGCGACACGGTCAGCAGCGCGGGGCGCTTGGCCAAGGTGAAGGCAGCCTGGCCGGAAACCACGGCCGGCTGCCGGCGGCGACGCCGCGGGGCCGCTGCGGGACGCCCCGGACCGGCTCCCGTCGCCATCGCCCGGCGGGCCGCCGCCAGGCACTCGGGGCAGTGGAACCCCACAGGGGCGATGACCTGGCAGTCGGCGCAGATCAGCCGGTTGCAGCGCTGGCAGCGCACGCCGGTCGGGCGGTTGGTGTGCCGGTAGCAGACCGACTCCAGTCCTGCCCGGTCGCTCACCCCGTCACCCTACCGGCCTGCCGGGGAGCCGCCCGTGCCGCGTCGGCGGGCCGCGGTGGCGGGTTACGCTGAGCGCTGAGCAGTGGAGGCCGGGATGATCGCGAACTCGATACTCGCCCACCAGGGCGGCTGGGACGAGATTCTCATCATCGTCGGCCCGCTCGCCGTGATCGTGTGGGTCGTGGCGCTGGTTCGCCATCGCATGCGTCGGGAGACCGACGCCGATGCCGAGGCGGAGATCGAGGCCGGCAGCGGCGCCGACACGGCCGCCTCCTAGCTCTTGCCCGCCGCCTGCCGGCGGGCACTCAGCCGGCCGGCACCCAGGAGATGTCGGCACCCAGGGAGCGCAGCTTCCCGACGAGGTCCTCGTGGCCGCGCCTGATGTGCCGGGTGTCGCGCACGATCGTCTCGCCCTCGGCTCCCAGCCCGGCGATCACCAGCGCTGCTCCGGCCCTGATGTCCGTGGCGCGCACCGGGGCGCCCGAGAGGCGCTCCTTGCCCCGCACGATGGCGCAACGCCCCTCGACGCGGATGTCCGCCCCCATGCGGATCAACTCGCCCACGTAGCGGAACCGGTTGGCGAACACGTTCTCGGTCACGAGGCCCACCCCGTCGGCGAGGCTGAGCATGGCGACGAGAAGCGGCTGGTAGTCGGTGGCGACGCCCGGGTACGGCAGCGTGACGATCTCCGTCGCCCGGAGCCGGTGCGGCGACATGACCCAGAGCCCGCCCTTGATGGTGGATGTGCGGAGGTTCATCTCGCCGAGCTTGTCGCAGAGCATCCGCAGATGGCCCGGCTGGGCGCCTCGCAGCGTGATCTCGCCCCCGGCGATACCGACGGCCGCCAGGTAGACCGCCGTCTCGATCCGGTCCGACACCGGCGTGTGGTCCACCGGCCCGAGCGGGCCGCCGCCGTTGATCGTGATCGTCGGACTGCCGGCGCCGAGCACCTCTGCCCCCATCCGGTTCAGGAACGCCGCCAGGTCGGCGACCTCGGGTTCGCGGGCTGCGTTGTTGATGACCGTCCGGCCCTCGGCCGCCGTGGCCGCCATCATGATGTTCTCGGTGGCGCCGACGCTCGGCCAGGCCAGGCTCACCTCCTCCCCCTTGAGCACGCTGGCCCGCGCGTGGACGTAGCCATGGCTCACGTCGATGTCGACGCCGAGGCGCTCGAGGGCGGCCAGGTGCATGTCGATGGGGCGCGATCCGAAGTCGTCGCCGCCGGGCAGCGCCACCATCGCCTCCCCGCAGCGCGCCAGCAGCGGACCGAGGACCGCGATGGAGGCCCGCATCCGGCTGACGAGGTCGTAGGAGGCGTGCGGGCTGAGTTGCTCGGGCACCTCGATGTGCAGGACATCGTCGCCGCCGTACCAGAGCCGGCAGCCGAAGCTCTCGAGGAGTTCGATCATCGTGTCGACGTCGGAGATCCGGGGCACGCGCCGCAGCGTGAAGCGCCCCTCAGCCAGGGTCGTGGCCGCCAGCAGCTTCAGGATGCTGTTCTTGGCTCCACCGATCTCGACCTCGCCGCGGAGCGGCCCGCCCGGGCGGACCAGCACATCGGACGGCGGTGGCGCGGCGGGCGGCGAGGCCCGGCCGGATGCGCCCGTGCCGGGCTGCTCCGGCGAGCCGGCGCCGGGCGCGGCAGCGTCCTCAGGCTGAACCATCCCCTCCAGTATGCTCGGCTCATGCCCGGGGATCGGCGATAGGAGCGCGATTGCCCCGTGTGACCTGCACTTCTACGTGCAATGCGGACGAACTGCAGCACCTCCTCCAACCCAGGCAGGACGTCGTCGTCGAGGAGTTCGACTCCGAGCGGGACAGGCAGGGCGACGCCGAGGCCGCTGTCCCTCCCGACGCCTCCTTCCGCGCCGTCGGAGGCCCCTTCCGGCACTATCGCCGCACCGTGCACATCGTGGGGCACGGCAAGTGTGCCGACCTCGAGCGCCGGCGGATCAGCCAACGGCTTCCGGCACCGGTCCGCCCCTTGCTGCTCGGCCCGCTCGTCGACCGTGGGTTGCGGCGTTCCGGTGCCGATCCCAACGAGGACTCCTCCCTCGTCCGCCAGCAGATCACGTACCAGCTCTCGGTGCCCGTGTGGTCCTGGTTCATGACGCCGCTGGTGTGGCGGGAACTGCGCCGGCCCCGCACCGACGGTAGCCAACCGTTCTGGGCACCCGCGGAGCGCCTCGACCCCCGGTCCGGTCAGATCCTGGGGGTGCTGTGCCTGCTGTCGGTGGTGGCGGGCTACCTGGGCACGCTGCTGAGCCAGACCATCACGTTCGCGTTCGACGAGTTCGGCGCCGGGCTCGCCACGCAGGGCAACACGCTGACCGCGGTGCGGGTCGGCGTCCTGCTGGCACTGGCTCTCGTGGCGCTCGCGGACCGCCGGGGGCGCCGGCCGATGCTCCTCTTCGCCGCCACCGCCGGGTGCCTGGTGGCCGCCGCCGGGGCAGCATCCCTCGGGGTGTGGACCTACGGTGCCAGCCAGACCATCTCCCGCAGCCTGTCCACCGCGATGTTCGTCCTGCTGCTCGTGATCGCGGCGGAGGAGGTCCCCGCCGGGGCGCGCGCCTATGCCGTGTCTGTGCTGACGCTGGCGGCCGGCCTGGGGTCGGGCATGGTGGTGTGGCTACTGCCGCTCGCCGACCTCGGGCTGCGTGCCTGGCGCATCCTGTTCCTGGCGCCGCTCCTGGCGCTGCCGCTGGTGCTGTTCTGCGCCCGCCGCCTGCCGGAGAGCCGGCGATTCGCCCGGGAGGGTCCTCCGCCCGGCGACCCGCCGGACCGGAGCCGCTCGAGCACGGCGGCGCCGGCCTCCGCCGAGACCGACCGGCAGGCCCGCAGGATGAGACGGCTGACCCTGCTGGGGATCGGGGCGCTGCTGTTCTCGATGTTCGCGGCGCCCGCCTCCCAGTACCTCAACGAGTTCCTGCGCACCGAGCGGTCGTTCTCCGCCAGCCAGATCAGCGTCTTCCAGCTCTCCATCAACACGCCGGCGGCGATCGGCGTGCTGATCGGTGGGCGCTTCTCCGATGTGCGCGGTCGTCGCAGGATCGGCGCCCTGGGCCTCGTCGGCGGCGCCACGTTCACGGTGTTGCGCTACAGCCAGGCGGGCTGGCCGATGTGGATGTGGGGGATCGCGGCGGGCATCTTCGGCGCCGCCAGCGTTCCCGTGATGGGCGCGTTCGGGGCCGAGTTGTTCGGCACCGGCAACCGTGCCCGGTCCAACGGTCAGATCACGGTCCTGGGCGTGATCGGCTCCATGATCGGCCTGCAGATCGTCGGCCGCTTCACCGATGCCGGCGGCGACTTCTGGCACGTCTTCGCCATGGTGGCGAGTGCTCCCGTGCTCGTCGCACTGCTCGTCCTGCTGGCGTTTCCCGAGACCGCCCGGCGTGAACTGGAGGACCTGAACCCCGAGGACGACGGGAGCCGGAGCCAACCTCCCCCGAGCGCCGCGGACTGACCCGCGCCACGCGGTCCGCCGGTCTCTTGGCAGAACGGAGCTCCGCACGAATCAAGTACGCCACCCCTGCCCGCATCCCCGCGCCGGCCGAGTCCGCGAGCGAACCGGATCGGCCGTTCCGACCGCCGAGGCGCGCCGGCCGGGCACGTCGTCTCAGCTGGTCACGCCCTCCAGCCAACTGCGCACCGCTGCGATCACGGCGGCGTCGTGGGTGGGCCGGGTGTCGTGCCCGCAGCCGGCGATCCACACGGGGGTGACGTTGCCGGGAATCGCCGCCGTCTCCGTTGCGAACTCCTCCGGCGTGCCGAAGGGGTCGCGATCACCGCCCAGGAACAGGCACGGCACACCGAGGCGCCCGAAGTGCGCCACCCGCAGGCGGTCGGGACGCCGGGGCGGGTGCAGCGGGTAGCTCAACAGCGCCAGCCCGGCGGCTGGGAGTCCGTCGGCGACAGCCATCGAGCAGATGCGGCCGCCCATGGACCGGCCACCCAGGACGAGCGTGCCCGGATCGATGTCCATCTCGGCGCACATCGCCTGCGCCTGCTCCTCGATGAACGGCACCAGCCGCTCGGCGCGCGGCGGCGGTCCCCGGCGGCCGTCGCCGCGCTGCGGGTAGCCCACACGGCGCACCGGCAGCGGTGCGAGTGCCTGTTCCAGGGCCACGAGCGTGTGGTGATCGGGGCTCCCGCCGGCACCGGGCGCCAGCAGCACCCCTCCAACGGTCCGAGCCCGGCCGCGGCCGGTCACGACAGGAGGATGCGCCGCGCCTCCACGAGGTCGCTGATCCGCTCCCCGGCCTGGCCGTCGGCACCGCCGGTGTCCGGATGCACCGCCGCGACGAGAACCCTGAAGCGCTTCTGCACGTCGGAGGTGGCGAGTCCGTCGAGCGAACCCAGCCCGAGAACCTCCAGCGCCCAGGAATGAGGCTCCGGTACCGCCGGGAGTTCCGCCCGGTGGCCGTCCAGGAACCTCAGCAGTTCGCCATCGCTCCCGCCCGGCCAAGTGAGGACGCGCCGGACCAGTCCCAGGATGTCGTGCCGCTCCTGCCAGGACAGTTGCTTCGTGGCGTAGATGGCCCCCAGCACGTACTGCGCCGCCGAACCGCTCCGGTCGCTGAACTCGAAGACCGCCCGGCCGTCGGCGCGGCGGACGAGACGATGGCGGCTCCGTGTCAGCCCGATCCGATCCTCCTGCAGCCGGTGGCGCAGGCGGGGCTGGCGGATCCTCTCACCCCTGGCGATCTGGCCGATCAGCAGCGGGAGATCCTCGAGGCTGTCCTCGTCGAGGCCGTCCAGGTGGCGACCCACGACGCCCGCCACGAGCACGGCACCGGAGCGCCGCGGGGGATCCAGCGGCAGGCGGCACTTCCCCACGGCCACGCGCCGCGTGGGCACCACCGCCCGCGAGTGGAAAGTCTCCAACTCGGCCAGGATCACCCGGCCAAACTACCCAGCACCGCGGCTGCCCGCGGCGGTGCCGCCGACCCCTTACACGAAGTGGTGCAGGATGTCCCGGGTCGTGGTGGCCGCGGCGGCGATCTCGTCCTGCGTGGCGTCGCTGTGCACGATCTCGTCGAGCGCCGCCACCTGATTGAGCACGGCTCGCCAGGTTCGGGCCTCGAATCCGAACGGCAGCGCCAGCCGGCGGATCTCGTCGACGCCGCGGGAGAGGTTCCGGTTGCCCTTGCGGTCACGCGGGTTGCGCTGCAGCCTGTCGCTCGCCACGAACAGCCGCGAGAGGACGTCGTGGGCGTCGGCGCCGTCGAGCCCGGGGCCGAACTCCGACGAGTCGGCTCCGTCGGATCCGCCGGCCAGCTTGTCGAACAGCCCGTCGACCCGTGCCTCATCCGCCGCGGCGACCTCCAGATCACCGTCGAGGTCGAATCCGTAGGCAATGCCGGCACCGTCGAGGGCGGCGGTGAGGCGCGTGACGTAGTCGTCGTCGAAGTCCGCCAGTTCGTAGGCCACACGGGGCACGTCGTCTGCCAGCGCAGGGGCGGCGGCCCGCACCACTGCGTCCACGAACTCGTCCACCCTCTGCTCATCGGCTTCCCGGACGACCAGCACCGCGCCCTGCCAGGCGTGCGGCAGGCCGGCGCCCAGCAGCAGGCTCTCCATCATCGAGCGGGACTGCGATGAGTACTCGTGCAGGTCGTACTCGAGCTGGTCCTCGCCGGCCTCGCCCACCTCGGCGGCGTCCGCCGGCGGGCGATCCACCGTGGCGACGCCGCACTCCACACACGACGCCACCTCGGCCGCATAGCCCGCGCCGCACTGGAAACACCAGACCTGCGGCTCGGAGCCTCCAACGCCACTGCTGCAAACGACCATGCCCCCATGCTGACACGCCGGGGACCGATCCCCAACGCATCCCGACCGTCGATCGCTCCCCACCCCGGATC
>CAZTZI010000088.1:0-3960 GCA_964618115.1 uncultured Acidimicrobiales bacterium
TACCACACCGGCGACGAGGCCGCGAGCGCGACGAGCATCACAACCGAGGAGATAACCGCCTTCGAGGCCACATTGAGCGACCACGGCCCGACGTGGATCTTCGTCGGGATCGTCGCCGACGACGCCGACGGCAACGAACTCGGCTGGCACGGCATCTGGCACAACCTGATGGTGCTCAGCGGCCCCGCCTTCGACCCCGTCGAGGTCGACATCGACGGTGCCGTCTACACCGTGTCGGCGTCCGCCGACTCCGACGGCGAGGTGACGACGACAGTGGGATCCGCCGCCGGCCTCGAGGGCGAGATAGACCGGGATGCCCGCGCAAGAGCGGTCTACGCGGCGGCTGTCCGCACGCAGCTGCTGGACGGCATCTTCGAGCGGCCGGCGATCGCTGAGCTGTCCAGGACAGCCGAGCCGAGCGCGGTCACCGTTCCGGACCCATCGTCCAAGACCCTGCTCTCGGCGATAGGCGGGCGGTTCGCGAGCGCCGACGGCATAGCCGACCTGCGGAGGGCTCTCGCCCGCGGCGAGACGATCAACCCCGTCACGGTCGAAGGGTCAGTGCTGAGCATGTCCCGAACAGCGTTGTCGCAGTACGCGTCGATGGCCGACTCGTGGGCCTCGCTCCTCGATCAGGTGGGCGCGGGCCAGCCCTTGTCGTTCGACGAGGCATTCGCGGTCCACTCCCAGCTCGCCTACGCCGAGCGCCTCATCTCTCCGGCCGTCACCGCTGGAGAGCTCGTCGCCGCAGCCCGAGCCGCCGATCGAGGCTGGGACGATCTGGAGGTCAAGGCGATGATGGACGACTACGCGAGCTGCGATCCCCGATCAGGGGCGCTCCGGGGCGCCCTGGAAGCGGCCGGAGTAGCCAACCAAGGCGACCTGCTGGCGCTCGACGCAGAAATGCGAGTCGTTCGTCCCATCCACGGCCTGGCGATCGACGCGGCGCTCTGTGCGGCCACCGAAGCCGACCGGGACAACTCGCTGTTCCTGCGGCGCCTCTCGATCAGCAGCAACCTGGCGATTCGCCGGCTGGTCAGGCCCGAGGCGGCTACCGCACCTGCGCCCGAGACCCACCGGCTGCGGATCCTCGCCCGCATCAGTGACGACGGACGCATCGAGCACGCCGTGGAGTTGGACAGCGGCAGGCGAATCCTGCCGTCACCGCGGTTCCTGGACACCGACGCCCCGGCGGGGACGTGGCAATTCAGCGGGGAGATCAGAGTGTGGCCGCACACGGTCGGGAAGATCCGCTCGCGGCCCCTGGCCGACGGCCGCGTCGAGCTGGGGTTCGTCAGCGCAAACGGCACCGAGTTCACACCCGACATCGCCTACGTGCCGGCCGGCGCTCCGACCGGAGTCTGGTTCCGCACGAGTGAGATCACCGTGCCGACTACCCCCATGATGGACCGCTGACGCCGGCGGGGCGGCCGCCACGACAACAGACCGGAGGCTATATTCGCTCCGCAATCGTCGGAGTTGACGACCAGACGCGTCAGCTGAGGTCATGCCATAGCGAGCGGCTGTCCGGGAAAGGGAGACCAGGATGCAGCGAACATTGGCAAGTAGGTCCGGCGCGGCGCGGCTGGTGCGGCTAGGTGTCGCCGTCGCGCTGCTCGCCAGCATGCTCACCGTGGGGGGATCAAGCGTCGTGCTCGGTCAGGAAGCCGCGGACTGCGATATCACTGACCTGGGCACGCTGGGCAGCTTCTTCGACCGCGTGCTGGAGGCGGGGGGCCGCTGGACGACCGAGGACTGCGACTCGCGCTTCCGCTCCGGCAGTGACGCCCACACCTACCGCTTCGAGGTCGCCGATGCGGGCCGGGTCAGGATCGGCCTCTCGTCCGCTGAGGCCGACGCCTACCTCTACCTGCTCGCCGAGGACGGAAGCCGCATCGCCGACAACGACGACAATGGAGAGCGCCTAGATGCCCGCGTCGAGCGCGATCTCCCGCCCGGCATCTACCTGATCGAGGCCACCACCGTCGGCGGGCGCGACCGGGGCCCGGCCGACTTCACCCTCACGGTCAGCCGGGTCGCGGGCTGCGACTTCGTCCATCTGGGCACGCTGGGAACGGACGCCAACCTGAGCGCATCGGGAACCTGGTCGCTCGAGACGTGCGGATCACGCTACGTGTCGGCGCATCCCGCCCACTCCTACTCCTTCAACGTGGCCGAAGCCGCCCGGGTACGCATCGACCTGGAGTCCGAGAATGGCGACCCCGTGTTGTCGCTGGCGTCACTGGAACACGGCATCATCGGCGCCAACGACGACGGCGGCGAGAGCCGCAACGCTCGTATCGAGCAGTACCTGCTGCCCGGCGTGTACCTCATCGAGGCAACCACCTACCTGGAGCGCGACTACCAGCCCCTGCGGGCCGATTTCACCCTCACCGTCCGCCTCGTGGACGAGGCGGCCCGCCAGCAGGAACCCCGGCTCAAGATCGAGGAAGTCCGAACTCCCGTGGAGGTGGTCGCAGGTGACCCGTTCGCTGTCCACTACCGGATCGGCAACCTCGGCGGCGGCGAGCTTCCCGACGACAGCTACGCCTTCATCTACGTCGTCGGGCGACGGGTGTTCGATCTGATCGGCCCCGTCTCTGGAGTGTGGGACGCCCGCGTCGCCCACCACACCGGCGATGAGACCGCCAGCTCGTCGAGCACCGCAACCGACGCAGTGACGCCGTTCGAGGTGACCTTCCGCGAGCACGGCCCGTCGTGGATCTTCGTCGGAGTCGTCACCGAGGACGCCGAAGGCAACGAGACCGGCTTCCACGGGCTCTGGCACAACCTGATGGTGCTGAGCGGCCCCGCGTTCGAGCCCGTCGATGTCACCGTCGGCTCCAGCGACTACACGGTGACCGCCGAGGCGGACACCGATGGTGAGGTCACGACGACGGTGACCCGTGTCGCCGATCCGGACACGGACGTTGACCCCCAGGTTCGGCTCCAGGCCGTCTACACGGCGGGCGTGCTGACCCAGATCCTGGGCGGAGTGTTCGAGCGGCCCGCGCTCTCCGGGCTGTCCGAGGACTCGGACCCCCAGCCGGTCGACGCGGCGGACCCCTCCTCGAGCAGTCTCATCCGGGCGTTCGGGCAGCAGTACGCGGCCTCGTTGGGCGCATCAGGACTGATCGACGGGTGGCGAGGCGGGGAGGCCACCGATCCCTACGCAATCGAGGAACTCTGGCTCGAAGCGGCCGGTGCCTTGTCCTCCCACTACGCGTCGATGGCCGCCGACTGGCGATCGCTTCTAGATCAGGCCGAGGGTCAATCAGAGTTGTCGTTACAGAATGCACTCGCCGTCCATTCCCAGGTCGCCTACGCCGAGGGCATCGTGGCGCCGGTGGTCGCGGCAGGCGACATCATCACTGCAGCCCGCAGCGCCGACGGGGGCTGGGAGAATCCCGGCATCTGGGCGATGTTGGCGGAGCAGTGGACCTGTAGTCCCGGAGAGGACGCCCTGCGCGAAGCGCTCGAGGCAGCCGGGGCCGACAACATCGACGAACTCCTCGCGCTTGACTCCTACTTGCGGCTGGCGCGGCCCGTCCACGGCTTGGCCGTCGACCAGACGCTGTGCGCAGCCGCGGACGCCGACGCGGCGCTCTCGCGGTTCCTCCAGCGCCTCTCGGTCGGCGGCAGCGCCGAGCTTCGCGAGATGCTCGGGCTGACACCGCCGGCACCGGCGGCGACGCCCGAGCCCCACCGGCTGCAGATCATCGTCCGGCTAGCAGACGACGGGCGCTTGGAATACGGCGTCGAGTTGGCCGGCGGCGAGAGGATCCTGCCGCCGAACCGGTTCCTGCCCGCGGACGCCGCCGTCGGCCATTGGCACATGAGCGGCGATGTCGAAGTGGACGGAGACGCCATCGGGAAGATCAGGGCGAGACACGTCACCGGTGGCCGTACCGAGATGAGCTTCAGGGACGCCGACGGTGAGGTGATCACCCCTGACATCGC
>CAZTZI010000089.1:0-4707 GCA_964618115.1 uncultured Acidimicrobiales bacterium
CTGCCCGTCGCGACCGGCTCGTCGCGTCCGGGGGGGGTCGGCCGACGTGGGGGGCGGACCCATCGAGGAGGGGAGGAGCCGGTTGCGACGGTCAGGAGCGGACCCCGCCCGGTCCTCGTACAGATCAGCGGGCTCGACGCCCAAACCGACGAGATTGCCCGAAGAATCGAGGCTCTCGAGCGTTCCGACGCGGACATCGGCCCCGGCGACATGGCCGTGCTGGCACCGTTCAACACGTCCGCCAACAGTGTCCGCGCCCGCCTCAGGAGCCACGGCTTCGACGTCCAGTCACTGGAGGACTATGACGGACGGTCCAACGATCGGGTGAAGGTCGGCACCTACCACCGCGCCAAGGGGCTCGAGTTCAAGGCGGTGTTCCTGCCCCACCTCGGCCGGTTCCCGCCGCAGGCGAGGAAGGGATCGAGCACCGAGGAGGCCGCCGAGGACCACGAGTTGGCCGTCTCGCAGCTGTTCGTGGCGATGACGAGGGCCCGCGACCTCGTGGTCCTCCTCCACGGCAGCAGGCTCAGCCCGGTGATCACCCCCGCCACCGACCACTTCGAGCGAATCGAACCGTAGACCTTCGACTCCGCGCCGTATCGCCCCCTACCTGTCGCGAACAGCCCTCGCCCGGCGGGAGCGTCTACGGGCCCAGGGCCGTGATCGGTGCCACCTGAACGCCGTCAGAGCGGCGGTAGGCGACGCCGGGGGATCGAGATCATCCCCTTGAACTTTCCCCGCGGGAATCTCTACTCACCCAACAGGACTGTTCTGAACGTGATCGACACCCGACGCTCACGCGGTATCACCTGCTCACTCACCGGATCTCTGTCGTTCTTGCGTTTGGCTATTCCGTGCCGCCATTCCGCGCGAGCCGCTCCGGTGAGGAGCACCAGACTCCGGCGTTGCAGCATCTGCGAATAGCTTCGGCCATCAGGCCCGACGAAGTCCATGACGACATCGGAGTTCAGACTGACCGTCGCAACAACCGGACCGAAACAGTCACGATCAGTGTGCGGTGCAATACCCTGCCCCGGCAGGTACTCGTTGACAATCGCCTGATCGAATGTCTCTATTGGATGACACAAGCCACCGACACTCAATACGACATCTCGGCCAAGCCCCTCGAGCCGCTGCGGGAGCGACCCCAGATGAGCTGACGTGTCAATGCCGTGGTATCTGTAATCGTACTTGTAGCCGTAGTGCTGCACGCGGCGCGACAGATCGCCCAGCCACACCGACGACTCCTCGCTGTCAATCCAGGTGAGAAGCTCACGTTCTCGCTCCTCATTGAGGAATCCGGCGCGATAAACGAGTCCGTCGGGCACGGCTGCGTCTGGAGCCTCCGTGGTCCCGGCGGACTCGATCAGCGACAGTTGCGTTGCCATCGCTCAAGCCGCCGACAAAACGTACGATCGACATCTTGCACGCGCAGGGTGCCGCGTCTCCCACACAGCGGAGATCAAGGCAGACTCCCGCGCAAGTTGATCGTCATCAGGGTATCGACTATCGAAATTGAACCGGTGATCGCAATCTTGATGGAGCTTGACATCCAGTTCGTCCAGTGCTTTCAACAACGCCTCAGTGTTGTCAACGAGATGCGCCGCCACAGTAACGATCAACAACTGGACTTCACATCTGCGAGTAACGAGACAACGTAGGAACCCAGCCCATTCAGAGATCGCATCCTGTCCAACCGACCCTTGTTGCATAACATAGTTGAATGCCACTATCAATCGAGAAGAATCAATCCTCTCGAGCGCACGAGAGTCAGCAGGCCCAATAAGTTCGTCTATCTTGTCGACTACTTGAATGTGTCCGAAAGGCCACGCCAGCGCGCCAAGTAGCTCAATTCCCAACTGTCGCATCTTGGGATGTGGCTCAACCGCATAATAGTGGACATTGGGAAGTCCCGGCTTCCATCTCTCCCCAATCGCGACGGCGACGGTGCAGGCACCGGCGCCTATGTCGACAACCGCGACGGGGCTCTCGGAACTGGCCGACTTGATGCCCGCATGCTGGAGCGCTTCCCCAAAGGCGTCAGCATGATGGCGCTGGTACCTGTGAGTGTCGTAAAGGGCGCACAAATCTGGATCAGACGGATCGAGTTGACCGCGACGACTGGGAATGTCGGGATCCGCAGCCACCTCCGGATTGGATTCCACTGCCTCAAGCCAGGAACCTCGGACTACTCGCAGGAACGCGCGGTCGTAGTCAGTCAACCCGCCAGCCATGGCACCATGCTACAGGTCGAGGCGGAGCAGATTTTCGTAGGTCCGCCGCGGGAGGCCTTGGCGGCGTACACCGCGGCACCTCAGCCGAAGACCGTCCGGGTCTCGCAGCAGCGCGCCCGCAGGTGATCCTCGTCATAGACGATCAGCGGCTGTGCATCCCCCCGTTTGTTGGAGGCAGCGGTCCCGGGGCCCGCAGCGGCGCCGGTGCCGACGGCATCGCCGCGGCGCTGCTCGGGCCGTGGACGCGTCGTCCTGCCCTCGCCGATTCGCGGGACGATTCGCTGCTGTGGCCGTATGATGGCCGTACAGGATTATTGGAGGCCGAGAGGAGCGACATGGAGCAGCCCATGGGTCGAACCCGTAGTGCGCGCCTAGAGGTCCGGACGACCCCGGAGGACCGGAGGCTGATCGACGAGGCGGTCGCCGCCTGCGGAGGTGGCCTGACCGAGTTCGTGGTCTCCAACCTGCGGATGGCGGCACGGCAGGTGCTGGCCGACCGCACCGAGTTCGTTCTCGATCCGGAGGCGCAGGAGGCCTGGGAGGAGTTGAACCGGCGCCCCGCGCGTGACCTGCCGGGGCTCCGCGAGTTCATGGCCCGCCCATCACCCTTCGCCGACGAGTGACCGGCCGATACCCGCCGCCGCGCCTGCTGGCGCCCGGCGATGATCTCGACGGCTTCGAGTGTCGATCCGAGGCGCAGACCCAGTGGCTCCACCGGCACGCCCGACAGGCGCACGGCACTGGCACGACGAGAGTGTTCGTCGTCACTGCGCCGCTCAGCTCGAGGGTCGTGGCCTACTACGCATGGTGCGTGACGGCCATCGCGACCTCGGACGCCCCCGAGCGGCTGCGGCGCGGGGCGGGCCGGTACCCCCAGCCCGTCGCCCTTCTCGCCCGCCTCGGCGTGTCGGTTCAGCACGAGGGGCGGGGCCTCGGTGCCGGACTGCTGCGCGACGTCATCCGCCGGACGGCTCGGGCGGGCCAAGAGATCGGGTGCCGTGGCCTGCTAATCCACGCTGAGACCACCGACGCCCGGTCCTTCTACCTCCGAGCGGTCCCGGAATTCGAATCATCACCCACCGACAGGCTCCACCTCGTGCTGCTGATGAAGGACATCCTCCGACTGTTCCGGGAACTCTGAATCGTGCACTTCGGGAATGATTCGCGGTGCACTTCGGGAACGGCACAGGGTGCGTTCTCGGACTCATCCGCCCAAGCGCAGCGAGGCGGTCCGACCGGGTACGGTCCGCTCCGTGAACGCGCACATCCCTGCGATACCGCCGGCGGGGCGGCATGGCGGCGACGGGCCGGCGGTGGCGCGGGCTTTGGGGCTGGCGCCCGGCTCGCTGCTGGATCTGTCGCAGAACCTGAACCCCTTCGCCCCCGACGTCGCGGCGCTGGCGGCATTGCACCTGGGGGAGTTGCGGCGCTATCCCGATCCGGCGGCGACGACGCGGCTGCTGGCCGGGGCGATGGGGGTGGATCCCGCCCGGCTGATGCTCACGAACGGAGCCGCCGAGGCGATCGGGTTGGTCGTGGCCGAACTCGGCGGGCAAGTTCACTCGGAGCCGGAGTTCGGGCTGCATCCCCGTGGCGACGCGGGGCCGGTCTGGCGCAGCGACCCGCACAACCCCTCCGGGCGCCTGGCCGGGCCGGACGACGCGGCCGACGTATGGGACGAAGCGTTCTATCCCCTGGCCACCGGGCATTGGACGGCTGGGCGCGACGGCATCGCGGTGGGCTCGCTCACCAAGACGTTCGCCTGCCCGGGTCTGCGGCTGGGCTACCTCATCGCCGACGACGTCGAGCGTCTCGGGCGCCGGCAGCCGCAATGGGCGGTGGGATCCCTGGCGCTGGCGCTGCTGGCCGACCTGTTGGAGCGTGCCGACCTGATGGGCTGGGCCGCCGCCATCGCTGAAGCTCGGGGCGAGCTGGTGGGCGTGTTCGAGGCGCGAGGTCTCACAGTGCGGGCGGCCGATGCTCC
Organism: uncultured Acidimicrobiales bacterium; assembly: GCA_964618115.1. Classification (GTDB taxonomy): domain Bacteria; phylum Actinomycetota; class Acidimicrobiia; order Acidimicrobiales; family CATQHL01; genus VXNF01. The sequence goes on from CAZTZI010000089.1 coordinate 4,219, forward strand.
CTGGGTACTGGTGCAGGCCCCCGGCTTGCGGGAGGCCCTCGCCCCGCACGGCGTACTGGTGCGGGACTGCGCGAGCTTCGGCCTCGACGGGACGGCGCGGATCGCCGTGCCCGACGCCGGCGGTCTGACGCGGCTGGCGGCGGCACTGGACCGTGCCGGCTACACCGGCGAGGCCGCCGACGCAGAAGTCGACGCGGAGCCGGGCGCTGCCGGCAACGGCGCCGGATTCAGGCGGAGGCCCCATGTAGCGGCCACCGTGTTCGACATGGGCGACTCCGACGTCGACGGGAACGCCGCAGCCGGCGGTGGTCGGAGCCCAGGAGAGCCGGTCGAGCGCTTCCTGCGTTGAGGAGCCGAGCGCCGGCCTGAGCGCCGGCCGCCCGGCCACCGCCCGCTCACCTCCGGTCTCGGGGGCATAGACTCGGAACTGGCTCGGAGACGAAGTCCGGTTGGAATCCGGCACTGTCCCGCAACGGTGAAGCGACACCC
>CAZTZI010000090.1:0-12664 GCA_964618115.1 uncultured Acidimicrobiales bacterium
CGCCGACGCCGACCTCGAGCGGATCGCCGAACGGATGCGCGAGATCATTGCCGCCGATCAGCCGTTCGTGCGCCGGGAGATCGGTGCCGCCGAGGCCCTGGAGGTCTTCGCCGAGCACCCCTACAAGCGAGAGATCATCGAGCGGGTGAGCGGTGCGGGCGACGGGGAGCCCGGCCTCGACGCCGACCTCGCAACCGAGGCGCCGGCCGGGGACGTGGTGAGTTGCTACGCCAACGGCGACGACTTCGTGGACCTCTGCCTGGGCCCGCACGTGCCCTCCACCGGGCGGCTGGGCCATTTCGCTTTGCAGCGCGTGGCGGGCGCCTACTGGCGGGGCGACAGCGACCGCCCGATGCTCCAGCGCATCTACGGCACGGCCTGGGCCTCCGCCGCCGACCTGAAGGCCCACCTGCACCGCCTCGCCGAGGCCGCCCGGCGCGACCACCGGCGCCTGGCCCGCGAGTTGGACCTGGTGTCCTGGCCGGAGGAGCTGGGGCCGGGCCTGGCGGTGTGGCACCCGAAGGGGGCGCTCGTCCGGCACCTCATGGAGGACTTCAGCCGCAGCCGTCACGCCGAGGCCGGCTACGAGTTCGTCTACACACCGCATCTCGCCAAGGGCAACCTCTGGGAGACCAGCGGGCACCTCGACTTCTACGCCGAGAGCATGTACCCCCCGATGGAGCTGGACGGCGCGGCCTACTACCCCAAGCCCATGAACTGCCCGTTCCATGTGATGATCTACCGGTCGTCGCAGCGCTCCTACCGGGATCTGCCGCTGAGGCTGTTCGAGCTGGGAGCCGTCTATCGCTACGAGCTGTCCGGGGCCGTCCACGGCCTGCTGCGCTCGCGGGGGTTCACCCAGGATGACAGCCACATCTTCGCCACCCCCGACCAGGTGCCCTCGGAGATGGCCTCCCTGCTGGACTTCGTGCTGTCGGTGCTGCGAGCCTTCGGGTTCGACGACTTCCAGGCCAAGCTCTCCACGAAACCGCCGCGCAAGGCGGTCGGTCCGGACGACATGTGGGACCTGGCGACCGAAGGGCTCCGCGCCGCCCTCGACTCGGCCGGACTCGACTACGTCACCGATCCCGGCGGCGGCGCCTTCTACGGCCCGAAGATCGATGTCGACGTGACCGACGCCATCGGGCGGGCGTGGCAGCTCTCCACGCTGCAGGTCGACTTCAACCTGCCCGAGCGGTTCGACCTGCACTACACCGCCGCCGACGGCCGGCGGCGGCGCCCGGTGATGATCCACCGGGCGCTGTTCGGCTCGGTGGAGCGATTCTTCGGGGTGATGCTGGAGCACTACGCGGGTGCCTTCCCCACGTGGCTCGCCCCGGTGCAGGCGAGCGTCCTGCCGGTTGCCGCCGACCACGCCGACTACGCGGCACGCGTCGCCGATGACTTGCGCGCCGCGGGGGTGCGCACCGAGGTGGTGGCGAGTGACGAGCCCCTGGGGCGGAGGGTCCGGGCGGCCAAGCTGCAGAAGGTGCCCTACGTGCTCGTGGTCGGTGCCTCCGACACCGAGGCCGGTACCGCCGGCGTCAACTCCCGTGTCGGCGAGCCCGAGCGCGGCGTGCCTCTGGCCGATGTGCGGGCGCGGATTCTGGCCGAAGCAGCCGCCGGGCGATGAGTGACCTGGATCGACTCTGGGCCGGCTGGCGCGCCGGCTACGTAGCGTCGGTCAGTGGCGAGGGGACCGACGACGACGCGACGTTCTCGTCCCCGTTCGAGGAGATCGGTCGCGGCGACAGGCCCGACTCCGAGACGTACGTCGTCTGGCGCGGCGAGCACACCTACGTCGTGCTGAACGCCTATCCGTACACGACCGGGCACCTGCTGGTCGTGCCGTACGTGGAATCCGCCTCACCGGACGACCTCGACGGCGCCACCTGGGCCGAGCTGTGGGACACGGTGCGCCACGCCGTCGGGGCGATCACCGAGGCGTACCACCCCGACGGTGTGAACGTGGGATTCAACCTGGGCAGGGCCGCCGGCGCCGGCGTCCCCGGCCACCTTCACGTTCACTGCCTGCCCCGCTGGGTGGGCGACACCAACTTCATGACCACCGTGGGCGGTGCGCGGGTTCTCCCCGAGACGCTGGAGGACACGTGGCGGAAGCTGCGCGCCGCCTGGCCGGGCCTCTCCGGGTAGCGTCGGGACATGGCCGGCGAGACCGGAGCGGAGATCGGAGCCGGCGGCGATCAGCTGCCGCCCGAGTTGGACGTCACCGGCTACGTCGGTCCCTACGTCTTCCCGAACAACAGCCGCCGGCGGGTGCCGGGCGCGCTGTACGCATTCCTGGGCGTCGTGGCCATCGCCACCTGGGCGCTGACTCTCAGCGCTGACCCCAACATCGTCAACAGGGGATTCCTGGCCGGCGGCATCGCCCTGGGTGTGCTGGCGGCCTACCACTTCCGGGCGGGCTGGGACCTGCGGGTCGAGGAGACCGACGCCCTGCTGGCGGCGGTGCGTGCCGTCGGCTTCCCGGTGGGCCACGCCTCCGCGCAGATGGGTTGGCGCGGGTGGTTCTCCCGACCCACCTGGCGGATCCTCGTCTTCTCCAACGAGGTGCGGCCCCTCCGGCGTGGCCTCGTGCTCATCGACGGTGTGGAGCCGACCGTCCTGGACGTGATCGTCGAGGACAACCCCGAGGACTGGTCGGAGTTCACCGAGAGCGACATCCATGGACCGCCGGACCAGCGCGCGGGCATCCGGCGCGGACCCCTACGGGAAGGCCGGGTGATTTCGCAGGACCTCCCGCCCGTCATTCCGGCGAAGGCCGGAATCCAGGATCCGGCTGCGTCCGCAGCCGACCCGTCGTAGCGGTCCTAGGGAGCACAGCGGGGTCGTGTTCGACGGGCGCTGGCGGGTCGGCGTCGACCGCGTGGTCGTGCCGATCGGCAAGGTGCTCTACCGGATCGGCGTGCGCGCCGACCACGTCACGCTGTTCGGAGTGTTGGCCTCGGCGGCCACCGCTGCCATGGTGGTGCTCGACCGGTTCGGGTTGGCGTTCACGTTCATCGTGCTCACGGGCCTGGGTGATCTGCTGGACGGTCCGGTCGCCAAGGCCGCCGGAACGGTGGGCCTGCGGGGCGCCTTCCTGGACTCGGTGTCCGACCGGGTCTCCGACACCCTGATCCTCGGAGCGCTCACGTACCACCTGCTGGACGACGGCACCGTGGCGCTGCTGCCCGTTGCCGTCCTGGCCTCGGGACAGTTCGTCTCCTACCTGCGCGCCAAGGCCGAATCGTTGGGGCTCGAGGCCCGCGGCGGGTTGATGGAGCGCGCCGAGCGGTTCGTGGTCCTGTGCTTCGGGCTGGCGGTGCCGGCCTGGCTGGTTTACGTCCTCTGGGCGCTGCTCGGCCTCACGCTCGTGACGGTCGTGCAGCGCTTCGCCAGGATCTGGCGGCAGTTCTGAGCGGGCTTGTGGGCGGCGGTTCGGGGCTGCGAGAGCGTCTGCGGCGACGCCTGGTGCTGGAGCAGTACCGGCTCGGCGCCACGTTCCTGCCGCGGCTGCCGGACCGGCTCGTGGACAGCGGGACACGCCTGCTGGCGAGCACCCTGGCGCTGCGGCGCAGCGAGCAGCGCCTGATCGTCGAGCGCAACCTGCGACGGACCGATGCCGCCGGCGACCAAGTGTCGAAGGGCGAAATGCGGCGCGCGGTGCGCGAGACCTTCGTCGCCTACGGGCGCTACTACATCGACTGCGCCCGCCTCGCCGCCTCCGGTCCGGCCGAGGTGGACGCCGGCTTCACGTTCAACAACTACCAGCACATCTCCGATGCCCGGCGGATGGGGCCCGGCGCCATCCTCGTGCTGCCGCACGTCGGGAGCTGGGAGTGGGCGGGCGTCTGGCTGGCGCAGCGACCGGGGATGAAGGTGACCGCGGTCGTCGAGCCGATCGATCACCCCGAGCTGTTCGAGTGGATGGGCAAGTTCCGGCGCCGGATCGGCATGGACATCGTGGCGGCCGGCCCGGACGCTCTCGGCGTGCTCACGAGGGCTCTCAACGACGGCCACGTGGTGTGCCTGCTCACCGATCGCGATATCGGCGGCGGCGGTGTCGAGGTGGAGTTCTTCGGCGAGCGCACGACCCTGCCCGGCGGTGCCGCGGTCCTGGCACGGCGCACCGGATCGCCGATCGTCGGGGTCGTCGTGTCCAGCCGGAACGGGAAGTGCCATGCCGAGTGCATGCCCCCGATGGTGATCAGCCGGGAGGGTCGTCTCCGCGACGTCGTGACCGAGACCACGCAACTCCTGGCGTACCGGCTCGAGGAGATGATCCGCACCGCCCCGACCCAATGGCATCTGATGCAGCCCAACTGGCCGAGCGATCGCGAGGCTCTGGCGGCGTTCCGCAACGGCTCGGGGGCGACCGTCGCGGCGCGCTCCCGCTAGCGTGAGTTCCGTGCGCGTGGGGATGATCAGCCCCTACAGCTTCACCCTGCCGGGTGGCGTGCAGATGCAGGCCCTGTATCTGGCACGGGCCCTTCGCCGCCGCGGCGTCTCGGTGAGCCTGCTCGGCCCGTGCGACGGTCCGCCGCCGGAGCCGGACATCATCCCCATCGGGAACTCGCTCTTCATCGCCGCCAACGGTTCCTTCGCCCCGATCGCCTTCGACATCCCGGCGTTCCAGCGCAGCTATGCCGTCCTCCGCGACCAGCGGTTCGACCTCCTGCACGTCCATGAGCCGCTGGTGCCGGCGCCCTCCCTGGCGGCCCTCGTCTCCAAGCGGGCGCCGCTCGTCGCCACGTTCCACGCCGCCGGGGGTTCGGCCGCCTACGAGAACGTCTCTCCGGTGCTGCGTTGGGTCTGCAATCGCCTGGACTGGCGCGGCGCGGTGTCCAGCGATGCCGCCGAACTGGCGAGGCGCTTCCTCGGCGGCACCTACGAGGTGTTGTTCAACGGTGTGCCGGTGGAGCGATTCCGGGAGGCCAAGCCGCATCCCACCGAGGGTCCCACGATCTTCTTCGTCGGCCGTCACGAACCGCGCAAGGGTCTCACCGTGCTGCTGGCGGCGATGCGCCAGTTGCCCGATGACGTCGTGCTGTGGGTGGCGGGCGAGGGACCGCAGACCGAGTTGCTCAAGCGGCGGATGGCCACCGACCCGCGGGTCCGGTGGCTGGGGCGCCTCACCGAGGAGGAGAAGATCAGCCGCCTCTGCGGAGCCGACGTGTTCTGCGCGCCGTCGCTGCGCGGTGAGTCCTTCGGCGTCGTGCTGCTCGAGGCGATGGCGGCGGAGACCCCCATCGTGGCCAGCGACATCCCCGGCTACGCCCGTGTGGCGCGTCCGGATATCGAGGCCACCCTGGTTCCGCCCGGTGATACCGCGCGCCTCGCCGGCGCGCTCCGGCAGGTGCTTCTGACGCCCGGCGATCTGGTGGCTCGGGGCATCGAGCGGGCGGAGCAGTTCTCGATGGACCGTCTCGCCGAGCGCTACGAGACCGTCTACCGGAGGGTTCTGGCGTGACGGTCGTGATCATCGTCGTCGCCGCAGGCGCCGCCCTGGCGCTCGTCGGTACCTTCGGCGTGCTGGCCTCCGGCCGGATCGTGGGTCGCCTCGCCCGCGCCCGCGCCCCGGAGGGTTTCGAGTCCGAGCGGCTCACGGTGTGCGCCGAAGCGCTGTGCCTGGGAGCCGGCCTTCCGATGCCGCAGCTGGCGGTGGTCGATGACGAGGCCGCCAGCGCGCTCGCCTACGGGCGGGGCCCGCGCACCGCAACCATCGCCGTGACGACGGGGCTGCTGCGGTCCCTGCCACCGGTCGAACTGGAGGGAACGCTGGCGCACCTCCTGGCGCGTGTCGCCGACGGCACGGCGCGCCGGGACACGCATCTCGCCTCCCTGGCGCTGCTCGGAGGACCGCCGGGGACCGCATTGGCAGCGCGGTACCTCGACGGCTCGCGGGTCGTGGCCGCGGACGTCGCCGCGGCGCGGCTGACCCGCTTCCCGCCGGGCGTGGCAGGCGCTCTGCGGCACATGGGCGAAGCCACATCACGGTTGCGGCGGCGCTCGCCGGCGATCCGGCACCTCTGGATGCACGAGGCCCGCGGGCCCGGTGGCGAGAGGATCGGCATCGAGGACCGGATCACGGTTCTCAGCGACCTGTGATCGGTCCGGCCCAGGGCCGAGCCGGCAGACCGAGGCGCGCCGGCCGGCGCTGTCCCTGAGGCAACCGCGCCGCCGTACACTGGAGAGATGACTGCCAGCGCCAGCGAGTCCACCCGAACCGCCCCGGTCACCCCGCCTGCTCCCCTGGGGAGGGCACAGGGCACCATGAGGGTCAAGAGCGGCCTCGCCGAGATGCTGAAGCGGGGCGTCATCATGGACGTCGTCACCGCCGAACACGCCCGCATCGCCGAGGATGCCGGCGCGGTGGCCGTCATGGCTCTGGAACGTGTACCCGCCGACATCCGCCGCGACGGCGGCGTGGCGCGCATGAGCCCCCCGGAGATCATCCAGTCCATCGTCGAGGCGGTCACCGTCCCGGTGATGGCGAAGGCTCGCATCGGCCACTTCGCCGAGGCGCAGATACTCGAGGCCCTCGGCGTGGACTACATCGACGAGAGCGAGGTGCTGACGCCCGCCGACGAGGCGCATCACATCGACAAGTGGCAGTTCACGGTGCCCTTCGTGTGCGGCGCCACCAACCTCGGTGAGGCCCTGCGCCGGATCTCGGAGGGCGCGGCGATGATCCGCTCCAAGGGCGAGGCCGGAACCGGCAACATCGTCGAGGCTGTGCGGCACCTGCGCTCCATCACCGGGGACATCCGCCGGATCACCGTCGCCGACAGCGCCGAGCTGTTCGACTGGGCCAAGCGGCTGCAGGCACCGGTGGCGCTCGTCCGCGAGATCGCCGAGACCGCCCGCCTGCCTGTGCCGCTGTTCTGTGCCGGCGGTGTCGCCACGCCCGCCGACGCCTCCCTGGTGATGCAACTGGGGGCCGAGGCGGTGTTCGTCGGTTCGGGGATCTTCAAGAGCGACAACCCGTCGGCCCGCGCCAAGGCCGTTGTCGAGGCGACGACCAACTTCGACGATCCGGCCATCCTGCTGAAGGTCAGCCGCGGGCTGGGCGAGGCGATGCCAGGTCTCGAACTCGAGGGTCTGGAGACCCGGCTGGCCGAGCGGGGTTGGTGAGAGGCGGCCTGTGAAGGTCGGTGTCCTGGCGCTGCAGGGCGCCGCGGGGTTGCACCTGTCGGCGCTGCGGAGCGTCGGGGCGGCGGCGGTTGCGGTGCGGCGGCCCGATCAACTCGCCGACGTGGACCGGTTGATCCTGCCGGGCGGGGAGTCCACGACGATCTCGATGATGCTCGACGCCAACGGGCTCGCCGAGCCGCTGGCGGAGCGTCTCGCCGGAGGCATGGCAGTGCTCGGCACGTGCGCCGGCCTGCTGCTGCTCGCCGCGGAGGTCACCGACGGGCGCGAGGACCAGCGCTGCTTCGGCGCTCTCGACATCAGCGCGCGCCGCAACGCCTACGGTCCTCAGACCGAGTCCTTCGAGGCCCCGTTGCCGGTGGCGGCTCTGGGCCGGGAGCCGCTGACGGCGATCTTCATCCGCTCGCCGATCGTGGAGCGGACCGGCCCCGGTGTGGAGGTTCTGGCTCGACTCGACGGCCGCCCTGTGCTGTGCCGCCAGGGACCCGTCTGGGGCTGCACGTTCCATCCGGAGCTGTCGGGCGATCTGCGCCTGCACAGGTTGTTCTGCGAGGAGAGTCCCTAGATGTCCGGACATCCCGAATGGCACTGGGCGACGATCAGGCACCGCAAGGGCGCCGCGAATGGGCGCCGCGTCCTGCTCGTGACCCGTCTCGTCCGTTAGGAGAGTCTGTAGATGTCCGGACACTCCAAATGGGCGACGATCAAGCACCGCAAGGGCGCCGCCGACAAACGCAGGGGAAAGCTCTTCGCCCGCCTCATCCGGCAGGTGGAGGTGGCGGCCCGCGCCGGTGGGGGTGACCTCGACGCCAACCCCACGCTGCGCACGATGTACCAGAAGGCGCGCGACAACTCCGTGCCGCTCGAGACCATCGAGCGAGCCATCAAGCGTGGAACCGGCGAGTTGGAGGGGGTCGCCTACGAGCATTTCACCTATGAGGGCTATGCGCCGGCGGGTGTGGCGGTCTACGTCGAGGTGCTGACCGACAACCGCAACCGCACCAGTTCGGAGATCCGCGCTCTGTTCAAGGGCAGCGGGGGTTCGCTGGCGGAGCCGGGCGCGGTCGCCTGGCAGTTCCGCCGCAGCGGCGTGGTCTCGGTTCCCCGCTCGGTCGATGAGGAGGAGTTGATGCTGGCCGCCCTCGACGCCGGGGCGACCGACATCATCGACGAGGGCGAGATGTGGCGCGTGACGTGCGGTCCCTCGGACCTGCCGGAGGTCGCCGATGCACTGGAGGCCGCCGGTGTCGGCATCGAAGGCACCGAGACCACGATGTTGCCGACACAGGTGGTGCCCGTCGCGTCGACCGAGAAGGCCCGCGCGGTCCTGCGTCTCGTCGGCGAACTGGACGACCACGACGACGTGCAGGACGTGCACTCGAACTTCGACATCCCCGACGAAATCCTTCAGGCGCTGGCAGCGTCCGTCTAACCTCGTACGAGTGTTCGTTCTCGGTATCGACCCGGGCCTCTCGCGTTGCGGCTACAGCTGCCTGTCGGGCCGCGGCGCATCGACCCGGGCGGTGGCGGCGGGCGTCATCACCACCCCGCCCCACGAGCCGGTGCCGCGGCGTCTGGCGGCGCTGCAGCGGGAGATCCGCGGCCTCCTGGGTGAGTTCACCCCAGCGGTGGTGGCCATCGAGCGGGTGCTGTTCCAGGTCAACGTGCGCACGGCGATGGGGGTGGGCCAGGCCGCCGGTGTGGTGATGGCGGAGTCGGTGGCGGCGGGCTGCGAGGTCGTCGAGTACTCCCCGAACCAGGTCAAGCAGGCCGTCTGCGGGGACGGGGTCGCCACCAAGGAGCAGGTGAGCCAGATGGTCCGGATGTTGCTCGGCCTGTCCGAGCCGCTGCGCCCGGCAGACGTCTCCGACGCTGCGGCGGTGGCGCTGTGCCATATGGCGCAGTCGCCTGTCCCGGCGATCCCGCAGCGGCGACGGTGACGCGGTGATCGGATCGCTGCGAGGTCGGGTGCTGGACCGTCATCTCGACGAACTGCTGGTGGAGGTGGGCGGCGTCGGCTACCGGGTCACGGTGGGCGATGCCGCACTGCGCGCCGCGGGCTCGGTGGGTACCGAAGTGCTGCTCTACGTCCACCACCACGTGCGCGAGGAGGCCGAGACGCTCTACGGATTCACCTCGCTCGTCGAGCTGCGCTGCTTCGAGGCCATGTTGGGCGCCAACCGCGTGGGGCCCTCGCTGGCCCTCGCCATCCTCGGCGTCCATGACCCCGCGGCGCTCCAGCGACTCCTGGCGGCCGGTGACATCGACGCGCTGTGCCTGGTGCCCGGGGTCGGGGCCAAGACCGCGCAGCGCCTCCTGGTGGAGCTGCAGGCGCGCCTCGGCGTGCCGGAATTCGCCGTGACCGCCGCGCCCGTGCCGGGCGCGCCGGGCGACGGGATCCACAGCGACCTGCGCGCCGCCCTCGGTCAGCTGGGGTACCGCGATGACGAGGTGAGCCGGGTGGTGGCCGGGATGCCTGCCGACGGAGACGTCTCGGAGCTGCTGCGCGAGGCGCTGCGGCAGCTCTCGGGCGCCCGCTAGCCGCGGTGCTCGCGATGTCCGCGCTGCGCCCTCCCCGTCATTCCGGCGGAGGCCGGAATCCAGTCTCCGGGCGGTCGGGTTGAGCGCCGGAGGGTCGATGCGGACCGAGGTCCTGGCTGCGGGTGCCGACGGCGGCGAGCAGAGCGAGGAGCGCGTCAATCGCCTCGGGATCCGACCGATGCGGCTGGCGGACTTCGTCGGGCAGGCCGAGCTGAAGCGTCACCTCGGCATCGTCTGCGGCGCCGCCCGGGGGCGTGCCCAGACGGTCGAACACCTGCTGTTCGCCGGGCCGCCGGGATTGGGCAAGACGACCCTGGCGGGAATCGTGGCCTCCGAGATGGGGGTGGCGCAGCAGACCACCTCCGGCCCGGCGCTGGAGAGGGCGGGCGACCTGGCGGCGATCCTCACGAAGCTCGGCGAGGGCGACGTGCTGTTCATCGACGAGATCCATCGCTTGAGCCGAGCCGTCGAGGAGGTGCTGTACCCGGCCATGGAGGACTTCCGGGTGGACATCGTGCTGGGCAAGGGCCCGGCGGCCCGCTCGATTCCCCTCGAGTTGCCGAGTTTCACCCTCATCGGGGCCACGACGCGGATCTCGATGATCACCGGCCCGCTGCGGGACCGGTTCGGCTTCACCGCCCGACTCGACTTCTACCCGGCCGGCGAGCTCGAGCAGATCGTGGTGCGCACTGCGGGGATCCTGGCCGTGGAGATCAAGCCGGGGGCCGTTGCGGAGATCGCACGGCGGGCGCGGGGCACACCGAGGATCGCCAACCGGTTGCTGCGCCTCGTGCGGGACTTCGCCCAGGTCGAGGGTGACGGGCGGATCGACGAGGCCACCGCCACCGAGGCGCTGGCCGTCTTCGGGGTGGACGAGCGCGGGCTCGACCGCCAGGACCGCGCCGTGCTGGACGCGCTGTGCCGGGGGTTCGGCGGGGGACCGGTGGGCCTGTCCACGCTGGCCATCAGCGTCAGCGAGCCACCCGAGACCGTGGAGGAGGTGTACGAGCCGTTCCTGATCACCCAGGGATTCATCATGCGCACACCGCGGGGGCGAGTGGCCATGCCGGCCGCTTGGAGGCACCTGGGACTCGAGCCGCCGGAGACCCCTGCGGGTGAGTCCCCCGACCCTGAGAGTCCGGCGGGCCTGTTCGACTGATGCGGACACGCGAACTGGACTACCTGCTGCCGCCGGAGGCGGTGGCGCAGGAACCTGTCGAGCCCCGCCACGACGCCCGGCTGCTCGTCGCGGCTCCCGGCGGCGGGGAGGTCGCCCACCGCAGGGTGCGCGACCTGCCGGAACTGCTGCGTCGGGGTGATGTCGTGGTCGTCAACGAGACGCGCGTGGCGCCGGCCCGCCTGCACCTGCAGAAACCCACGGGCGGGCGCGTGGAGGTGCTCGTGACGACGCCCGGCCCGGAAGCGGTGGCCGAGGCGCTCCTGCGACCGAGCCGGCGGGTGCCGCCCGAATCGGTCCTGCGGGACGCCGGCGGTCGCGATGTCCTGATGGTCGGCGCCGCCGGCCCGGACGGTTGCCGTGAGGTCAAGACCCTCGCCCATGGCAGCATCGACGAGCTGCTCGAGGACCTGGGTGAGGTGCCGCTGCCCCCGTACATCGGTCGCCCGGTGGACCCCGAGCGATACCAGACGATCTACGCCCGGCGTGCCACCTCGGCCGCGGCGCCCACGGCGGGGTTGCATCTCAGCGAGCAGGTCCTGGTCGGCCTGTCCGCCGCCGGGATCGGTGTGGTGCGTCTCGATCTGGGCATCAGCGCCGCCACGTTCCGCCCCGTCACCGCCGATCGGCTCGAGGACCACGTCATGCACCGCGAGCGGTATGAGATCCCCGCCGACACCTGGGCGGCCTGCCGGGAGGCTCGCCGGGTCGTGGCGGTCGGCACGACGGCGGTGCGCGCTCTCGAGACGGCGGCGGTCACCGGCTCCCTGGCGGGGTCCAGCGATCTGTTCATCCGTCCCGGCCACACCTTCGCCGTCACCGACGTGCTGCTCACCAACTTCCACATGCCGCGCTCCACGCTGCTGTCGCTGCTGTCGGCGTTCGTGGGTGAGCGCTGGCGCACGCTGTACGAGACGGCTCTCGGCGACGGCTACCGGTTCGGCTCCTTCGGCGATGCCATGCTGGTCGGCAGGTGCTCGCAATGGGGTGCCTGAGCTTCACCGAGACCGCCCGCTGCGACGGCGCCCGCACCGGTGTCGTCGCTACCCCGCGAGGTCGGTTCACCACGCCGACGTTCATGCCTGTCGGCACCCGCGGGGCCGTGCGAACCCTCACCAGCGCCGATCTCGAGGATCTGGGCGCCGATGTGGTGCTGGCCAACACCTACCACCTCATGCTGCGCCCGGGAGCCGAGCTGATCGCCGAGCGGGGCGGCCTGCACCGCTTCATGGACTGGTCGGGCCACATCCTCACCGACTCCGGCGGCTACCAGGTGATGAGCCTGGAGCCGAAGCTCGACGACGAGGGCGCCACCTTCCGGTCCACCTACGACGGCAGCACCCACCGGCTCACCCCGGAGCGCGCCGCCGAGATCCAGGCGCTCCTGGGTTCGGACATCGCCATGGTCCTGGACGTGTGCCCGCCGCTGCCGTCGCCGCGCCCCGTCGTCGAGGCCGCCGTGGAGCGGACCGCGGCCTGGGCGGCCCGCGCCCGCGCCGCCCACCGTTCGCTCGCCGCGCCGGCGCAGGCGCAGTTCGGCATCGTGCAGGGGGGGACCGACGTGGACCTGCGGCGCACCAGCGCCGCCCGGACTCTCGACATCGGCTTCGAGGGCTACGCGATCGGCGGGCTCTCGGTGGGCGAGGAGCGCCACGAGCGCCTCGAGCCGCTGCAGGCCACCACGGAATCCCTGCCCGCCGACCGGCCCCGCTACCTCATGGGCGTGGGGGATCCGCTGAGCATCATCGAGGCTGTGAGCGTCGGCGTGGACATGTTCGACTGCGTCCTGCC
>CAZTZI010000091.1:0-3804 GCA_964618115.1 uncultured Acidimicrobiales bacterium
GTGACTCCACCATGGACTCTTCCGATCCACACGTCGATGTTCCGGGGCGTCGATCCGGCCGCCCACGGCCTGTCCGGCAACACACCGGCACCGCTGCGCAGCGACGCTCCCTCATTCCTGAAGGCGGCCCGCGAGGCGGGACGCTCCACTGCGATGTTCGTCAACTGGCTGCCGCTCGATGCCGTGATCGAGCGGGACGCGGCCACGCAGCGGTTCGTGATCGACGGCGGCTATGACCCCGACGACGATCGCTGCGCGGTCGACGCGGCAATCGCGGCTGTGTCCGATGGTTGTCACGACCTCGTCTTCGTCTACTTGTCGCATCCCGATGTTGACGGCCATGCCTGTGGCTGGGACAGCGCGGAGTACGTGGCCTCGGCCACCCGCTCGGACAGGCAGTTGGCGCGGCTGCTCGAGGCCGTGGGTTCGGAGGCCTCGGTGCTGGTGACCACCGACCACGGCGGGCTCGGAACCGATCACGGCGACGAGATCCTCGAGGTGCTGGAGACGTTCGTGGTAGTGCGGGCACCGGGCCGGGTCCCGGCCGGCTCGGGCTGGCCGGCGGCCTCGCTGCTCGATGTCGCCCCGACCGTGGCCGACCTGTGCGGGTTCGCACCAGACCCTCGCTGGGAGGGGTCATCGCTGCTGGAGCGGGAGCTCCCGCTCGTGGAAGTCGTGCTGGACCTTCTGGCCGCCACTGCCCACGAGACCTACGGCGAGCGGGTGGCGATGCTCGACCACGTGCTCCAGTCCGCCGCCCTCGCCGCCGCCGATGGCGCCGGCGACGAGATGGTGCTCGCCTGCCTCCTGCACGATCTCGGTCATGTCCTGGGCCGGGCCGGCGAGTGGGGCCTGCCCGACCACGCCCAGGTCGCGGCCCGGGCCCTCCAGCCGCTGCTGCCGCCCGCCGTCGTCGAGCCCATCCGGGGCCACGTGGAGGCGAAGCGGTACCGGGTGGCGGTTGAACCGGATTACCACGACCGGCTCAGCCTGGCCTCGCAGATGTCGCTGGTGGAACAGGGAGGCCCGCTGTCTCCAGACGAAGTCTCGGCGTTTGCCGCCGGTGCCTTCGCGGCGGAGGCGTTGCGGCTCAGAAGCTACGACGACGGCGGCAAGGTCGACGGTCTCGTCATCCCTGCGCTCGACACCTATCGAGGTCTGATGACCGCCGCGCTGGCGCCCGAGTACCCGATCGATCCGGCATGGGCGCGCGACGCCTGCCGGTGCGCCGAGTGCCGGGATCCCGGCAACGACCAGCATCTGATCGACGCATCGGAGCTGGACGGGTGGACGGTGGTTCGCACCGACAGGAACTGCGAGGACTTGACCATCACCCTTCATCACCGTTCGGGGGAGCGGCATGTGTGCCGTATCCCCGCCTCAGAGCCCGTCGACGTGGAGGCCGAACCGTGGACGCCGGCGTTCGCGGAGCAGCTCCGGGCGGGCAGCACTAGCTGGGCCGGCGACCATGGCCCGTTCGTGGACCAGCTGGCCCGGTGGGGGATCGCCCTGCTCCACGACTGCGGGATCGAGCCGGGAACGGTCCTCGAGGTCGGCCGCACAGTCGGGTTCGTGCGGGAGACCAACTACGGCGCCCTGTTCGACGTCGTGGCCGAACCCGAACCCGTCAACCTCGCCTACACGCCGCTCGGCCTTCCCGCCCACACCGACAACCCCTACCGGGAGCCGTGCCCGACCGTGCAGCTGCTGCACTGCCTGGCCGCGGCGAGCGACGGCGGCGCCGGCCGGTTCGTGGACGGCTTCGCCGCGGCCGACCGTCTCCGGGCGGAGGATCCGGCCTTATTCCGCACGCTCACGACCACCGCCGTCACGTTCCGCTACCACAGCGCCGACGTGGACCTGCGGGCCCGGCGTCCTCTGATCGAGGTAGACCGCGACGGCGCCGTGCGTGCCGTGAGCGTCAACAACCGCTCGATGGAGCCGCTGGCCGCCGGCCGGGCCGGCACGGCGCCGTTCTACGCCGCCTATCGCGCCCTGGTCGATCTCCTCGATCGCGACGATCTCGCCATCGAGATCACCCTGCGACCCGGCGAGTTGGTGGCGTTCGACAACCGCCGGGTGTTGCACGGTAGGCGGGCGTTCGGATCGACCGAGCGCCGGCACCTCCAGGGCTGCTACATCGACATCGACGCCATCTACTCAGCAGCCCGGCGCCGACGGTCGATGTGACGCCGGCTGACATCGGACCATCGCCAGGAGGTCTTTGGCCTAGTGGGCTCGCTTTACCGATGGCCCGTGTCCTCATACTGTTCACGTCGTGACCACCGAGCAGCGGGCAACCCGGCTGACCGCGCGGGCCCGAACGGCCGGACCCTTGTCGCCGGAGGAGATCGGCTCGTACTGGGCGGACGGGTACCTGTTCGTCGAGCACGCCGTCACCCCTGAACAGCTCGAGGCCCTCGTCGCCGACTTCGACGCCTGGGTCGAGGAGAGCCGCAAGCACAGCGAGCCCTACGGCGACACGC
This sequence comes from uncultured Acidimicrobiales bacterium, assembly GCA_964618115.1. Taxonomy (GTDB): domain Bacteria; phylum Actinomycetota; class Acidimicrobiia; order Acidimicrobiales; family CATQHL01; genus VXNF01. The sequence continues at coordinate 2,487 of CAZTZI010000091.1, forward strand.
TCGCCGGCCGCCCGCGTTTCGACCTGGCGCGCGAGCACACCGCCGAGGCGCCGCGGCTTCGCCGGGTTGCCTCGCCGGTGGAGGTCTCGGACAACTACCTGGCGGTCATGCGGGACAACCGGGCCCTCGATGCCGCCGCCCAGTTGATCGGGCCGAACGTCGAGTTCAACAACTCGAAGATCAACGCCAAGCAGCCCGGGGCGTCCACCGAGGTCAAGTACCACCAGGATTTCTTGTTCCAGCCTCACAGCAACGAGGACCTCATCGCCGTCCTGTTCTTCCTCGACGACGTGACCCTCGAGAACGGTCCGCTGAACGTGGTGCCGGGCACGCATCGCGGCGAGCTGTTCGATCATTGGCACGGCGAGGTGTTCACCGGCGCGGTCAGCCCGCAGGTCGCGGCCGACCATGTCGCCGACGCGGTACCGATCCACGGCCCGGCAGGCTCGGCCTGCTTGATGCACACCCGGCTGTTGCACGGATCAGCGCCGAACACGTCAGACCGGCCGCGGACACTGTTCATCAGCGAGTACCGGGCCGAGGACTCCAAGCCGCTGCAGGTCAACCATCTCCCGAGCATCCACGAAGGCGAAGTCGTGCGGGGCGAGCGAACCAACCGCGTGCGGTGCTCGACCTACGAGATGGAGTTCCCGGAGGTGCCGACAGGTGCCTCCTTCTTCTCGCAGCAGGCCAAAGCCGGCTCGGCGAAGTGACTGCCGGCGCGCGCCCCCAACGAGGATTCCCCGTCGAAGAGTTCGCCGACCGGACCCGGCGGTGCCAGGCCCGGATGGCCGAGCGCGACATCGCCGCCATCCTCGTCACCACCGAGCCGGAGGTCCGCTACTTCACCGGGTTCCATACACCGTTCTGGCAGAGCCCCACCCGGCCCTGGTTCACCGTCGTGCCGGCCACCGGCAAGCCCGTGGCGGTCATCCCGAGCATCGGTCGGGCGTCGATGGCCGAGACATGGATCGACGACATCCGGACCTGGTCGTCGCCGCGGCCGGGCGACGACGGTGTGACGCTGCTGGTCGATTGCCTGCGTGAACTCTGCGCCGGCGGCCGGATCGGGATGCCGATGGGTCCCGAGACGCATGTACGAATGCCGCTTGGCGACCTCGACCGGGTGCGGGCCGCAGTGGGCGGCTTCACCGACGTCACCGGCATCGTGAGTGGTCTGCGGATGGTCAAGAGCGAGCTCGAGATCGACAAGCACCGCTTCATCTGTGGCGTGGTGTCCGACGCATTCGACGAGATCCCGAACCTGCTGTCCACCGGCATGACCGAACGGCAGGCGTTCGCCGCGTTCCGTGCCGAG
>CAZTZI010000092.1:0-16787 GCA_964618115.1 uncultured Acidimicrobiales bacterium
GCGCAAGGACATGACCGACGGATTCGCCACCCTCCGCGAAGACATGACCGACGGATTCGCCACCCTCCGCGAAGACATGACCGACGGATTCGCCACCCTCCGCGAAGACATGACCGACGGATTCGCCACCCTCCGCGAAGAGACGCGGCAGCAGATCGAGGCATCGGCGGCCCGCACGGACAAGCGGATCGACAACCTCACCACGGCCGTGATCGATCTTGCGAAAGCCGTCGGCAAAGCCGAAGGGCGCACTGAAACCCTGAAGCTCGTCGAGTAGCCCCGACACACCATCGGAGCACGCGGCGGATCAGTCGCCAACGTGGCGGGCGAGGAAGTCGGCTGCCTCGGCAGCTGGAATGAGCCAACCCACCTCGGGGAAGCCCTCGTCGGGGATCGAAACAGCGGTGGGCACACCGACAAAGTTCCCGTGCCCGTCGAAGGCCGCTCCCCCGCTGTTGCCCGGACTGATGTCGGCGTCGGTCTTGATGTAGCTGTCGGCGCCGGATCCAACCATCCCCGAATAGACGCCCCGGGTCAACGTCATCGTTTCCCCACCGACACCGGGGAAACCGAATGTCACGATCTCCTCGCCCGGATCGAGGTGTTGCGCAGCGACGGGAATCGCGGCGCGCCCTGAGGATCGCTCCAACTCGAGCACCGCTAGATCGAGGAGCAAGGTATAGTCCAAGGCATCGCCCTCGTAGGCGATCGCCGTCGCCCGGACCCACTCGGTCGGCTCATCCTCAAACCGCTCGCTGAGCCCGACGTACACGTCGTAACAGTCCCGGCCCAAGTCAGAGATAACGACGTGCGCATTCGTGAGGACGTGCCGTCCGTCGACCACCACGGTTCCAGAACCGGCTGCTCCGCAGTCCTCTGCAACGACCTTCACGACCGAGCGAGCGATCTCGCCCCAGTCGGGCTCGGCGGGTGGCGACGTGACCGTGGGCGGTGGCACGGCGGTGGGAGGCGTTAGATCGGGCGGCGGCGGAGCGGCGGTGGTCGGCGGTGGCGCGGCCGTAGTGGGAGGCGTTGGGTCGGGTGGAAGCGCGGACGGTGGATCGGGTTCAGGTGCCAGCGGTGGATCGGGTGACGAGGGTGGTGGATTGGACGGGGCCGGAGGGCCGAGCAGAGGGGGTGGTGAGGACTCGGCCGGAGGCGCCGATGGAGCCTGCGGTGGCTCACGAGGTGGCACCAGAGGGTCCTGTGTCGCCGGGGTTGGCGATCTGCCGTCGTCGCCCCCCTCGCTGGGTTCACCGCCATCGCCGCCGTCCGCCGGGCCCCCAGTCCTTGTGCTCTCTGTCTCTGAAGCCTTGCCGGTAGCCGCTGGCGAGTTCTCTCCGCTGGCCACGGCGGACTCCCCGCCGGCTCCGTCCGCCGGCTCCGTCAACGTGTCGTCCGCTGCGGCGGTCGCCTCGGAGGCGACATTGGCCTCGTCGCCGCCTTCCGAGGTCAGCAGCAGCGGGAGGGAGATCGACAGTGCCACGACGGCAGCCACAAGCAGCGGCACACGGGCTCGCGGGTCGACCAGCGCCGCCGCGGCGCGGCCGAGAGGACCGTTCGATCCGCCGCCGAGACCGGATCGAACGGACGGGCGCTGTCGGCCACCACCGCGCCTCGATCCACGGCCGGCGTCGCCCCCGGAGCCGAGAGCGCCGGCGCGCGGACCGGTTCCAGCCGATCGGGGCGGCGGGGGCGGCGGTCTCCTCCTCCGCACGGGCCGCGGCGGCGCCTTGCCGGTCGGCGGCTCGGACCGCGGCGGCGGTGGCTGCATCCCCGGATCTCCTTCGCCGGAGGCCGGTGGTGAAGTGGCCGCGCTGTCGGCCGAATCGGGCTCGCGGGGCGGCGGGCGGCGGCGATGCAGCGGGCTGCGCGCCACGAGGCGGGCTACAACTTCCGACGCGGGACGAACAGCGGGGTCAACGCAACCCGTCGTCGCGGTCGGGGATCTCGTCGCCCTCGTCGGGAAGCCGCGCACCGGGACCTTCCGGCGGCGACGCGCCGGGTCGGAGTTGCCCCTCCAAGACCGGGTCGGAAATGTCGAGTCGCACGGCGATGTGGGCCTGGCCACCGTCGGCGGCGCCGGTCCGGGCAGGCAGCGGCGGAACCAACGCGTCGGGAGGCACGAACCCGTCGGGCCACCACCATGTGGTGTTCATGGCGACGTTGCCCAGTCCCGCCGCGCCCGGACCGAGCAGGCCGAGAGGCAGCGCGGTGGGCGCCACCGGGGCGATCTGGCGCAGGAACTCGATGTCGGGGTCCAGCAGCGACCCGTCCGCCGCGCCCGCGAGGTCGGCGTCCAGCGCGTCATCGAACTCGCCCGCTCGGAGGCGGCGCGCGAACTCCCAGCGGGGGTCGGTGCCCGGCAGCGCCAGCGGGTCCCGGTCGAGGCGGCTAACCATTGTCGCAGCCTCGGGGCGGACCCGCCTGGCGATGCCCGACCGGGTGCCCCGCTGGGCGGAGTACGCATCCACGGCTCTCTCGTACCGGGTGAACAGCCACCCGGGCGGCGGTGGCGGCGAGTGCGCCTCACGGCGGCGCACCGCGAATCGCAGCAGTGGTGATCGGAGCCGGCCCGCGGACTCGCCGGCCGGCGCATGGCGCGGGAAACTCCTTCTCAGGATGTGGTCGAGGGCAAAGGCGGTGCCCAGCCAGTTCGTTCGCAGGCCCTCCAGGATCGGCAGCAGTTCGGTTCGTTGCAGTTCCCGGTCGAGTTCCCGCATCCGCACCCGGGCACGCCTGCGGCGCCGATCCGAGCCGGCGTCCCCGACGGCGAAGATGACCACGGCCACCAGGAACAGGAACCCTGCGACTGCGGCGGCGGCGTAGCGGATCCCGTCGCCATACTCCTCGAAGAAGCGCCGCACCCAGCCCCAGCGGTTGAAGCCCGAACGCTCCATGTTGGCGTAGAGCAGCAGGCCGGAGACTAGGTAGCAGACCGTCCACGCCAGCGCCACGGCGCGGCCTGCCGGGCGTTCCCGCGCCCGCTCCGAGCACAGGACCCTCCAGGCGAGCCAAACGGTCACTAGCGTGGCGAGGACGGGGATGAGTTCCAGCCACGGACGGTCGGACGCGGCGTCGCTGATGGGCGCGGCGAACACTGCCGCGAGCCCGGCCACGACGGCAACGACAGCTGCGGACCGGAGCAGGTAGGACTGCACGGCGCGGGGGTCGTCGCCACGGGGGGCGAGAGGGTATTGCAGAACCAGCCAGGTGAGCGCCGTGGCCACGATCGCGAGTCGTGTTCTGAGGATCTGGTCGATGTCGCCAAAGTCGAAGACGTCGAGGAGCAGCACGTAGCTCGCCGCCACGACGAACCCCGTGACGAAGAATGCAACCAACGTGGCGCGCAGGGCGGCGGACGGCTCGGACTTCTCGGTGTACGCCACCTGCTCGGCCAGGTGCTCGCGTTCGCGCTGCTGCTCCCGGCGGCGCTCCTCGGCCCGCGCGACCTCGCGCCGGAACGCATCGTCGATGAGCGTCAGCAGCCCCCGACGCTCCGTCTCCCCGGCCGACTCGGGAGCGTCCTCGGCTCGGCCGCTGGGAGAGGCCGAACTCCGATCCGCCCCGGACGACTCGTCGCCGGCGGCGGTCGAGCTGGCGCGGTGCGCGGTTCCTTCCTCCGAGGCGGCCCGATCGGTCAACGAACCGGCGCTTTCCTCCGTTGTGCCCGCACGACCGGAGTGCGGTGCATCCTCCGAGCCTCCCGCTGTCAAGCGCTGTTCGAGAACCTCATCGACGAGGCTGTCCTCTGCGACGAACACGTACTGCTTGTGGCCGGCCGCTCGGCGGGCCTCGGTCGCGTCGGCCGTACCGCCCCCGTCGGCCACGCCGAGCACGTCCCGCACCAGATCGGTCCAGACGCCGCGCTCGAACCCCTCGAGGACGACCGACGGCGCGTCCTCCGGCGGTGACTCCGAACTCGCGTCGGCGGGCTCGTCGCCCTCGGCGGATCCTGCGTCGCCGCCGAGGGCCTTGGCCACCTCGTCGCGCAGCACTCGTCCGAAGCCGCGCAGGCCCGACGCCAGCGGCGGGAAGACACCACCGAGCGCACGGACGAGGATCATCAGCGGACCGCTGCGGCCGGGGTCGCCGCCCTCGACCAACCCACCCTCCAACCTGAATTCCTCGGGGTGCAGCACAGGCGCAGTACGCCCGACCAAGCCGGGAACGGGCGCCGGCTCGAACCCGTCGGGTACCGGCAGGGTGCCGTCCATCGCGGCGCGCGGGCCCCCGTTGCGGAGGGTCACGAGACGGGCCGCGGATCGCACGAAGCGCAGGCTGTTGTCCGCGACGCCGGGGGCCTCGGGCCCGGGCTGCCACTTGCTGTCGGCCACGCCGATCCAGGCCGAAGTGATCGTGGCGATCTCGAGCGCGGCGTGCCACGCCGCCCGGTGAGCATCGTCGTACTCGATGCCGACAGGCACGCCGTCGGGGTATCGCCAGTCGGTCGGGAGCGACACGAAGTTGGCGGTGCGGGCCGAGAAGAATCCCGGTGCGGGCAGCATCTCGGCGCCGGGGGGCGACTCCGGCACGAACAGACAAACGACGGCCGCCGGTACGCCCGCGAGCTTCATGATTCGGTCGGCGATGCCCAGGGCAGCCGCGGCCAGTTCGCGTTGGTGTTCCGGAGCCAGGTCTCCCGACGCCACCGCGGTAGGGATCACCCCGTCGACGGTCGGAGACTCGGCAAGCGCGTCGAACAACCCCATCTCGGTGTCCTCGCCCGCCCGCACGCACACGGCCCGCGGCCCGGCCGGCGACTCGAGGTCACCGACGCTCACCAGTGCGAGGTCGCCGAGTAGGCCCGCGGCGGAGAACTCGCGCAGGACGCGCGATGCCCGAGCAATGACCGGGTCGGCCTCATGCAGCACCAGTGTGATCACGCGCCGGTCCTCAGCCTCGGGCACCCGGCAGTCGGATCACCTACCGGAGACCGCTATCAGGAGCATGAGCCTCGACGGCCCGACGGAGCCGCTGAAGTTCCTCGCCGATCAGCGGCCAGAGGCCGGTCCAGAGCGGCGCCGTGGAGAGCCTGCCATGATTCCGATCCCACGCCTCGCTGAGGGTCTCGTAGTCATCCCGGTAGTCCGAGGCGACCTCGTCGAGCGCCGCGACGAGTACGGTGCGTCGATCAGCGAAGGTAGCGGCCTGGGATAGGTGGGGCGGATTCATCTCGGCGAGAGCGTCAGGATCGGGTCCGCCGGTCTCGATCCACCGCGCAAGCCGCCCGTTGAGGGTGTCGTAGCGGAGTATTCCGCCGTCGGCGGAGGTCCCGAGGTCTCGCAACGCGACGTAAGCCTGCAGCGGCTCAAGGCTCTGACGTTCGGCGACTTCCACGTAGGCCAGTCCCAACGCCTCCAGCACCGGCCCCAACCGGTCTGCTCTACGAATCTTAGAGAGCGTAGGGTTCGGGAACCTCGCAGGCGTCCAGGCGCCACCGCGGGCGATCAGGATCGTCCCGTCGTCGGCGGAGGCATCCAGCAGACCCAACATCCCCGCTGTGAACCAACCGCGGACCAGGCAGCGGAGGTGCGCCTGCGGCACCGGCGCGTAACGCTGCAGGGAGCGCGCACGTCGGTGCTCCCAGAACTGCTGCATGGCCACTGGTCCGTTGCCCTTCTTCCTGCCCCAATCGGCAGCGATCGGCGCAAGCAGAGACCTGATCGCCAGCACCGATTGCGGGGCAGCCAGCTGTGTTGCAATGTCGATGTGGGTCCTGCGCTGGTCGTCGTTCATGAGTTCTGCCAGCGTGTCGGCGTCGATCTTGTTGGCGAGGACCTCCTCCACCGACTTCTGCATCGGATGGACACCGTCCCGGCCGGGCCCGAAAGGCAACTTGCTGAGGTGTTGTACCAGCCCCTTGCCGTCGTCAGTGCCGACCAGGCCTGCTAGGTTCGGGTCCAGATCCACCAACGGGGCTGCGGCGTCGATCGCGGTGTTCAGGCAGGTCAGGAACTTCCGCGGGTAGTCGTGTCTCTCCGCCGCGATGACATCATCGCTGGCTGTGGAGGCTGTATCGAGCGCGTCGCGGAGGCTGAGCCCCAGCAGTTGGCCGAAGGGTCGCCCTTCGTCGCGCAACCAGTCCGTGGCGCTCCGAACGAGGAGTTCCCGGGCCGAGCCCTCCCGCGTGCGGCACACGGTCACGGCGACGTCCGCCGGAGCGCCACCGCTCCAGGTTGCCCCCGGCACCCAGTTGCGCTCGGGATTGATGAACTTGTATCCCGACGACCGGTCGCACGCTTCACAACCGATGACCGCCTCGCGCAGCTTGCCGTCGTGGTCACTGTCGAAGGTCCGCCTGAGGAGCCGATCGAACAGCGCCCGATGCTCTGCCGCGTCGATCAGGCTGGACTCGTTGTCCGGCGGTCTGAACTCGATCCCCTCCGATCGCCTCTCGCTCTGGAGCCGACCGCGCGCCTCCTCGATGGCCGTTGACAGCGGAACGAACAACTTGTCGGCCGCCTCGGAGGCCAGTTCGGCGGCCCGTTCAGCGACCAGCGCGTCGAGCTCGAACGAACGATGATGCACAGCCGTGTCGAGATACTCACGCAAGCTTGCGTGGTCCGCCGGCAGCCTTCCCTTTGCGCCCTCCAGATGGGGCGCGGTCTCGTCCTGCCATCCTCCCGACCAGTATCGATAGTTCTCCGCTTCGCCGCGATAGTGCTCGACGACCGATGTTCGAAGATGCTCCGCCAGATCGGCGCAGAGGCGGGAGGTGACCCGAAGCCCGTATCTCTTGATCGCCGTCTCGACGGCACCCAGTGCCCGCTCCTCGACGGCCGCCACCCACTCCCGCGACCGCTCATCCAGGTCGGCGCGAACCTGCTTGGCGTAGTCGCCGAAGCAATTTTCGACCGCCGCATCGATGAGACCCCGCCACTCGTTCGCGGCACGGCTGGCTCCCGCGTCGAGCGAAGCAGCCTGTTCGATCTCCCGCTGGTACCCCACACAGCGCTCAGCCGCCCTATCGACGCCGCCGCGGGGCGGCGACAGCGCGCCCATGATCGGGTCTATCCCGGGATCGTCCTCGTCGAGGCCGACCTCCCCCCGGAACCAAACTCCGTGGGTCTCGGCAAGACCTCGAGCGAGGGTTTCCGGATCGGCGACTCTGAGTTCCCTGCTAAGCCGCTTGGCCTCGTCCGAATTCCAGTGGTAGTCGACGAGATGCTGTTGCGTGTCCCTGACCACCCGATCCACGGCGAAGCGCTCGAAGTGATCGGTCCCCAGGGACACCCGGGCGAACCCGAGCGCCGAGAACGGCGGGAGGCCGATTACCGCGGCTTCGCCCGAGTCCACCAGCACCTCACCCTTTACATTCGAGGAGGCTGCGATCTTCCAGTTCGCGATCGTGTAGGACACGAACGATCCTGCCACCTCCTCGTCGGTCACCCACGAGAGCAGCGCGCGACCCACCCCCTCGAAGAGCGCATCGAAGGTGCCGAAATTGACGCCCGCGGCGTTCTCCAGGCCAACAAGGAAGGGATATGCGGGTCCGCTGTGTGGCAACGCCCCGACCGCGCCGGCGTCCCGCAGATACGGATCCTCGATGGGTTCCACGACGACGTCATCGTCCGCGCTCTGATTGCCGCCCCACCAGTGGCCGTTCAACAACTCACAGACAGCCGCCAGACCGTTGCCATGCACTCCGGCACGGCTAGCCGGCTTCAGGACGTTGAACACCTCCGATGTGTAGAGAATCCCGAAAATGTTGCTTCCCACGGCCGTGTCCATACTGCGGACGAGGTCACACACAGTGCTGAGCAACCCCGCACCGGTCCCACCCGCCAACGAGGAGATCACGAACACGTAGGTCCGCGTGCCGCCCGGGGGAAACGTGGCCGTACCCCTAGCGTGCGCGTAGGCGCTGTTCAACTCGTTGGCGGCTTTGGCGGAATTGAGGCCGTTGTATTTTGCCTCAATACCGGCCTTCAGATCATTGACGTAGAGCGTGCCGATCGTGTGACCGATCGCTCTGTACTGACCGGCACCGTCCTCGATGGGGATTTTCAAACCGGTCGGATCCACTCTCCAAGTCCGAAGCTCGGCGCGCCGACTGGCAGCGCTGTCGAGTTGACCTTGAACGGCTCCGAAGGTGACGCCGGTAGGCACCAAGCCGAGGTACTCGTCGCCCGCCAGATGGGGGACTCGATCGTTGATCTCGTCGCCGTCGGGGCGAGGCTGAACGTCGATGTGCAGGAATTGCCAGCCGGCGGGGACATCGCCCTCAATGCCGTGCTCGTGCATCCAGCGGCGGATCTGATCCTTCAGGAAGCGGAGCGTCTTTCCGCCGGATCCCCCGAGTCCGATGAAGAGGAACTTGTTGTACATGCGGTTTCAGCCTTTCGGTCGGGAGTCTCGCGGTGGCGGCGCAGGCCGACGGCCTGCATCCCGCGCCGGCTCTCCGGCGGTTCGAGCGTGGTCTCGGTCAGCGGACTTGGGGACAAGGCGCCTGCCGAGGTGGTCCAATGCCCTACGCAGGTTGCCGTCCACCTTCTGCAGCGCGTCCGGCGTCTGCTTCCCGTCTGCAGGCTTGAGGATCCAGACTCGGGCGCGGTGTCGGTTCACGCCCTGCCTCGAGACGCTGGGCGCGGACTCGAGCGCCACGATTACCGCGCCGGGGGCGAGCCGCGGACTGAGGCTGTCCGGTTTGCCGGCAGACGGCGCCGCTGCCACACGAGGGTTCTGCATATTCCGGGGCGTGACCGCGGCCCGGCCACCGCTAAGCAGGTCCCGCGGGTTCCACCACTGCCTCCGGACGCGGATGGTGAGGTCTCCGGCCCGCAACCTGCCGCGACGTCGAGTGAGCGGCTTCGACTCGCCGTGGAGAATCCGGGAAAGGTCGAATCCCTCAAGCTCCGCGATCCCGCCGGGCGTGACCGTCGCGGTCGCCTTGCCGTCAACGAGGCGGTATGCGCCCGAGTGGGGCAGTCGATTGGTCCGCCAGCCCAGGCCCGCCAGCAGCAACCATCCTGCTAGCAGCCCGCCGATGAGCAGAGCCACGGCGATGAGCACCGCTTGACCGGCGTTGGGGCGCGCCCGGAGTTCCACGGCCACCTCCGGTCGGGCCGCACCGGCTGAAGGCTGGCTACCGACGCTCTGCTCGAGGCCGTCGGGAGAGCGCCAAGTTGCAGCGAGCGCGAACTCGGCGAGGACCTCGTAGCGGCGGTTCGGCAGCGGCTCGGCGGTCTCGATGAGGATCGCCAAATCGCCGTCGCCGGGTTGGAGCCGGACATCTCCCCGGACCACCCACGGCACACCGTCCAGGTCACCGTCGGAGATCCTGACGGTCACCTCGCCGAGAGAAGCAGGGGCCTCCAAGACGCAACCTGTGCTCACCACGAGCGGACCCTCCGGCACCTCCAGGGGGTTGCCAAAGATCTGCGGCGGTTCAGTGCATCTGATCCGGCTGCGCGGTTGGAGCCGCACCTGCACGTTGCGTTCCTCGCGATCAGGAGCGGGTGTGTAGTCGCCAACGGTCAGGCTCGCCACCAACTCGAAGGTCTCCCTGCGATTGAGCGGCTCGTTCGGTAGCACGCCGTCTGTTTCGATGCGAATCCGACGGGCATCGTCGGACGGCGTGAGACGGACTGGCTCGGGCAGTCTCCAGTACACGCCGGCCACGGAGCCCTCCACGCTGATGAGAGCAGCCTCACCGGCCGGAGGCGCCAACAGAACGCAGCCGGTGTCGACGGCCAGCGGTCCCTCGGGGACTTCCCCTCCGGAACCGGACATCGCCGACCCGCCGGAGCAGTCGAGCAGAACAGGTGGATCCTCCTGGACCGCCACCACCCCGCGCCAGCCACTCCCAGAGGCGTGGCCATTGGCCGAAATCCAGTTCAGATATACGTCGATTCCCGAGTCGAACGGACCGAGGAGATCGGACCTCAGCGGCCCCGACCGCACATCGAGGATTGCCGGATCCCGCCCCGACTCCACGGTCCGCACCTCGGCGTCGTCGCCGTCAACCAGCGTCTGCCACCCAAGCGGGGGTCCCGGTGGCGCGTCTGCGGCACGGATCTCCAGGAAGCCGTTGGGGGGGCGGTCGATCGTGCAGAGGCTCTCCGCCCGCGCCCGCGGCTCGGACTCGCCGCCGCCGGGCGGCTCCACACCCACTCGCACGGCCTCGACGTCGGACTCGCAGCGGATGATTGGCAGGTACACGGTTGCCGTTCGGGTCTCCCGCTGTTCGCGAAGGAACCTTGAGGCATCGTCGTACCGGGTAGACACCAGGGTGAACTCAACCTCGTCGCCGACGAGGGCGTCGAGGTCAGGATGGCCGACGCCGACGAACAGCCGCCGATCCGGCTCGCCGGGACGCTGATCGAAGCTGTCACGCGTGGGCCAACTCTGCTCTCCCCCCGATGGGGGTTCGGTGAGCTGCCAGGCTCGGCCCCGTACCTCGCGGGTGACTGTCACGCTGTTCGTGCCTTGCGGCGGCGACAGCAAGCGGCACCCGGTGTCGACCACGATCGCCCACTCGCCAGTGGGACTCTGGCGGGCGGCGGTCACCTGCGCCTCAGCGTCGCACACCATGGGCAGATCGGGATCCGGCGCCCGGACCCGGGTCACCACCAGCCAGGAGTCCTCCGCCAAGACCGATCCACGCTGCGAACGCCAGATCAGCCGATACTCGACTCGATCCTCGAACTCCTCCGACGGTGCCTCAGCCAGGGCCAGGATCTGCGACATCGCGCCGATCGAGACGGCGGGTTCGCCGGGCTCGAGAAGTACGGTCCCGCCCGGTGCCGGCTCGAGACCGCCGTCAGCGCGTGCGCGTGCCGCCGACCACTCAAGCTCGTTGCCGCCGTCGGGAACAAGCGTCATCTCGAACTCGCCAGCGCCAGCACGCGGGGCCTCAACGCTGCAGAGCCCCGCCGCAGTGGCCCGAACACCCCCGTCGGCATCCCCCCAGTCGGCTCGCTGAAACTCCCGACACTCGACCAGTCGCTCAATCCAGTAGACCTCCCGGTCGGGCAGGTCGATTCCCAAGGGCGCTGATGCGACGCCGACCTGCTCCGGGTGCTCGGCCCACGCGGCACGCAGTTCGTCATCGGGGTACCAGGTGGCTGCGATCTCTATCGTGGCGCCCTCGACGGCGCCGACCGGCTCGTCGGACGGCAGCCGGCTCGACGTGACATCGAACGGCAAGTGCTCGTCGCCGGCCCTCAGCCTGGGGTTGGCCTCCGCGCCCGCACCGCTGCGGATCAACCAGACCGCCCCGCCCGGCAGTTCCGGGCCGCCGGCGCGCAGAACCATCTCCCCGTCGAGCGGCGGCGTGACCGTGCACAGCGGCTCGCCCGACGGGTCGCTGATGCCGTACCCGTGCGGCCAGTCGCCGGCGAAGCCGACCTCGGGCACCACGCCGGGAGTGCAGGAAATGCGCGGCGCCCGCACCGCCAAGCCGACCTCGCCGACCACGTTCGTCAGCTCCCCGACGAGTTCCCCGATGTCTCCCATCTCGATGACCTTGCCGGATCGCTCGGCGGACCAGGACTCGCACCCGGCGGCGGCCGGAGCACCGCGCAGCAGCGGCGAGGCGACGTGACCCGTCATGGCCAGGAACATCTGCTTGGACGCCCGGGCCAGCATGTCGAGGTGCGAGTTTCCGACGCCTCGCTGGAAGTCGTCGTTCGTCAGCACGGCGATGTAGCTGGAGACCCCGAGGTCGTCCATCCGCTGGCGGTAGCGGCGCATGCCTCGATCGGGGGCGCAGAGATCGTCCAGCAGATTGGATACATGCGTTTCGGCCCGATTCTCCAGACCCGGCCTGTTGCCCGCTGCAGTGTCATACGGGTCCAATATCCCGTCTGTGAACAGCACGAGGATGCGGCAGGTGGCGCCGCTGTCGGCATTCGGTGATCCTTGGAACAGCCCCAGAGCCTGCTCCACCACGGGGCCGTAGTCCGTGTTCCCACCCTTCGACAGCGCCTCCTGGATCGCTTCCTCGGGTGGGTGATCCTCGCTGACACGAGCGAAGGCGGCGACCGTCGCGGCACCGGTGCCAGCCTCACTGCGAGCGTCGAAGGCCACGAGCGCCAAGTCGATCCCGAGATCAAGTCCGGAGTCGAGTTCGCCAAGCAGTTGCGAGACCGATTCCTGTAATCTCCCGAGGCGCTCCCGGGTGCCGTATAGGGCTCCACGGCGGCTCGTCCCATTGGGGTCCACCTTCTCGAGCGAACCCGAGCGGTCGAGCGCCAGCACGATCTCAATCCCCTCGATCCGACCGTTCTCGGCGGCGGCTTCGCACGGCCGCCAGTTGTCGACCTGAGCGTGGGCCGGCCCACCCGCCACGACCAGCACGACACCCGTCGACAGCACCACCACGGTCGCCACGACGGCGATGGCGCGGCGGGGATTCAGCCGGCCAGCCAACGGGTGACCTCCTTGGCGTAGAACCAGACGTGCGCAGCGCCGGCGGCCCATCCCGCCAGTCCGACAGCGGCCATGGTCGGAGAACTCGGGAGCCAACGCCAGTCACCGAACTTCCCCCCGGACTTCCTGGCATTGTTGATCACGAGGAACCCGATCAGTAGCAACGGTCCCGCCACGGCGCCGACCAGGAAGCCGCTGAGATTCGCGGCGGGACCGGAGTACCGCAGCAGGACGAGCGCGCAAGCAACCGCCGCGCCGACAGCAATCGCCAGGCTGAGAGGCGGTCGTTCAGCGGTGCCGGACGGCTTCGATTCTCTGAGACCCCCCCCCGGTAGTCCGGGAAGCCCCTTGGGGGGTGGCGGCTTACCGGCGAGCAGCGGTTTGGGGGGAGGCGGAGGTGGCGGCTTACCCGCGCCTGGCTTGGGCGGAGGCGGCGGTGGAGGAGGTCCCTCAGGCACAAGCACCGCCGCGAAGAAACTCGCGCGTCGATCGCTCACCAATGTCCCATCCCGCCCAAAGACATCGGCCAAGGCGTCGGGTAACCCTCACGACACTTTCGATCATGCCGCAGATGCTCACAACCCCGGGACGATACAGAGGCGTAACGGTCCAGCCAAGTGGTCGTCCAGCAAGCGCCGAATCAGCGGGCCCCCCACGTCAGCGCTCTCAATCACAAGCCACACGTCGAACAGGGCCATACGGGGCGCGTGACGCGAGTCAGTCAGGTGTGCGATCAGATGACCTCGAATACGCCACGTCGGATCGAAACCGTCGCTGTCGTGGTTGGCCGGTTCTCGGAGGGACGGGTGCTCGCGGAGTTGCCCCTACTCACCGCCGCCGGCAGCGATCGGCGCGTCCGACCGGACGTACCCTGATTGGAGTGCGGGGTGGCCGATGGGGTGGATCGAGAAGCCGCCAGGCGGGTACCGTCGAAGGCCAACCTCCTTCGCGTGAGCCCGTTCGTCGAACACTTCGATGAGTTCTCCGTCGCTCATCAGCGCGTAGCCCCCGCGATGTTCGGGCAGCAGATCGGCTTCGAGGTTCGCCAGGAATATGGCCTGATTCTCAGTGACCTGCCCGAATATCGCACGATGCTCCGGCATCGGTCCTCCTTCTCGTTGACCGTCAGCCCCCGCGAATGCCATCAAGCAGCACTGAAACTCCTGGTCACGGGGTAGACGGGCTACTCGACTATACAGCGGGGTGGCCCATGAACCGGGCATACGGCCGCAGGCCGGCGGCCAAGGCCGGCAGGATACAGGCCTGCTCCGGGCGGGCGGGCGCGGACTACCTCGTCCCCGGGCCAGCGCTCGATACCGGTCGGATTCCGGCCTGCGCCGGAATGACGGGGAGGGTGCGGCCGTAGACTCCCCGGTGTGAGTTCATCCGCCGCTGGGGCTCTGTTCGCCATCGAGAACCTGCACTGCGGCAGCGAGGACGCCGAGATCCTGCGGGGCGTGAGCCTGGACATCCGCCCCGGAGAGATTCACGCCCTGATGGGTCCGAACGGCTCGGGGAAGTCCACCCTGGCCGCCACGCTGATGGGCAGCCCCGAGTACGAGGTGAACGCCGGGCGGGTGCTGTTCCGGGGAGACGACATCACGGACTGGAGCGCCGACGAGCGCGCCAAGGCCGGACTGTTCCTGGCCTTCCAGTACCCACAGTCCATCGTGGGGGTCTCGGTGCTCAACTTCCTGCGCCAAGCGGCCGGCGCCCGGAGTGGCGAGGAGATCAGCATCCTGCGCCTGCGGATGCAGATCATGGACTGGATGGACCGCCTGGGCATCGACCCCGCCTTCGCCGACCGCTTCCTGAACGAGGGATTCTCGGGCGGCGAGAAGAAGCGCAACGAGATCCTGCAGATGGCCATCCTGCGCCCTGACATGGCCATCCTGGACGAGACCGACTCGGGCCTGGACATCGACGCCCTGAAGATCGTCGCCTCGGGCGTGCACGCGGTGCGCGACGAGAATCCCCAGATGGGGACGCTCGCCATCACGCACTACCAGCGCCTGCTGGAGTACCTCGTGCCGGACCACGTTCACATCCTCATCGACGGCCGGATCGTGGAGTCCGGTGACATGGCCCTTGCCGAACGGCTCGAGGCCGACGGCTACCACGCCTGGCGTTGAGCGGCGTGGCCCGATGAGCAACCTCGCCGCCGCCGCGAAGACCGACTTCCCCCTGCTCAGCAGGGACGTCTACGGCAAGCCCATCGTCTACCTGGACTCGGCGGCCACCTCCCAGAAGCCCCAGGCGGTGCTCGACGCCATGGACGCCTACTACCGCACCGTGAACGCCAACGTGCACCGCGGCGCCTACCACATCGCCGACATCGCCACCCAGGCCATGGAGGAGGCGCGGGCGAAGGTGCAGCGCTTCATCGGCGCCGCCTCGCCGCGAGAGGTCATCTTCACGCGCAACGCCACCGAGGCCGTGAACCTGGTGGCACACAGCTGGGGACGCACCAACCTCGGCGAGGGTGACGCCGTGCTGCTCAGCCACATGGAGCACCACGCCAACATCGTCCCCTGGCACATGCTGGCCGCCGAGCGGGGCATCGAGCTGCGCTGGTTGCCCCTCGACAGCGACGGCCGGCTGGATCTGCGCGACCTCGACCGGCTGCTGGACGGCGTGCGGCTCGTGGCGTTCAGCGCCATGTCCAACGTGCTGGGGACGATCCCCCCGGTGCGCCGCATCGCCGATGCCGCCCACGAGCGGGGCGCGCTGGTACTCGTTGACGGTGCGCAGTACGTGCCTCACATGCCCACCGACGTGGCCGAGCTGGGTTGTGACTTCCTGGCGTTCTCGGGCCACAAGATGTGCGGACCCACCGGCATCGGCGTGCTGTGGGGCCGCGAGGAGCTGCTGGAGGCCATGCCCCCGTTCCTCGGCGGCGGCGAGATGATCCTCAACGTCACCACCGAGGGGTTCCTGCCCAACGAGCTGCCGTGGAAGTTCGAGGCGGGCACCCCGGCCATCGCCGAGGTGGTCGGACTCGGCGCCGCCGTCGACTACCTCAGCGGAATCGGCATGGAGGCGGTTCGCCGCCACGACGTGTCTCTCACGGCGTACGCCCTGCGCACGCTGACCGAGCGCCACGGCCGGCGCCTCACGATCCATGGCCCGCCGGAGCCGGCCGCCCGCGGCGGGGTCCTGTCGTTCGCCTACGGCGACGTCCATGCCCATGACATCTCGCAGGTACTCGACGAGCAGGCCGTCTGCGTGCGTGCCGGCCACCACTGCGCCAAGCCGCTGATGCGCTGCCTGGGGGTGGTGGCGACCGCCCGGGCTTCGGTCTACATCTACAACGACGAATCCGACATCGACCACCTGGCTGAAGCCCTGCATCGCGTCGGGGATCTCTTCGGCCCCCAATAGCCTTCGAGAACACCATGCCCGGCCTCGAAGACCTTTACCGCGAGATCGTCCTGGATCATTACCGCAACCCCCGCAACCGGGGCGAGTTGCCCTGCCCGCCCGCGCGCCGGGCCGAGGGCTTCAATCCACTGTGCGGCGACGAAGTGGTCGTCTATGCCGATGTTGCAGACGGCGTGGTCCGTGACGTGCGCGTCGGCGGCCAGGGCTGCTCGATCAGCCAGTCCACCGCCTCGATGATGACGGTGGCGGTGAAGGGCCGCAGCGTCGCCGAGGTCGAGAAGCTGGAGCGCTCCTTCAAGGCCATGATGTCGATCGTCACCGACGGCGGCGAAGTCGCGCCGCCCGCAGACCTCGGTGACCTCGAGGCGCTGCGCGGCGTCGTGAAGTTCCCGGTGCGCATCAAGTGCGCCACGCTCTGCTGGAACACCCTCTCCGAGAGCCTGCGCGCCTAGCTGCAGGCGGACTCCCGCAGCGGACCCGCCTCGCTCGCGGTGCCGGGGGGAGCCCCCCGCCGCGTCCGACCCGCGGCAGCACCGGCGTCCGGATGCTAGACAACGGTCACCGTTCTCAACTCACGAGGGGGAAGACATGAGCAGAGCGAAGAAGCTCCACTGGCGCGCCATGGCGACGGTCGCCTGTGCCGTCGTGTTGCTTGCGGTCGGCCTGACCGCCTGCGGCGACGATGACGGCGCCGCCGAGGTGGCCAACGCCGCGCTCGCCGAGGCGGACGCCGCCAACAGCGAGGCGGCGACCGCGCTGGCCGACGCGCAGGCCGCCGCCGCCGCGGCCGAGGCGGCACTGAGGGCCGCCGAGGCGGCGCAGGCGGCCGCTGATCTGGCCCAGGCCACCGCCGAGGGAAACCAGGAAGCAGTGGCCGCGGCCGAGGCCGCGCTGGCCGACGCGCAGGATGCGGCAGCCGCGGCCCGCGACGAGGCCGCGGCTGCGCAGGCCGAGGCCGACTCGGCGCGCGAGGCCGCGGAGGCGGCCCAGGCGGAGGCCGACGCGCAGGCCGCCGCTGCCGCTGCCGCCGC
>CAZTZI010000093.1:0-24559 GCA_964618115.1 uncultured Acidimicrobiales bacterium
CGCTCCAACCAGGGCACCTGCATCAACCAGCGCCCCATCGTCGCGACGGGCGACCGCGTGGCCGCAGGCCAGGCTCTGGCCGACTCCTCCTCGACCGACAAGGGCGAGCTGGCGCTGGGCCAGAGCGTGCTCGTCGCCTTCATGGCCTGGGAGGGCTACAACTTCGAGGACGCGATCATCCTCTCCGAGAACCTCGTGCGGGAGGACAAGTTCACCTCCATCCACATGTCGAAGTACGAGGTCGAGGCCCGCGAGACGAAGCTGGGCCCCGAGGAGATCACGCGCGACATCCCCAACCTGCCCGACGAGGTGCTCGGGGACCTCGACGAGAACGGGCTCGTCCGGGTCGGCGCGGAGGTTGGCCCGGGCGACATTCTCGTCGGCAAGGTGACGCCGAAGGGCGAGACGGAGCTCACCCCCGAGGAGCGCCTGCTGCGCGCCATCTTCGGCGAGAAGGCTCGGGAGGTGCGCGACACCTCTTTGAAGGTCCCCCACGGCGACGCCGGCAAGGTCATCGACGTGAAGGTCTTCCGCCGCGACGACGACCACGAGTTGCCGCCCGGCGTGAACGAGTTGGTGCGCGTCTACGTGGCGCAGAAGCGCAAGATCAGCGTCGGCGACAAGCTTGCGGGCCGTCACGGCAACAAGGGTGTCATCGCCAAGATCCTGCCGATCGAGGACATGCCCTTCCTGGCCGACGGGACGCCGGTGGACATCATCCTGAACCCGCTCGGCGTGCCGTCGCGAATGAACGTCGGGCAGGTGCTCGAGGCTCACCTCGGTTACGCGGCGCGCTGGGGTTGGCAGCTGAATGGTGAGGCGGTGGGCGACGAGCCGGTGCGGGGCACCGAACGGAAGACCCGCCCCAGCACGCCGCCGTCGGTCTTCATCGAGACGCCGGTCTTCGACGGCGCTCAGTGGGACGACACCCCGACGCTCGGCTCGACCGGCGAGAGACCCTCGATCCGCAGGTTGCTGGAGAACATGCGTCCCGAGTCACAGGACGGGACGCGCCTCGTCGGCCCCGACGGCAAGGCGGTTCTCTACAACGGACGGTCCGGTGACCCCTTCGATCAGCGGGTCACGGTCGGCTACGCCTACATCCTGAAACTGGCGCACCTCGTGGACGACAAGATCCATGCGCGTTCCACGGGGCCCTACTCCATGATCACGCAGCAGCCTCTCGGCGGTAAGGCGCAGTTCGGAGGACAGCGGTTCGGCGAGATGGAGGTCTGGGCACTCGAGGCCTACGGCGCCGCCTACTGCCTCCAGGAGTTGCTCACGGTCAAGTCCGACGACGTCCTGGGCCGGGTCAAGGTGTACGAGGCCATCGTCAAGGGCGCCAACATGCCCGACCCCGGCATTCCTGAGAGCTTCAAGGTGCTCATCAAGGAGATGCAGGCCCTGTGCATGGAGGTCGAGGTCTACTCCAGCGCCGGCGAGGAGATCGAGATCAAGGAGATCGACGAGGACATCTACTGGACCACCGAGGAACTGGGCATCGACATCTCGCGCCCGGAGCGGGGGTCCGACGAGGAAGACGCCCGCCGCGAGGCCGAGCGCCGTGCGCGCGAACTCGGTGGCGACCGGCCGGCCTACGCCGGCAGGAGGGAGATGTAGCCATGGAGACCAATCGACGGACCACCTCCAGCGCCCTGGATGTCAACGAGTTCGGACGGCTGCGCATCGGTCTGGCCACGGCGGACTCCATCCGCACGTGGTCCAACGGCGAGGTCAAGAAGCCGGAGACAATCAACTACCGCACGCTGAAGCCGGAGAAGGACGGGCTCTTCTGCGAGAAGATCTTCGGCCCGCAGAAGGATTGGGAGTGCACGTGCGGGAAGTACAAGCGCATCCGCTTCCGCGGCATCATCTGCGAGCGCTGCGGTGTGGAGGTGACCCGCACCAAGGTTCGGCGCGAGCGCATGGGGCACATCGAGTTGGCGGCGCCCGTCGTCCACATCTGGTACCTGCGCGGGACGCGTTCCTGGCTGGCCTACCTGCTCACGGGAACCGAGCCACGCGAGGAGGTCAAGGCCAAGCAGCTGGAGAAGGTCGTCTACTTCGCCGCCCATCTGGTGGTGCGGGTCGACGCCGAGCGTCGCGATGCCGATCTTGGTGCGCTCGAGCGGGACATGTACGAGGAGCGACGGCTCATCGAGACCGAGTTCGACGAGCGGCGCGGCGAGATCAGCCTCGCCCTCGAGCAGGAGCTCGCCGAACTCGAGGAGAGTGGGGGCAGCGGCGCCGACATCCGCAACCGCCGGACGGCCGCCGACCGCGAGCTCGAGGAACTCGAGGAGATGCGGGTGGCCGAACTGGAGAAGGTCGAGAACGCCTTCGAGGTCTTCAAGTCACTTCACTCGCGGCAGATCATCGAGGACGAGGAACTCTGGAACGAACTCCGGTACCGCTACCAGGACTATTTCGAGGGCGGCATGGGTGCCGATGCCATCGCTCAGCTCATCGACGAGTCCGACTTCGACGCCCAGGAGGAGGAGTTGCGCCGGATGGTGTCGCCTCCGGAGGGCACCAAGCCGCTCTCGGCGCAGCGCAAGCACAAGGCGATCCGGCGGCTGCGGATCGTGACTGCCTTCAACACCCGCGACGAGCACGGCCGGCGCATCAACGACCCTCGGGCGATGATCCTGGACGTGGTCCCGGTCATCCCGCCGGACCTGCGTCCGATGGTGCAGTTGGACGGCGGTCGGTTCGCCACCTCGGATCTCAACGATCTCTACCGGCGCGTCATCAACCGGAACAACCGGCTGAAGCGGCTGCTGGATCTGGGCGCGCCGGAGATCATCGTCAACAACGAGCGGCGGATGCTGCAGGAAGCGGTGGACGCCCTGTTCGACAACGGCCGCCGCGGCCGGCCCGTCACCGGGCCCGGCAACCGCCCGCTGAAGTCCCTCTCCGACATGCTGAAGGGGAAGCAGGGACGGTTCCGCCAGAACCTGCTCGGCAAGCGGGTGGACTACTCGGGACGTTCGGTGATCGTCGTGGGGCCCACCCTCAAGTTCCACCAGTGCGGCCTGCCGCGCCTCATGGCACTGGAGTTGTTCAAGCCCTTCGTGATGAAGAACCTGGTCGAGAACGAACTGGCGCCCAACATCAAGTCCGCCAAGCGCATGGTGGAGCGCCGCCGGCCGGCGGTCTGGAGCGTTCTGGAGGAGGTGATCCGGGAGCACCCCGTGCTGTTGAACCGGGCGCCCACGCTGCACCGGCTCGGCATCCAGGCCTTCGAGGCGGTCCTGGTGGGAGGCAAGGCCGTCCAGATCCACCCGCTCGTTTGCGCCGCCTTCAACGCCGACTTCGACGGCGACCAGATGGCGGTCCACCTGCCACTGTCGTCGGAGGCACAGGCCGAGGCCCGCGTGCTCATGCTGTCGGCGAACAACGTGCTGTCGCCGGCGCACGGCGCGCCGCTCGTCACGCCGACCCAGGACATGATCGTCGGCACGTACTACCTGACCCTGATGAATCCGAAGGGCCGCGGGGCTGGGCGGGTCTTCCGGGACAGCGACGAGATCATGTTCGCCTACGAGGGCGGCATGGTGGAGCTCCACGCTCCGGTCGAGTACCGGATCCCCGAGTTGCGCCGCTCCGAGCCCGCCACCGAGGGTGCCACGGGTGATGGCAACGGCTCGAAGGTGGGCTACGAGCCCACGACGGTCGGGCGCATCCTGTTGAACCAGCAGTTGCCCGACGACTTCGGGTACATCAACGAGGAGTTGAAGAGGCCCGCCGTGGGCAAGCTGGTGGAGCACCTGGCGCGCAACTATGCCAAGGCGGAGGTGGCGCGCAGCCTCGACGGTCTGAAGGATCTGTGCTTCCGCTTCGCCACGCAGTCGGGGCTCACGATCTCCCTCGAGGACATCAAGGTCCCGGCCGACAAGCCGAAGATCCTGGACCAGCACGAGAGAAGGGCGCAGTCGACGGAGAAGCAGTTCCTCCGCGGGGTCATCTCCGACGGCGAGCGCCGCCAGAAGGAGATCGAGACCTGGCTGGAGGCAACCCAGCAGGTGCAGGACTCCATGGTGGAGGCGCTGCGCAGCGAGGAGCTCAACCCGGTCAACATGATGGTGGACTCGGGCGCACGTGGAAACATGATGCAGCTCCGCCAGATCGCCGGCATGCGCGGTGTCGTCGCCAACCCGCGCGGTGACATGATCTCCCGGCCGATCAAGTCGAACTTCCGCGAGGGGCTGTCGGTGCTGGAGTACTTCATCTCCACGCCGGGCGCTCGCAAGGGGCTTGTCGACACGGCACTGCGCACCGCCGACTCCGGCTATCTCACGCGCCGTCTGGTGGACGTCGCTCAGGAACTCATCATCAACGACGAGGATCCGTTCGAGAACAACGAACCCACCCCGGGGATCTACGTCGATCTCCGCTCGGGCGACCGGCCTCTCGAGGTCCGGCTATTGGGTCGGGTGCTGGCCGACGGTGTCACGCTCGACGACGGAACGAGTGTCGCGGCCGGGGAGATGGTGACTCGCCGGCTGATGGAGCAGATGGCACGCGACACCTCACTGGTGCGGGTGCGGGTCCTGTCGCCGCTGACCGACAACTCCCTGCAGGGCATTTCCGCCAAGTCGTACGGCATGTCGCTCGCCACCGGCGCCCTGATCGAGACGGGCGAGGCGGTCGGCGTGATCGCCGCTCAGTCGATCGGGGAGCCCGGCACCCAGCTCACGATGCGGACCTTCCACACCGGCGGCGCCATGGAGTTGGGCCGATCCGTCAGCGACATCGCCCGTGGCCTGCCCCGTGTGGTGGAGTTGTTCGAGGCTCGTACACCGAAGGGCAAGGCAACCCTGGCACGGAGTTCGGGCACCCTCCGGGTCGACGAGCCCGACGGGCAGCAGCAGCGCCTGCGGGTCGTCAGCCCCGACGGATCCGAGGAGAAGCATCTGGCCGTCGTCGGAGCTCGTCTGGAGTTTGCCGACGGTGGCGAGGTGGAGGCCGGAGACGTGCTCGTCGAGGGCAACGTGGACCCGAAGGAATTGCTCGAGATCAAGGGGCTGCGTGCCGTCCAGCAGTACCTCGTGGACGAGGTGCAGGCGGTCTATCGCGAGCAGGGCGTGTCGATCCACGACAAGCACATCGAGCTCATCGTCCGCCAGATGACCCGCCGCGTGCTGGTGCAGGAGTCCGGCGATTCTGATTTCCTGCCCGGCGA
The DNA here is from genome assembly GCA_964618115.1 of uncultured Acidimicrobiales bacterium. Classification (GTDB taxonomy): domain Bacteria; phylum Actinomycetota; class Acidimicrobiia; order Acidimicrobiales; family CATQHL01; genus VXNF01. The sequence goes on from CAZTZI010000093.1 coordinate 5,186, forward strand.
GCGGGTGGATGCCCGCCGCTACCGGGACGCCAACCGGCATCTCATCACCGAGGAGAAGCGCCCGGCGCAGGGGCGCCCCGAGTTGATGGGTATCACGAAGGCCTCCCTGGCCACCGATTCGTGGCTGTCGGCCGCCTCCTTCCAGACGACGACGCAGGTGCTCACCGAGTCCGCCATCGAGTCGCGCAGCGACGACTTGAGCGGGCTGAAGGAGAACATCATGATCGGCAAGCTCATCCCGGCGGGCACCGGCATCGCGAAGTACCGCAACGTCCGCCCGCACGCCCCGGACTACGTGCCCATGGAGGTGTACTCCGAGGACTACGACGAGTTCGCGGAGGGCTACGCGGATGTTTTCGGCGTCCTGCCCGAGGCTCAGGACCCGGTGGTGCCGCTGGAGACCGCCGATCTCACCGCGGAGGGCGCGGGGTTGTGAACATCGGCGCCCGCGCATAGTCTGAATCGTCGGCTTCGGCCTGTCCCCCGGACGTGCTCGCCGCGAAAATACGCTGCTCCCGCACGTGTTCGAGTCTGGGCGGCCCACGATGTGTGGACCGGCGCCCGGGCATCGTCGGAGATGTGACCTGACGCAGCCTTCGAGGCCTCCGCCTGCCGGCAGGCCCGCAGCCGATACCACATTGGTCCGACGCAGAACCATCCAAGGAGCGCCGTGCCCACCATCCAGCAACTCGTGCGCAAAGGACGGGGAACGAAACCCCGCAAGGACAGCACGCCGGCTCTGAAGGGCGCGCCCCAGCGTCGGGGTGTCTGTACCCGCGTCTATACGACCACCCCGAAGAAGCCCAACTCGGCGCTGCGCAAGGTGGCCCGGGTACGCCTCACGAGCGGGATCGAGGTGACGGCCTATATCCCCGGGGAGGGGCACAACCTGCAGGAGCACTCGATCGTGCTGGTGCGAGGCGGCCGGGTGAAGGACATCCCCGGAGTTCGCTACAAGGTCATCCGCGGCGCCCTGGATTCCAGTGGCGTGGACGAGCGCCGGCAGGCTCGTAGCCGCTACGGCGCCAAGAAGGACTGAGCCGATGCCCCGAAGAGGTCCCCCCCAGCGCCGTGAACTGCCGACGGATCCGGTCTACGACTCGGTGCTCGTCACGCAATTCGTCAACAAGGTTCTCCAGCGCGGCAAGCGCTCCCTTGCCGAGCGCATCGTCTACGACGCCCTCGACACCATCGGCGAGCGCACCGGGGCCGAGCCGGACACCATCTTGAAGCGAGCCGTCGAGAACGTGAAGCCTCAGCTGGAGGTCCGCAGCCGGCGCGTCGGCGGCGCCACGTACCAGGTTCCGGTCGATGTGCGACCGCGCCGCCAGACCACCCTGGCGATCCGCTGGATCGTGGGGTATGCCCGGGACCGCCGCGAGCGCACCATGTCCGCTCGTCTGGCCGGCGAATTGCTCGATGCCTCCAACAACTCCGGGGCGTCGATCAAACGCAAAGAGGATCTGCACAAGATGGCGGAGTCCAACAAGGCCTTCGCCCACTATCGCTGGTAGTGGGAGTCTGCTTCGTCATGGTTGCGTAACCATGGACGCATCTGACCGTCACCGCGCCTGAATACCTTCCGACCGGACCGGTGACGTGGTCACCACCGGTTTGCGGGGCCCGATCCCTGCGGCCCCGATCTCGCAGCGGAGAGCGCCATCTTGTCTCCACAACCCCTCGAACGAACACGCAACATCGGCATCATGGCCCACATCGACGCGGGCAAGACCACGACGACCGAGCGCTTCCTGTACTACGCCGGCGTGAACTACAAGATCGGCGAGGTCCACGACGGCGCCGCCACGATGGACTGGATGGCCCAGGAGCAGGAGCGCGGGATCACCATCACCGCGGCCGCCACCCACTGCATCTGGCGTGACAGCCGCATCAACATCATCGATACGCCCGGACACGTGGACTTCACGATGGAGGTCGAGCGCTCGTTGCGCGTGCTGGACGGTGCCGTGGCGGTGTTCGACGGTGTGGCGGGCGTCGAGCCCCAGACCGAGACCGTGTGGCGCCAGGCGGACCGCTACAGCGTGCCGCGCATCTGCTTCGTCAACAAGCTCGATCGCACCGGAGCGGACTTCTTCTTCTGCGTCGACAGCATCCGCGAGCGGCTGGACTGCACGCCGCTCGTGCTGCAGGTGCCGATCGGGGCGGAATCCGACTTCGCGGGCGTCGTCGATCTGCTCTCGATGCGCGGGCTCGTCTGGAACACCGCTGATCTGGGCGCCACGTGGACGGAGGTCGCCGTTCCGGGCGAACTGCGCGAGCTGGCGGAGGCGCGGCGGGCGGAGATCATCGACCAGGTGAGTGCCATCGATGACGGCATTCTCGAGAAATACGTCGCCGAGGAGGACATCGGTGCCGACGATCTGCGGCCGGTCATCCGCCGCGGCACCCTGTCGGGCGACTTCGTCCCGGTGCTGTGCGGCTCGGCGTTCAAGAACAAGGGCGTGCAGCCGCTCCTCGACGCGGTCGTGGACTACCTGCCGTCCCCGCTCGACACGCCGCCCGTGCAGGGCGCCGAGCCCCGGACGGGCGCAGTGATCGAGCGGCGGACTGACCGCTCCGAGCCGTTCGCCGCCTTGGCCTTCAAGATCATGTCCGACCCTCATGTCGGCCGGCTCACGTACTTCCGCGTGTACAGCGGGTCACTGGCCAAGGGTGGCCAGGTGCTGAACAGCCGCACGGGCCGCACCGAGCGGATCTCCCGGCTGCTGGAGATGCACGCCAACGATCGCGTGGACCGCACCGAGGTGAGCGCCGGGGGCATCGTGGCGGGCGTCGGTTTCAAGAACACGCGCACCGGGGACACGCTCTGCGACAAGAAACACCCGATCCTTCTCGAGCAGCTGGACTTCCCCGAGTCGGTGATCGACGTGGCCGTCGAACCGCGATCCAAGGCCGACCAGGACCGCCTCTCCAAGGCTCTCGGTGCGCTCGCCGAGGAGGACCCCACGTTCCGGGTGCGAACCGACACCGATACCGGGCAGACCATCATCGCCGGGATGGGCGAGTTGCACCTCGAGGTGATCGTCGACCGGATGTTGCGGGAGTTCAAGGTGGATGCCTCGGTGGGTCGCCCCCAGGTGGCCTACCGCGAGACGCTGGCCGCGCCGGTGAGCGAGTACACCTACGTGCACCGCAAGCAGACCGGTGGCCTCGGTCAGTTCGCCGTCATCTGTGCGTCGATCGAGCCGCTCGGGCCCGGCGAGGATTTCGAATTCCACAACGAGATCAAGGGCGGGGCCATCCCGCGCGAGTTCATTCCAGCGGTGGAGGAGGGGGTCCGCCAGGCCCTCACCGCCGGTGTCCTGGCGGGGTTCGCGACCGTTGGGATCCGCGTGGTGCTCAACGACGGCCGTCACCACGAGGTCGACTCGTCGGAGATGGCTTTCAAGATCGCCGCGATGGCCTGGTTCCGGGAGGCGGCCCTGAAGGCGTCACCCGTCCTGCTGGAGCCGGTCATGGCCACCGAGGTCGTTGCCCCCGAGCGCTTCCTCGGCGACGTCGTGGGCGACATCAATAGCCGCCGCGGGCGCGTCCTGGGGACCGAGCGGCGCGGTGCCAATCAAGTTGTCAATGCGGCGGTGCCGCTTGCGGAGATGTTCGGATACGCTACCGACCTGCGTTCGCGCACCCAGGGGCGGGCTACGTACACCATGCAGTTCGACTCCTACCAGCGGGTGCCGGCTTCCGTACAAGAAGAGATCGTCTCCCGCGTGCGCGGCGTCTGAGTCAAACCGACGGCGCGGCCACAACGGAAGCGGGGACCGGGGCGCCGCGGGTCACACGAACCGAAGAGAACCTCGACAAAACGGAGTATCAGGAGCAAAACAATGGCCAAGGAAGTCTTCCAGCGTTCGAAGCCTCACATCAACGTGGGGACCATGGGGCACATCGACCATGGCAAGACGACACTGACCGCTGCCATCACGCGGGTCCTGTCCCAGCGGGATCCGGATTCCACGCAGTTCACCGACTTCGACTCCATCGACAAGGCTCCCGAGGAACGGGAGAGGGGCATCACCATCAACGTGGCCCACGTCGAGTACGAGACGCCCAACCGGCACTATGCCCACGTCGACATGCCCGGCCATGCCGACTACATCAAGAACATGATCACCGGTGCGGCTCAGGTGGACGGCGCCATCCTGGTCGTGTCGGCGGCCGACGGCCCGATGCCGCAGACCCGCGAGCATGTGCTCCTGGCACGCCAGGTGGGTGTGCCCCGCATTCTCGTGGCATTGAACAAGGTGGACGCCGTCGACGATCCCGAGTTGCTGGAGTTGGTCGAACTCGAGGTCCGGGAGCTGCTCGACGAGTACGGGTTCCCCGGCGACGACACGCCGGTCGTGGCGGTCTCGGCGCTCAAGGCGCTGGAGGGCGACGACCAGGCCGGCGACCAGGTCGTTGCGCTCATGGAGGCCGTGGACTCCTACGTGCCCGAGCCGCTGCGCGACGTCGACAAGCCGTTCCTCCTGCCCATCGAGGACGTCTTCTCGATCACAGGTCGCGGGACGGTCGTCACCGGGCGTGTCGAGCAGGGGATCGTCAACACCGGCGACAACGTGGAGATCGTCGGTATCAAGGAGACCCGCAAGACGGTGTGCACCGGCGTGGAGATGTTCCGCAAGATCCTCGACGAGGGCCGGGCGGGCGACAATATCGGTGCGCTGTTGCGCGGCGTCGGCAAGGAAGAGGTGCAGCGGGGCCAGGTGCTCGCCGCTCCGGGCTCCATCACGCCTCACACCCACTTCGAGGCGGAGGTCTACGTGTTGACCAAGGCCGAGGGCGGGCGCCACAAGCCGTTCTTCGACGGCTACCGACCCCAGTTCTATTTCCGGACCACCGACGTCACCGGCTCCATCTCGCTGCCGGAGGGCATCGAGATGTGCATGCCCGGCGACAACACGCAGATGACCGTCGAGTTGATCGCCCCGATCGCCATGGACGAGGGTCTGCGTTTCGCCATCCGCGAGGGTGGGCGCACCGTCGGCGCCGGCGCCGTCACCAAGATCCTGAAGTAGCTGATCGTGGCCACGGGGCAGAAGATCCGCATCCGCCTCAAGGCGTACGACCACGAGGTCGTGGATCAGTCGGCGCGCAAGATCGTGCAGACGGTCAAGCGAACTCAGGCCGAGGTGCGGGGCCCGGTGCCACTGCCGACCGAGCGCCACCGCGTCACCGTGATCCGCTCACCCCACAAGGACAAGGACAGCCGCGAGCACTTCGAGATGCGCATCCACAAGCGGCTGCTGGACATCGTGAACTCCTCGGCGAAGACGGTGGACTCGTTGCAGCGCATCGACCTTCCGGCCGGCGTCGACATCGAGATCAAGATCCTCTGAGGCCCTGCCCCCAACTCGTCATTCCGGCGCAGGCCGGAATCCAGTGGTGTCCGGGTGTCCGGGCGGGGCTACCGGTGGCGCTCCGGCGGCCTCGGAATGGCCGCCTACGGCGCCCCCGGCATCCCCACCCTCGGTCGGCGGCGGATTGCTGTCCCGCAGGCTCCGGGACGCCGGGAGGGTAGCGCGGGCGACGATGAGTGCCAGCCCGCAGGCCGCCGTGCCGAACCAGAAGGCCGCGGGGATGCCGCCGAAGGTGTTGGCGACCACGCCCGCCAGGACGCCGCCGAGACCGAAGGCCAGGTCGAAGGAGATGCTGAACGCCCCGACGGCCTGACCTCGCTCGGTCTCCGGCGCCGCCAGGATGACCAGGGTGAACAGCGCGGGGAACATGAAGCCCTGCCCGACCGCCAGGATGACGGTGCCGAGGTAGACCCCGGCGGGGGCCTGCCAGAGAGCCATGACCGCAAGACCGGCTGCCGAGGCGCTCAGGGCGATGGTGGCGGTGGCGCGGGCGCCGATCCGGTCGACCACCCGTGCGGTGAGCACTCGTACGGTCAGCACGGTCGCCGCCAACAGCACGAACACGTCGCCGGCCCGTGCGATTCCCGCATCGGTCGCCCACAGGGCCGCGAACGTCACGAAGCTCGCGAAACCCATCAGTCCGATCAACAGGACCGTGCCCGGCGCCCGCGCCGCGGGGTGAAGCAGCGGTTTCGGCCAGAAGCGTCCGTCGGGCGGGACGCTGCTGCGGTTCTGCGGGACTCGCAGCGACAGCACCGCGGCGACCAGGCTCAGCCCGGCGGCGAGCAGCCAGACGACGTCGAAGGAGTACCGCTTGATGAGCCATTCGGCTAGTACGGGGCCGAGGGCGAAGCCCACGTACGCCACCCCGGAGAAATACGACGTGGCTTCCCCGCGGCGGCTGGCGGGGGCGAGATCCTGCAGCGACGTCGCCGCGGCGACGAAGTAGGCGGCTTCGGCGAGGCCGGTCAGCAGGCGGAATCCGACGACCGCACTGATGCTCCGGGCGGCCAGGAGGCCCAGCATGCTCGCGCCCGCCGTGGCGGAGCCCAGGACCAGGACCCACCGGCGGCCCTTGAGATCGGTCAGTCTCCCCGCGGGGAGCCGTAGCAGTGCAGCGGCCAGTCCGGCGATCCCCATGGCGATGCCGACACCCCAATCCTCTCCCCCCAGAGTGGTCGAGACGAACCGCGGGATCGCCTCGAACATCATTCCCGTGACGAGGAAGTACCAGACGCAGGCCAGCAGCAGCGCCGCGAACGCCGGCGTGAAGAGGCGCTCGGATGTGGGGCGCTCCGTCACCCGGTGAGTATGGCGTGTACCTCTCCCGGTCCGTGGACGCCGATGACGAGCGTGCTCTCGATGTCGGCCGAGCGCGACGGGCCCGTGACGGCCACCAACTGGCTGGGGAGACCCTCGGTGCTCCGGAGGTAGTCGCCGAGGGTGTCGACGATGGTGCCGGCGTCGATCACGAAGATGCAGGCCGAGGGCAGCAGGCTCACCGAGCGTCCCAGGTTGTCGTCGGCGCGCAGCAGCACGGTCCCGGTCTGCGCCGCCGCCGCGGCGGCGCGTACGACGCCGACGGCCGCACGTGCGGCATCCTGCACTCCGCATTCCGGCCAGATGAGGTCGGCGCCGAGGTCACTGCCCGCCGCGGCCAGGAGCGGTCCGTCGCGGCGGGCGGCGTAGGCGGCGACCGCGCCGGGCACTTCGCCGGCGGGGATCCGTTCGGCCGTGCCGCCCAGGGCTCGCCAGGCTTCCATGAACCCGTCGGGACCGCTGCGGCGCGAGACGAATCGCGCCCGCGGCACCGCAGGTCCGCCCTCGCCGGAGACGGCGGGGTCGGGGACCTGCAGCCGTTCCAGGAATTCCTCCCTGGTGGTGCCCGCGAACCTCTTCGCCATCCCCGCGAACCTCAATTCGTCGTTCCGGCGAAAGCCGGAATCCACTCGATCGCAAGCCGACGTGCCGGGCTGCTCACGGCAGGTCCCGCCCGCTGCGCCACGCGCCGAGCCAGCCGATGTTCGGCAGCCGGGGCAGCTTCCGCAGCAAGGGCATCCCGGCGCGGGCGGCGAGCACGGTGGCGCGGAACACCCAGCGCCGTGACCACGCCTGCGACCACAACCAGAAGCCCGCCCGCCGCAACGGCGAGGCGTCCGCCCGGGCATCCCGGTGGCGCAGGTGAAGCAGCAGATCGTGCAAGGGGATGCGCACCGGGCAGATCTCGGTGCAGGCGCCGCACAGCGAGGAGGCCTCGGCGAGTTCGCGGGCCGCCGGATCGGCGGGTTTCAGGAGCGGCGTCAGCACCGCCCCGATGGGTCCGCTGTAGACCGAGTCGTAGGCGTGCCCGCCGACCTGGCGGTACACCGGGCACACGTTCAGGCAGGCGCCGCAGCGGATGCAGTGGAGTGCCGGGGAGAAGCGGGTGCCGACGGCGGCGCTCCGCCCGCCGTCCAGCACGACCACGTGCAACTCCTCGGGGCCGTCGGCCTCGCCGGGGCGCCGCGGGCCGGTGATGATGTTCGTGTACACGGTGAGCGCCTGCCCCGTTGCGGAGCGAGCCAGCAGGTTGAGCATCACGTCGAGCTCGTCGAAGTCGGCGACGATGCGCTCGAGTCCCATGAGGGCGATGTGCGTCGGCGGAAGGCTGGAGCACATCCGCCCGTTGCCCTCGTTCTCGACGAGGCATATCGAGCCGGTGGCGGCGACGGCGAAGTTGACGCCGGTGATCCCCACCCCGGCGTCCAGGAAGGCCTGCCGTAGGCGTGTCCGGGCGTAGGCGGCCTCGGCGGTGATCTCGGGGCTCACGGGCGCTCCCCGATCGGCGCTGAGCAAGTCGGCGACCTCGAAGCGGTCCTTGTGCATGGCCGGTGCCACGATGTGCGAAGGAGGCTCGCCGGCAAGTTGCTGGATGAACTCGCCAAGGTCGGTCTCCACCACGTCGCTGCCGGCCCGCTCCAGGACGTCGTTGAGGTGGATCTCCTCGGACACCATGGACTTGCCCTTGGCGATGACCTTCGCGCCACGCCGCGCCACGATGCCGGCCACGATTGCGGTGGCCTCGTCGGCATCGGAAGCCCAGTGCACGTGGCCTCCGAGCGCGCTGAGATTGTCGGACCAGCGTTCCAGCAGCTCCGGAAGCCGCTGCAGGGCGGCCGCACGGATGGCGGACCCGGCGTCGCGCAACTCCTCGGCGTTGGTCAACTCCGAGATCGCCTCGTGGCGGCGCTGCACCATGAGGCCGGTCCCGCGGGCGATGGCTGCTCGCATGCGGCCGTCGTCGAGGGCGCGGCCGGCGCGACGGCTGAAGCTCACCGGGGTTGCAGTGGGCGCGCTCACAGGATCGTCCCGCGGTCGCGGTGCAACAGCGGCGTGTTCGCCTCGGGCTGGGTCACGTCCCAGGGTCCAGCAGCGTGGCGACGTGGTCGAACCGCAGGGCGAGGCCGCGGCGCCGGGCCCGACCCTGGAGGTGCAGGAGGCACGAGAGGTCGCAACTGGTGACCTGCGTGCAGCCTGTGGCGGCGAAGTTGTCGAGCTTCTCGTCGGCCATGGCGACCGACACGGCGGGCATCTTGACCGAGAACGATCCCCCGAACCCGCAGCAACGCTCGGTTCCCTCGGCCTCGGTCGGGGTGCGCCCGGCGTCGGCGAGGGCACGCCGAACCGTCGCACCCGCTCCGAGCTCACGCAGCGCGTGGCAGGAGTCGTGGACCACGACGGCCTTGGCGTGGGAACCCTCCCCCGACTCGCCGCCGCCGGCGCCCGCCGGCTCTGCGGTGTCCTCGCCGGGCCCGGTCGGCGCGGTCCCCACCAGGAACGCCGTCAGCTCGACCGTCCGGCCGGCGGCCTTGCGTGCCGCCGCCGCGTCCGCGGTCCCTTCGAACAGTTCCGGCCAGTGGTGCGACATCATCGTGGCGCACGAGCCGGAGGCCACCACGCACGGCTCGTCGCCCTCGCCGAGGGCCCGCAATGTGCGCCGCGCCACGCGCCGCGCCTCGGCGGCGTAGCCGGCGTTGTAGGCCGGCTGGCCGCAGCAGGTGGCTCCCCGCACCGACCTCGGATCGGCTCCGGCTGCCCGCAGCGCCCGCACGGTCGCCGCCCCCACCCCGGGCCGCAGCAACTCCACCAGGCAAGTTGCAAAGAACCGAACGATCACGCCGCGCACCCTACTCCGAGGCTTCCCCGCTGCACCGTTGCCTGGTCGCGGCAACCCGCGGGGGAGGGGGCCGGGCTGCGACGCCTTGCGCCCGCGCCGAAGGAGCAGAGCGGCCCCCTCCCCCCGACCGGACCACCACTGCGGGCAGGACGGATCGGGGCTGTACGCTTTCGCGCCGATGGCCACCCATTCCATGGCCGAGCGGCTGGCAGAACTCGAGAAGCGCAAGGAGCAGGCCCGCCACGCCGGCCCCGAGCGGGCGGTGGAACGTCAGCACGCCAAGGGGAAGCTGCTGGCCCGCGAGCGCATCGACTACCTGCTGGACCCGGGCTCGTTCCACGAACTCGACATGCTCGCCAGGCACCGGGCCACCGAGAGCGGCCTGACCGAGCGCCCCTACACCGATGGCGTCGTGACGGGTTGGGGCACGGTCGACGGTCGCAAGGTGTTCGTGTTCGCCCAGGACTTCACCGTGTTCGGCGGCGCCCTCGGCGAGGTGTTCGCTGCCAAGATCCACAAGGTGATGGACATGGCCGTCACCACGGGGGCGCCGGTGATCGGTCTCAACGATGGCGCCGGGGCTCGCATCCAGGAGGGGGTCGTGAGCCTCGACTCCTACGGGGGCATCTTCTCGCGGAACGTGCGGGCCTCCGGTGTGGTGCCCCAGATCTCGGTGGTGCTGGGGCCGTGCGCGGGCGGTGCGGTCTACAGCCCGGCGATCACGGACTTCATCTTCATGGTGCGCGAGTTGTCGCACATGTTCATCACCGGGCCCGATGTGGTCCGGACCGTGACGGGCGAGGAGGTCTCGCTGGAAGATCTCGGCGGCGCCCGCAGCCATGCCACGAAATCGGGCGTGGCCACATTCGTGCGCGACACCGAGCACGACGTGCTCGACGCCGTGAAGGAACTCCTGAGCTTCCTTCCGTCGAACTACCTCGAGCACCCCCCGCACTACGAGCCCCTCGACTCGCCGGATCGGCTGTGCCCCGAGCTGCGGGCCGTCCTGCCGGACAGCTCCAACCTGCCGTACGACATGAAGGACGTGGTCGCTGCGGTCCTCGACGACGGCGAGTACCTCGAGTACTTCCCGAGTTGGGCGCAGAGCATCGTCTGCATGTTCGGGCGGCTCGACGGCCACACCGTCGGCGTGATCGGCAACCAGCCCCTGGTGCTGGCGGGGGTGCTCGACATCGAATCGTCCTCCAAGGCCGCCCGCTTCGTGCGCACCTGCGACGCCTTCGGCATCCCACTCCTGACCCTGGTGGACGTGCCGGGGTTCCTGCCGGGCGTCGATCAGGAGTACGGCGGCATCATCCGTCACGGTGCCAAGCTGCTGTACGCCTACTGCGAGGCGACGGTGCCGCGTATCTCCGTGGTGACGCGCAAGGCCTACGGAGGGGCGTACGTGGTGATGGACTCGAAGTCCGTGGGCTCCGATCTGTGCTTCGCCTGGCCGTCGGCGGAGTTGGCGGTGATGGGTCCGCAGGGCGCCGTGGAAATCCTGTACCGCCGCGAGCTGGCCGAGAGCGAGAACCCCACCGCCAGGCGCGATGAGTTGGTGGAGGACTACATCGAGCGGTACGCCAACCCGTACATCGCCGCCGAGCGCGGCTATATCGACGACGTGATCGATCCCGCCGAGACGAGGCGCAAGGTGATCGCCGGGTTCGACGCGCTGCGCTCCAAGCGCGCCGACCGTCCTCGGCGCAAGCACGGCGTCATCCCGCTGTGACCTTGCCGCGCGACACCGCCGCACCCCGAGACATGTCGGTGACTCCGCCGGTGGCCGACGCTGGGGAGGTGGCGGCGATCGTCGCCGCGGTGCGGCTGCTGCTGCAGCGGACGGAGGCGCCCACGGCGGTGCCGGCGCGTTCGGGCTGGCGGTTCGCCGGCCGCTGGTGGCGGTAGGCGCCGGCGCGGTGTCCGAGGAGGTGGCCTCGACCGCGGATCGGGATTGGGCCGCCGCCGACCCCGGCGCGAACATGCGGATCGGCGGGAGCAGCAGGAGGCTTTGCCGAGCACTCCGCGCCGACGTGGTGGGGATGCAGCGCCGTGCCGCCGGTCGGGTTCTGGACATCCGGGGACCTCTGGCCGGTGGGTTCGAGTACGAGTCCGTGCGGGAACTCGTGGTGGCCCCGCCCGGGTCGCTGGGCGACAGCGGCGACGACCCGTTCGACACCGTGTGCTCGTTCGGGGCGATGGCCGCGGCGCCTCATCCGGAGGCTCTGGTGGCGACGTTGAGGCCGCTGCTGGCGCCGGGCGGCCTCCTGCTGTTCGTGGAGCTGGACGGGGATGCCCGGCCCTGGCGGCGCCGGCTGGACCGCATGGCACGCCGCCTGTGGGGAATGTCGATGGCCGGGGACATCTCGGGGGCGCTGTGGGCCGGGGGGTTCGAAGTGGTGTCGTTGGAGAGACGCTGGCTGCGTTCGGGCAGGTCGGGGTCGCTGCGGGTGGTGGTTGGTGCGGCTCGACCGGACCTCGGCCGGGCGGATCTGCCGGATGCAGGCCGCGGCGCGGTGGAGTCCGTGTCGTGAGCCGGGGAACCCTTGCGTTCGTAGGGGGAGGCGAATTCTCCGCGGGCTGCGACTTCGACTCCGTGCTGCTGGCCGAGTGCGGGGCGGCCGAGGTGGTCGTCCTGCCGACGGCGACCGCCTACGAGAACCCCGCACGGCTCAAGACCCGTGCCGAGAGTTGGTTCGGGGATCTGGGAGTCGGGTGCGTGTGGCTGGACACCTACCGCCGGGTCGACGCCGACGATCCCGCGGCGGCCGCGGCAGTGGCTGGTGCCTCCCTGATCTATCTGACCGGAGGCTCGCCCCTGCACGCCCGCTCCGCGCTGCTGCGCACGGCCGTCTGGGAGGCCCTGGTGGCGGCCTTCGCCGCCGGAGCCACCGTTGCGGGGGCGGGCGCCGGAGGGAACGTGCTGTGCGACCACATGGTGGACGTCCGCGGCGGCGCCTTCACGCTCGGGCTCGGCCTGACCGACGACCTGGCGATGATCTCGCGGGCCGACACCCTGTCGGCGGAGCGGATCTCCCGCACCGTGCAGCTGGCGCCGCGGGGCCTGCTGGTGGCCGCGGTGGATGAGCGCAGCGCGCTGATCTCCCGGTCCGATGGGTCCTGGGAGGTCTGCGGCGAGGTGACGCTCTACCGGGACGGCGCTCGGATCGCCCTGGATTCGCTCCGCGACTGACTCGAGACGCTCGCCGCGGCACTCAGCCGGTCTTGACGCTGAGGGTCTCGACGACGACCGGTGGGTCCGGGGCGCCGCCGAGAGGATTGTCGGGTTCGTCGACGTGGCTGGCGAGGATGTCGACGAGGATGTCGAGGCCCTCGATCACCTCGCCGAACACAACGTAGGTGCCCTGGCCGTCGAGCAGGCCCGCGTCCTCGGTGACGGTGAAGAAGTACTGGGCGCCGGCGCTGTTGGGTTCGCCGCGGCGAGCCATGACGAGCTGGCCCGGCCGGTAGGTGAAGCCGGTGCCCTCGTCCCACAGCGTGTAGCCCGGCCCGGGATCGGCGGCGGTGTTGGTGTGCGGGGAACCCCCTTGCAGGATGCCGATGCTCGGAGCGCTGCGGTGGATCAGCGTGTCGTCGTAGTAGCCGAAGCGTGCCAGGTTGACGAAGCTGTTCACAGTGCCCGGCACGTTGGTCACGTCCAGCGCCACCCTGATGATCCCCCGAGAGGTGTCGAACACCGCGGTGTGCGGGACGGATGTGTCGATGCACAGCTCCGGCGCTCCGGCGAAGTCCAGCACCGGCTCGTCGACTCCGGCGGCAGGGGCGCACGGCTCGGTGCCGAAGTCGCCCGGCGCGTACGGCGTGTAGTCCGGGCCGCCAGGGTCGGCCTCAGGTGCTTCGTCGGCGGCGACCGCTTCGTCCGCCGTCTCGTCGCCGGCGACCTCGGCCTCCGCTGTCTCGCCGTCGGCGGAGTCGTCGCTCATCTCGTCATCGGTTCCGGAGTCCGATTCAGCGTCGTCTGCTGTGCCGCCTTCGGAGCTGTCCGCCTCCTCGGCGGTCACCTCGGCGCCGACCGGGGGCGGGGGCGGGGCCGCCGCTTCGGGTTCGTCCTCGCGGCCGCTGAGCGTGATGCCGAGGAAGACTCCCACGACGGCCAGCACGACGACACCGCCCCTGATGAGCGTGCGCCGCCGCTTGGCCCGCGTCGCCGCCTCCTTGGCGGCCTCCCGTCGTGCCTGCGTCCCGGCCTTCTGGCGGGCGCGTTTGTCGGTTCCCATGACGTAGAAGCTACCGGTCGGTGAGGCGCAGAGTTGCGCCGGGCGGCGTTAGGTTGACATCGATGGCTCTACTGGTCCAGAAGTTCGGTGGCACGTCGGTCGCCACGCCGGGGCGAATGCGCGAGATCGCCGAGCAGGTGCACCTCCGGCGCTTGCAGGGCGACGACATCGTCCTCGTCGTCAGCGCCATGGGGAGTGAGACCGACGAACTGCTCCGCCTCGCCGCAGGCGTGGCCGACCGGCGGCCGGGGCGGGAGATGGACATGCTGATCACCGCCGGCGAGCGGAAGGCCACTGCGCTGATGTGCATGGCACTGGCCGATCGCGGTGTGCCCGCTGAGTCGCTGACGGGCAGTCAGGCGGGGTTCCTCACCGACACCACGCACCAGAACGCCCGCATCCTGGAGATCCGGCCCGAGCGGGTGCGCGCCGCCGTCGCCGAGGGGCGGGTGCCTGTCGTCGCCGGCTCGCAGGGAGTATCCACCGACCGCGACGTGACGTTCCTGGGCCGCGGCGGTTCGGACACCACGGCGGTGGCGCTCGCGCACGTGCTCGGTGCTGACGCCTGCGAGCTGTACACCGACGTCTCCGGCGTGTTCACCGCCGATCCCCGGGTCGTGCACCGAGCCCGCCGCATCGGCCGGCTGTCGTACGACGAGATGCTGGAGATGACCGCGACCGGCTGCCCGAAGCCCGCCATGCGGTCCGTCGAGGTGGCCCGCGCCCGGCGCGTGCGGCTGCACGTCCGCTCGGCGTTCACCTGGGAGCCGGGGACCTGGATCGATGAGGAGGATCCCGATATGGAGCAGGCCATCGTGTCAGCGGTCACGCACGACACCTCGGAGGCGAAGATCACCGTTCCGAACGTCCCGGATCGCCCGGGCATCGCCGGGACGCTGTTCCGCCGCCTTGCCGAACTCGACGTGAACGTCGACATGATCGTGCAGAACGTGTCCGAGGAAGGCGTCACCGACATCTCCTTCACGGTGCCACGCGGTCAGTTGGGCGACAGCACCTCGGTGGCGCAGTCGCTGGCGGGCGAGATCGGGGCGGGGACCGTCACCTCCGATGCCGCCATCGCCCGCGTGAGCCTCGTCGGAGCCGGGATGAAGAGCAATCCAGGCGTGGCGGCAACGATGTTCGAGACACTCGGCGGCGCCGCCATCAACATCGAGATGATCTCGACATCGGCCATCCGCATCTCCTGCGTCGTGCGGGAGGACGACGTGGTGAGCGCTGTCTCGGTCCTGCACGACGCCTTCGGCCTGGACGCGCCGCCGGCTTCCGGCTAGTGCCTCATCGGCCGGCCCGGCGGTTGGCTCGCGTCATCCCGGCGAAGGCCGGGATCCACTGAATCTCACTGGGTCCTCATGCCTTCGACCAGCCGCGGAGGCACGTGGGATCCGGATTGTGCAGGAGCAGCGGTGGCGCGGGATCGTCAGTCGGGACTGCGCCGGTTGCCGCGCAGCGACTCCGCCACGCCGGCGACGTCGTAGTCCCCGAAGCCGGCCGCCGATGCGGCCCGAAGCGAGCGATGATTGCTGGCGATCTGCGGCAGGTCCACCCCGCACTCCGCGGCCAGATCCAGCGCCAGTCGGAGGTCCTTGATGGCGAGGTCCAGCCGGAAGATGGCGGGCTGGGTGCCGGGACGCTCGTACCAGTCGCGGCGGTACTGGAAGAACGGCGAGCCCAACGGGCTGGAGGCGAAGACGTCGTAGGCCACGAGGCGGTCGATGCCGGCCTTCTCGGCCAGCACGAGCCCTTCGGCGATGCTGTTGACGAGACCGTGCACCAGCGTGTTCAGAGCCAGCTTCATGGCCGCGCCGGCGCCCTGGCCGCCGACGTGCGCCACCCGGCCGCTGAAGGGCTCCAGCGCCGGCCGCGCCAGCTCCACGGCGGCGGCGGTTCCACCGGCGATCATCAGCAGCACACCGGCTTCGGCCGTCGAGACGCTGCCGCCGGCCGGGGCGTCCACCAGGTGCGCGCCGCGGTCCTCGATCACCCCGGCCAGGTGGCGGACGCAGGTGGGGCTGATGGTGCTCATCTCGACCGCCACCGCGCCCGGTGCGATCCCCTCGGCGACGCCGGCCGGTCCCGCGAACACCTCCGTTGCGGCGTCGTCGTCGGAGACGATGCTGAGCACCGCGTCGCTGCCCCCGGCAACCTCCGCGGGCGACGCGCATATCTGTACGTCCACCTCGTCGCCTGCCGAGCGGACGCGCTCCACGAACGCCTCGGCCACCGAGCGGGTCCGGTTGTAGATCCGAAGCGGCATCCCGGCGGCGGCGATGTGGCCGGCCATCGGCCATCCCATGTTGCCGAGGCCGATGAATCCGACCCGTGGGCTTGCGGGCTGGGTGCTTCCACTCATGACGTTCCCCCGATCGTCGTCGCGCAACCGAGACCATAGTTATTCCCCTCCGGGGCTGCCTCCGGCGCGGCGGCGAATCCCCGGTGGCTCGGCGCGGCGGGAGCGCCCCCGGTAGCATCGCCGCGTGGCGTGCGCACCGGATCCGGCGGCCGGATGGATCGTGGGGTTCCGGGCGCGGATCCCCTGTGCCGGAGTCGACCCGCAGCGCCTCGCCCCGCAGACGCCATGAGCCGGCGCAAGACCCTCTACCTGGCGAATCCCTACGGGTTCTCGACGGCGCAGCGCGCCGGGCCGCTGAACGAGTTGATCGCGGCGCTGGAAGCGGTCGGCGCCGAGCCCTGGGAGCCGTTCGCCCTCGGTGACCAGGAGGGCTGGATCGGTCAGACCGGCTGGGCCTACAAGATCGGGCAGAACGACATGAGGCTCGTCCGCGAGGCCGACGGCATCTTCGCCGTCGTGAACGGCTGCCCGCCCGACGAGGGCGTCATGGTGGAACTGGGCATGGCCATCGCGTGGGGCAAGCCCACGTTCCTGTTCCGCGACGACTTCCGGCGCTGCGCCGACAGCGAGACCTACCCGCTGAACCTCATGCTGTTCACCGGCCTGCCGGAAGACGGCTGGCAGGACTACTGGTACACCTCGACCGACGAGATCGCCGATCCCACCAAGGCCCTGGTCCGCTGGCTGGCCGACCTGTAGGTGGCTGATCCGCCTGCCGGGCCTCTCGAACACCCGACTCACAGGTCGGCAACATCGAAGGAATCAGGCCGGCAATCTTCAAAGTCGGGCGACCGCAAATCCTAAACTAGAGCCGTCGCAGAAGGGACCCTCTGGCCCCCAACGGCTGAGCCGGATCGCGATCTTGAGGCTGCACATGGCCTCCTGGGGGCCGCACTATGTTGTCGTCTTGATTTGCGATCGCTTGAAACTCGACAAGTCGCCGGGCCGGTGCGCAGACCCGAAACTCGTCGGTTATTGATACAAGTGCCCTGGAAGAGACGCTAAGAGCATGCCTCCACAATTTCGGGGGAACCCCAGACCCGTGGATGGTCAATCCGCGCGCGCTCTAAGTCAGAGCCGCTCGGGGCATCTCTGGGGACTCGTGATGAGTCGATCTGTCGCCGCCTTGTCGTTGTTGATTTAGAGCGTTAGCGGATAGGCGATCACCAGCGACGAACAATCCCAATCAAGGTGCCCTCTTGACTCTCTTACCAGCGGAAATAGATGCACCGGTAGAACCGCAAATCCCCTGTTCAGAGCCTATCCGCGCGCGCTCTTAGTATTCGTCAAACTCGACAAGTCCGCGGCTCCGGGCTGCGCTCGGCGGCGATGAGCCCGCAATCGGAATCGCCGAAGCCACCGCGCCGAGGTAGGCCGCGCCGGGAGGAGATCTACCACCGGGTGCGCGTCCAGGTGGGCGAGTTGGACAACCGCCTCGGCGGCCTGCCCAGCCCGGCGGAGGCGGCTGGCCTATGGCGCGACATCTGGTTTGAGGAGGCCCACCACTCGACGGCAACGGCCGCACCGGACGCCTTCTGCTGAACCTCGCCCTGGTTCAACTCGGCTACCCGCCGATAGTCATCTATAAGCGGGACCGGGACAGCTACCTGCGGGCGCTGCGATCCGCCGACGCCGGCCCCGCGAGACTTGTGCCATCTGCAGGCCGCCGCGCAACGCGGACGCCTCCAAGCCCACCGCGGCGCCGACGGCCAGTGGCGCAGCTCCCGCATCTGGGTGGACGACTACCGCGCCTCCCGCGCCCGCCGCCCCAGCGACTGAACAGCACCGAAACGTCACCCCGGGCAACCAAACATGTGTTCAGGCAGTCCTAGCTAACCGTCAGGGGGTCGGTCCGCTGGGGGCGGTTCGTGAATGCCCATCTGCTCGGTCGGAGTGTCGAGAGTGGTATCCCACCGGCTCAGCGCCGCCTCGATGGCAGCCGCGAGCCCTCTGGCACCGGAAACCGACCGACCGGCTGCGGAGTCTGCGCCTTCTAGGTGATCGGCGGCGACGCGGGCTAGGGCGCAGGCCGCAGCGGCGAGGCGGGTGGCGTGAACAACAAGAGCCTCCAGAGCGATGTCCGGGAAGTCGCCCGGGTAGGTTCCGCGCTGGCGCCAGAGCGTCACCTCGGCAAGGTCGAGATGACGCATCAACTCCCTGGCCGCGGGGTGCGGCGGGTGTCCCTCGAGCTCTGAGAGCAGTTCGTCGAGGCGATGAATCCGCCCCGGCGGCTCGGTGGCGTATATGTGCACAAGCGCCTTCAGCGAGGTCTCCAGCGCAGTCTGGGATTCGGCGCACACCGCCCGCAGGCGGACCGTCACCGCCGACAGGTAGTCCTCGGCGTCGCCTTCGGCCAGCGCTCTGCTTTCGCCCGGGGCGGGCTCTAAGGCGGACTCGATCCGCCTGAGGGCATCGGTGGCGTGGCCGAGTGACAGCACCGCCTCGCCTGCATCGCTCTCTGGCATCCCGATCTCCTTGTCCCAGTTCACCGACCCGTTGGGCGCTTCGCAAAGGACGACAGCGTCGCGGGCGACGCCGCGCTCGAAGCTGGTCTGCAACCGCTGACTCCTATGGGTCCACTCGGGCCAGTCGGTGACGCGCACCTCCACCGGTCGCCCCGCGGCCCTAGCGGCCAACCGGCTGAGTTCGACTCTGCGTGACCAGCGTGTGCTGTAGTCGAGATCATCGAAGACGGCTAGCAGGTCGATGTCGCTTTGCGGGCTCTGGGTCTCCCTGGCCAGCGATCCGTACAACAGCACAGCCGAAGCACCCGCCGCCATCAGCGCGTCGGCAGCGCGCTCCGCCTCTTGGCGGCTCGGGGCCTCCTGCCTGTTCGGTACACCCGGCGGACTGACGATGGCCACTCCGACAGGCTAATCGGCATGGCGCACGGGCAGCCGTGTCGTGAAGCGGCTGCGCGAGTCCGCATCGGGTCGCTGGCTGCTGGACCCCGATGACCTGCTCGGACCTCGACCTGTTCGAGGCGCGCATCGCAGCTGAGGCCCGAGCCGTTGCCGCGTTGGCGGAGATGGCTGCGCCGCGTCGGCTGCCAACCCGCCCGGAGCGGCGCGCGGCGCTGGCCGACTGACCCGGGCGCTCACCGGGGCGGTTAGCATCGCCGCATGCAGTACCCGCCTGAGTCGCTGGCCGGGGTCTTCCCGGTCTTTCAGACGCCGTTCGACGACAACGACGACATCGACGCCGCCGCCCTGGCCGCCGAGATCG
>CAZTZI010000094.1:0-7583 GCA_964618115.1 uncultured Acidimicrobiales bacterium
CCGCCTCAATGCGACGCGCAGCGCGCCCGGGATTCGGCGGCGTGCGCACGCCGCCCTTCATTGAAGCCACGACCGGCCCGAAGAGCGCGGGGTAGGCGGAGGTATTCGGCGGCGTGCGCACGCCGCCCTTCATTCCTGCCGCGGGAGTTGGCGGCTCGGCCGAGCCGCCCTTTCGGTTATGTGGCGGAGTTCCGCGTCGGCGGCGGGTGGGGGCACGAGTCGGCGGAGACGGCGACGGTGATCACCGGTCTCGCCGGCGGCACGACCTACGAGGTGCGCGTCGCCGCTGTCAACGAGCGGGGAACCGGCGACCACTCACCGGCCGCCGCGGCCACGACAGGCGACGCCTATGCTTCTCCAGGTTGGCGGGTGAGGCAGGGGAACCGCATCCGGGCACGGACCCGGGGTGGGCATGGCGGTCACGCGGTGATTGGGTTCTCCCAGCTGGTCTCGGCGAAGCGGGCGAAGTCGGTGTCGGCGGTCATGACCGTGAGGCCGTGCTCGATGGCCAGTGCGGCCAGCATGGCGTCCGGCACCAGGTTGGCCGTCACGTGGTGTTCGGTGAGAAGGTCGCCCAGGATGGCGGCCGTGCGTGCCGTCGGCGGCGGGATCCAGGTCGGTTCGGCGTCGAGCCAGCGCCGCACGCAGCCCCACGCCTGCCCGATGGTCAGGGGATTGGCGTAGATGCGCGGGTTGGTGCCGATGCGCAGGAACGCTCCGATGGTCTGCCACGGGAGCGCCACCCTGCGGCGGCCGTTCAGCACCGCGACCAGCCATCGCGCCGCCTGCTCGTGGTGGGGCGAGGAAGCGTCGGTGGCGAACAGCAGCAGGTTGGCATCGATCAGCACGGCGGATCGGTCTCATCCAGCAGGCCGATCACGTCGCCGATATCGGTGACATCGACCTTCTGGCCCATGTCGTAGGAGTCGTGTTCGTACGACGAAGAAGCCTGTGCCCTGGTCAGGCCCTCGCGGACGAGGCGGTTGACGGCCTCGCTCACGCCGATGCCCTCGGATCGCCGCAGCCGCTCCACGGCAGCGGCCACGTCTGCTTGCAGTGTCAGTGTCGTGCGCACGTCAGGAGTCTAACATCCTGATGCACCAAATACAGCATCAAGATGCAGTAGTCCCATCGCTCCATTCGAACGCCGGCGGGCCCGCCGTTGTGTGCCCCAGAGGTGGCTGCCGGGCACGAACAGGAGGCCAGCCACCTCGCCGGCGTCGAGGCACTCCTCGATGACGAGGAAATCCTGGGGTTGAGCAGTTCCTTCTGCTCCGTCGTCGTTGCCAGTGCCGCTGACTTCCCCTGTGGGTGCTGATTCGACAGATGCCATCAGAAGTCATTTGTCTCTCCGATGGCTAGAGTATGAATCGATGTAGCTGTAATTCGGATGGAGAGAATCATGATCATCTCCGAGCGAGGCCAGATCACCATCCCCAAGGCCCTGCGTGACCGCTTCGGCCTGAACCACAACGTCGAGGTGGAGATCACGCCGACCGACGAGGGCCTGCTCATCCGGAAAAGAACGACCGCTCAACATCCGGTGGAGCGCGTCTGGGCCATCCTCGATGACGCAGGCAGCACCGATGACTACATCGAGGAGATCAGGGGCCGGTGATCACCGCCGTCGACACCAGCGTGCTGCTCGACGTCTTCGGGGGTGACACGCAGCACGGGCCCGAGTCACTGCAGCACCTGCGCAGCGCGTACGACGCCGGCGCCGTCATCATCTGCGACATCGTCTACGCAGAACTCGTCCCGGCATTCGACTATCGGGCCGTCCTCGACGGCGCTCTGCGGCAGATCAACGTGTCACCCTCGCCGATCACGACGGCCATCGCCTACGAGGCCGGACTGCGCTGGCAGCGCTACCGCCGCGCCGGCGGACCGCGCGAACGGATTATCACCGACTTCTTGATCGGTGCCCACGCGCTCGCTATGGCCGAGACCTTCCTAACACGCGACCGCGGCTTCTACACCACCTACTACCCGGAGCTGATGAATCCCTGAGCCAGCGCACCCGGCGCGCTCAGATGATCGAGGTCTGAGCGGGATCCTCGCGCCCAGCTGCCACAGAAGAGCCGCGTGCGCATAGAACCGGGTCCGGCATGCTCACTACAGTGCATCCGGAGCGTCGCTGCCCGAGTGAGGCGCGGCGATCGGCTGCCGCCGACCCGGGGAAGGGGAACAGCATGAGCGCGTGGACGTTGGAGGGGATCAAGCTGCCCGGCTACGAGGGGCGGGTGGCGGTGGTGACCGGCGCGGCGCGCAACATCGGGCGGGCCATTGCCGAGGCGATGCGTGAGCAGGGCGCGCAGGTGGCGCTGCTCGACATGGACTGGGAAGGAGAGGACCTGCCCGACGACCCCGGAATGCTGGCGCTCAACTGCGACGTGGCCGACGAGGCGGCAGTGGACGCCGCCATGAGCGAGGTGGAAGCCAGGTTCGGGGCGCCGTCGATCCTCGTGAACAACGCGGGGATCCTGGGCCCCGCCGGGGTTCCCAACACCAGCTTGGAGGAATGGCAGCGGGTCTTCGACGTGAACTCCACGGGGGCGTTCCTGTGCATCCGCCGGGTCCTGCCGGCGATGCGGGAGGCCCGCTACGGCCGCATCATCAACGTCGGGTCCAACTCCGGGAAGATGGGCAGCCTCTCGGGCGTCACGGCCTACGCCGCCTCCAAGGGCGCCGTGCACACCCTGGCGAAGGCGGTGGCGCCCGAGGTCGCCAGGGAGGGCATCACGGTCAACGCCCTGGCGCCGTCGATGGTCCACAGCCGCATGACCGAGCGGCCCAACATGGACCAGTACGCCGCCTTGGTGCTCGTCGGGCGGATGGGAACCCCCAGCGACGTGGCCTACGCCGCCCTGTTCCTGGGGAGCTCCGCCGCCTCGTTCATCACCGCCGAGGTGATGGACGTCAACGGCGGCTACTACATCGACTGAAGCGCCGCCGGCGGGCCGGTTGGCTCACCGGCGCCGTACTATACGTACGGATGTTCGCGTGCAAGCGTCAGAAAATCCCGCGAGCAGGCTCGGTGCTTGTCAACCTTCGGGAGGCAGTAACCGTCTGTATGGGTATGAGGAAAGAATCTCGACCCCGAACCGGAGCGACGCAGCACTCGCCGCGCTGCACCTGCAGCCCGATCCGCTGGTCCTCGCCGGTCCTGAGCGATGTCGACACGGTCGAGTTGCCGTGCCTGGCGCTCGCCCCGAACCCGGTGTCCCAGTCGAATCCGGCCGAGCCCCGGCGCACGCACCAGGTGTCGACGTGGGACTGGAGCCGGGCGGGTAGCCGCCTGCGGCGTCCCAACGCCGCCTGAGGTCACTCTCCCAGCGGGACGCGGCGGCCGGCCGGCAAGGTCGCTACCACGCATAACCGATCTCCCCCCAGCCCCCGGCCCCGGATTCCTCCTCCGGGGCCGGTTTACTTTTGCAGGCGGTCCGGGTGCAGGGTGGCCACGCACCGGCCTGCGCGAGACTTGGCGCCGCCGGGATCGCCGAGCACCAGGGAGGCTTGCCATGTCGAACGCCCAGCAGCCGGCCAACGAGGCTGCAGCGCAGATCGGCGCCCGCCTCGGCGACGGGTTCTCGGCGGCCGTCGTGCTGGGCACCGGCTGGGACGACGCCGTGGCCGCCCTGGGCGAATGCGAGGCGCAGATCCCCACAACCGATCTGGCGGGGTTCCCCGCCTCCCGCGTGGAGGGCCACGGCGGCACCGTGGCTGCGGTGGCGGCCGGCGATCGGCGCGTGCTGGTGTTCCGGGGGCGGGTCCATCTCTACGAGGGGAACTCCGCTGCGGCCGTCACGCACGGCGTGCGCACGGCGGCGGCCGCCGGTTGCGGTGTGGCGGTGCTGACAAATGCTGCCGGGGGGTTGCGAGCGCACTATCGCGTCGGCGGGCCGGTTCTCATCTCCGACCACCTGAACCTCACGGGCGAGTCACCGGTGGCAGGGACCGAGTGGAGCACGGACCGCTTCGTCAATCTCGTCGACGCCTACTCGCCTCGCCTGCGCGCTCTCGCTGCCGAGGTCGACTCCGAGGTGCCCGAGGGGGTCTATGCGGGCTTGCGCGGCCCCCATTTCGAGACCCCTGCCGAGATTGAGATGCTGCGCATCATGGGGGCCGATCTGGTGGGCATGTCCACGGTGCTGGAGTCCATCGCAGCGCGCCATTGCGGCGTCGAGGTTCTCGGCGTGTCGCTCGTGACCAACCTGGCCGCCGGGATGACCGACGAGGGTCCGAGCCATACCGAGGTGCTCGAAGCGGGTGCCGCTTCGAGCGCGAGGGTGGGCCGGCTGCTGCGCGGCGTGATCGACCGTCTCTGACGGGGTACCCGGCGGGTGCAACCGGTGGTCCCGTGGCTCGTCCGTCCCGTCGACGGCGGCGTGAGCGACCCCCGCGGATCTCCGGTCACTCGGCGTGGCCATGAGTGACGGCGCCGGGCTGCAGGCGGTGGCCGAAGCGTGGCTGGCCGCCGATCCCGATCCGGAGACCCGCGCCGAGTTGGAGTCCCTGCTGGCCTCGGCCCGCACGGACACCGGAGCGGCGGAGACCCTCGGCCACCTGTTCGACGGGCGGCTGCGGTTCGGCACCGCCGGCCTGCGGGCCCCGCTGGGGGCCGGTCCGGCGGGGATGAACCGCGTCGTGGTTCGCTCGGCGACCGTGGCGGTCATGGCCACCCTGCCGCAGGGCGCGCGCGTGGTGATCGGCCACGACGCCCGGCGGAACTCCGACGTCTTCGCGGCCGACGCGGCGGCGCTCGTGGCGGCCGCCGGAGGTGAGGCGCAGTTCCTGGGTGAGGTGCCCACGCCGGTGGCGGCGCACGCCGTTGTGGACCGCGCGGCGGAGGCGGGCATCGTGATCACGGCCAGCCACAACCCGCCCGGGGACAACGGCTACAAGCTCTACGACGCCGGCGGGGTGCAGATCGTGCCGCCCGCAGACGCCGCCGTGGAGGAGCAGATGGCGGCGGCCGCCCTCCCGCCGCGGCGGTTGCCGGGGCCATCGGGCGGTGGATCGGTCACCGACGTCGGGTCCGAGGCTGTCGAGCGCTACGTGGCGCAGATCGCCCGCCGCCTGCAGCAGCCCTCGCCGGCGGGCGAGCCGCTGCGCGTGGTGTACACGCCGCTGCACGGCGTGGGTGCGCAAGTGCTGCTGGCGCTGTTCGAGCGGTTGGGCCTACCGGCCCCGGCGATCGTCGCCTCGCAAGCCCAGCCGGACGGCAAGTTCCCGACGGTGACCTTCCCGAACCCCGAGGAGCCCGGCGCGCTCGATGCCGCCTTCGCCCTGGGCGGCGACGTGCAGGCCGACCTCGTGATCGCCAACGATCCCGACGCCGACCGCCTCGCCGTCGCCGTACCCGCCGGCGGGGGCTGGCGACGGCTGACCGGAGACGAACTCGGTGCACTGCTGGCCGACTGCCTGCTCCGCCGCCAAGTCGCCGAAGGCGCGAACGAGCCCGTCCTCGTGGCCAGCACCGTCGTCTCGTCGCAGATGCTGATGGCGATGGCTACCCATGCCGGGGTCGCCCACGCCGAGACGCTCACGGGCTTCAAGTGGATCGCACGTGCTGCCGACGGGCGACCGGAGCGGCTGCTGTTCGGCTACGAGGAGGCGCTCGGCTACGCGGTCTGCGACGCGGTGCGGGACAAGGACGGCATCAGTGCGGCCGCCCTGGCCGTGCAACTCGCCGCCGAGTTGCGAGCGGTCGGATCCTCACTGCTCGAGCGCCTCGACGAACTCCACCGCCGCCACGGCGTGCACGCCACGAGTCAGGTCACAGTCCGCTTCCCGCCGGCCGAGGCCACCGCCGGCCCCGCCGCGGCGACCGGTCGGCTCCGCGAGGACCCGCCGGTCGAGATCGCCGGGCACCCGGTGACATCGGTGGCCGACTACCTGGCGACGGCAGCGAGCAAGGTGCCGGGATCTCCCCGGGACACACGTGCCGGACGACCCACCGTTGCGCTGCTGCGGCCGACCGACATGCTGGCTTTCGGGCTGGGGGGCGGCGACCGGGTCATCGTCCGCCCCAGCGGCACCGAGCCGAAGCTGAAGGTGTACATCGAGACCGTCGAGCCGGTGCGGGACGGGGCTCTCGCTGCGGCCCGACGCGACGCCCAGGACCGTCTCGGCCGGATCGCCGAGGCGGTTCGACCGCTCGTGACCGCCTGACGATCGCCGTCGGCCCACGTCCGGGCCGGGCGCGCCCGGCCGCGTGTCACGAAGCGGCCACGGCACGACGGCCGCAACTCGACTTCGGCGGCCTCCACCTCTGAGCCTCGCGCCGGCGGGCTCAGTCGCTCGCCGCGTCCTCGAGCGATTCGACGGCGGACTCCCAGCGGGCGAGCAGGGTTGCGGCCCGCTCGGCGGCCGCCTCGTGTGCCGCGGTGAGGGCGCGGACCTCCTCGGGGCGGCTGTAGACCTCCGGGTCGCCGAGCTGCTGAAGGAGCGCGGCCACCTCTGCGTCGGCGGTCTGGCAGTCGCGCTCCAGCCTGGCGATGCGGCGTTGCGGTAGCTCGGACTCCCGCCGCCGGCGGGTGCTGTGTTTGCGGTCCTCGCGGCGGGTGTTGCCGGGACGATCGGACCCGCCGGGCGGAGGCGGGCCGGCGAGCCGCGACTCGTCCACGCCGAGGTGCCCGGTGGCCCTCCCGTTGCGCACCTCGATGAGGGCATCGGCCGTGGAGCGGATCAGGTGGCGGTCGTGGGTGACCAGCAGCACCGTGCCCGGGTAGGCGGTCAGGGCATCCTCCAGCACGTCGCAACTCGGCAGGTCGAGATGGTTGGTGGGCTCGTCCAGGACGATGAGGTTGACGGGCTCGACCATCGTGCGGGCCAGCGCCAGCCGGGTGCGCTCGCCGCCGGACAGCTCGCCGACGTGCCGGTCGGCCGCGTCTCCCGGGAAGCCGAAGGCACCGAGGATCGAGCGCGCGTTGCGCTTGCCGAAGTCGATGCCCGCCGAGAACACCTCGATGGCCCGCCTGGTCTCGTCGAGTTCGTCGGCCTGGTGCTGCTCGAAGGCGGCAACCTTCACGTTCGTGCCCAGGTGCGCCCGCCCCGCGCTGGGGGCCAGCTCGCCGAGGATCAGGCGCAGCAGCGTGGTCTTGCCGGCCCCGTTCGGGCCGACGAGAGCGACCGTCTGGCCCCGCTCGACCGCCAGGGACACATCCGAGATGACCGGTTCGGGGTCGCCGTCGTAACCCACCGTGGCGCCGGAGAGTTCGATCACGACCCGGGGTGACCGGGGCGGTTCCGCGAAGGCGAACCGGGCGACGAGTTCGCTGCGCGTCGGCATGGCGATGCGGTCCAGCTTCTCGAGTGTCTTCACCCGGCTCTGCACCTGCCGGGCCTTGGTGGCCTTGTAGCGGAAGCGTTCGATGAACCGCTCCACCCGCGCCACCTCCCGTGCCTGCCGGGTGGCGGCGGCCTCGATGCGGGCCAAGCGCTCCTCGCGGGCGACCACGAACTCGGCGAACGCACCCACGTAGGTCGTGGCCGCCCCTTCCGCCAGCTCGACCCGCCTAGCGGCCGCCGCCGCGCGGGCGCCGCCGGCGGGGCCGATCGCGTCGCCGACCCGCCGCCCC
>CAZTZI010000095.1:0-8129 GCA_964618115.1 uncultured Acidimicrobiales bacterium
GGGAAGGTCCCCAACGGGGGGTGGGGGGGGGGGTTGAGGGGCCCCGGCCCCCCCCCCCCCCGTTAAGTTGGGCGCGCGATCCGGCGGTGGATCGCCCTGCTCTGCTGTCCCGGACCCATCAGGTGCAGATCCGGAAGAATCTCGGTGGACAGCGCTCCGAAGATCGCCATGTTCGACGGCCCCGCCATCGCTATCGCAGTCTCGGGATGGTTCGAGACGGCTGATTGGGGCCGACTGCGCAGAAGTCCGTAAGAACTCCGACTGCGAGCGTGCCGAAGATCGCTCGGTTGTTCGGTGCTGCCACGCAGAAGAACTCGTCCCGGGATCGGTTCGGAGAATAGACTGCTGCCGGACCGGTTGGTTGGTTGGTTGGTTGGTTGGTTGGTTGGTCGGTCGGTTGGTCGGTTGGTCGGTCGGTCGGTCGGTCGGTCCTCGAACATCGACGCGACCGACCTAAGGCTCACAAGGATGCGCTCGTCGGCGTATAGCCAGAGTCTCGTGAACGGACGATACAGACACTCCCGAATCCGAGACTCGTCGAACTCCAGCCGATCGCCCCGCTTGAGTGCCTGTCGCAGTGTTGGTGTCCACTTGATACATTCAAGTTGATCATTCTCGGAGACATCATCAAGATCGAGGCCGAGTTTCATTAATTGTCGGGCGTCTTCGTAGCTGTCGATGAGCGTCTTCGCTCGAATAATCAGCGCCTCGCGGTCGAACGAGTACACATATGCGTCGCTTCCGCTGTTCACGCCGGACGCGTGGCTGAGGACCGCGACCTCTGTTTCGCGCCTGTCAATGGCGCAGACAGGCAGGAGTTGCTCGAAGGTGCCGTCGGTGAGGTTGACCCAGTGGTGCTCATAGTTGAGGGGCACCGTCCGGAACTCGTCAGCGGTCACGTCGCCGAGTCGATCCAGCCACGCCAGCTTGGCGTCGAGCTTCGAGTACTCGGGTACCTCGGCATAGTGGAGAGCGGCGGGCTGCGACAGGTCTCTCTGTGGATTGCGGACCAGCACCGTGACCTGCACACCGTTGCGGGAACCGGCACCGAAGATCTTGTCGCCCTCCCGGCGGAACTCGTCACCGGACTTCATAGCGTCACCGCGAAGGTTGACCACGTAGATATCGCTGAACTCGTCCCGGAGGGCGGCGCGCATCCCCGCCAGGGACGTGCCGTTGCTCAGCGAGTTGGGATGGACGAACGCCACCACGCCCGGACGAGCGGACTCGTCACCCACACCGTTCAAGCGGTCGGACGCCCAGCGGATGGCCTGGACGTAGAGGTTGCCGGCGCTCTTGCCCGCGCCACGCCCCGTGACATCCCTGTGGCGTTGCCCGTATGTCTCGCGCACCCGGGCGGCCAGCGCCGGGTAGTCGATGTTGGGGTTGTCGTCACCGGCTGACTTCTGGCCCGCCGACCACGGCGGGTTACCGACGATGACCTCGATGAGCAGGTCGTTCTGGCGCTTGACCCGCGTGGAGTTGCGGCCCATCGGCCCGAACTCGGGCAGACGGGTGTTGTCGTTCATCAGGAACGTGTCGGTGAGGACGATCCCCTCGAACGGCTCGTAGTCGCCGGTGCGCTCCCGGTACGCCTCTTCGATCTTGATGGCCGCGAGGTAGTAGGCAAGCAGCACGATCTCGTTGGCATGGATCTCCGGCGCCTCGCCGGTCGCACCGCCGAACTTGCGGGCGAGGTCCCCGTGGCGCACGAGGAAGTCTTCCACGCCCCCCCCCCCGCGGACCTCTTCTGCGTGAGGAGACGGTTGACGAACGTTCCGGTGCCGGTGAACGGGTCGAGCACGTGGACGCCCCGGTCGGTGAGGCCGCGCCCGAACTCCTTGCGCAACACAGCGTCGGCCGAGCGGAGGACGAAATCCACGAGCGGCGGAGGCGTGTAGACGATGCCGAGGCGCTTGACCTCCGCGGGCATGGCCTCGGCGAAGAACGTCTCGTAGACCTCCAGCATCACGTCGAGGCGCGCGTCGGAGTCGGTGGCGCCGGCCAGCCGGTTCGCGACGCTGCTGTAGAAGCGGTCGAGGTCGCGGGTCTCGTCGCGCAGCCGGACGTCCTGGCTCTTGAACTCGTCGAGCAGCTCGTTGAGGGCCTTGGAGATGGGATTGCGGTCGGCGAACCCGCTCCCGGAGAACAGGGCGTCGAACACCGGCATCGTCACCACGTGCTGCGCCAGCATCGTGACGAGCGCCGGCTGCGTCAGGTGCTCGCCGACCGTGGCGCGCATGGCGTCGAGGAACCGGCCGAATGCCTCGGCAAGCACCGAGTCGGAGTCGAGCACGACGCGGATCCGCGTGATGATCCGCTCGGTGATCGCAGCGACCTCGCGGCCCCAGCGGTCCCAGTACTGGCGGTCGCCGCACACCTCCACCAGCTTCGAGGCGATGGCGTTCTCGAACGGGAGCCGGCCCTGCACCGCGTCGCGCACCGAGATCCGGGCTGCGCACGCCTCGCCGCCGTCGCAATCCGCCCGTGTGCACTGGTCGCAGAGACCGGACGTGATGATCCTCAGCGGCACGGTGCCGCCGAGGTCCGCCGTGTTGATTGCCACGTCGAGGCGCTCGTCGTGGGATCGGAGCGCCTTCAGGACGTCCCAGACCTGTTTGAAATCGGATCCCGACAGCACCTTGTCGTCGGCCAGGCTCGCCCCCGACGGCACCACGACCGGGAGCACGACGTAGCCGTACTTCTTGGCCTCCGAGCGGCGCATGACTCTGCCGACCGCCTGCACCACATCGATCTGCGACCGCTTCGGTTCGATGAACAGGACGGCGTCGAGTGCCGGCACGTCCACGCCCTCGGTCAGGCACTTGGCGTTGGTGACGATCCGGCAACCGTCGCCGTCGGCGGTGCCCTGCAGCCAGTCGATGGTCGTCTTGCGCTTGAAGGCGTTGTCGCGGCCGTCCACATGACGAACCGCGCAGTCCAGCAGCTCGGCCCCGGCGGTGTTCCGGGCGGCCATGCTGTCGATCACCGGTGCCCAGTACCTCTCGAGCCGCTGAGAGTTCCTGATGGTGTTGGTGAAGGCGATGGCACGTCTCGCCGCGAGCTCCGGGTTGACCGCCCCGGTGACGCGCCCGGCGGCGCTCCGGGTGGTGGGGTCGGCCAGGGCGTCCCAGCATCCGGCCAGCCGGACAGCCTCCCCCGCGTTGATCGGGTCCCGGTCGTCACCGGCCTCGATGTAGTCGAACTGCTCGATCACCGGGTCCTCGGCCACGGCGATGACAAGAACCTGGTAGTCGGTGAGGTGGCCCCCCTCCACCGCGTCGCCGAAACCCATCCGGTAGAACTCCGGCCCGTAGACGTCCTCGTCGTCCATCGAGTAGACGTCGAAGTCCCTAACGTGCTCGTCCGCTTTGGCCTTCAACCGGCTGGTGTACAGGCGCGGCGTGGCCGTCATGTAGAGCCGCTTGTCTGCCCTGATCTCGTCGGGGTCGTGCACGAGCGTGAAGGCTGTCGCACGGCTCGCCTCCTGAATACCAGTCGTGCGGTGCGCCTCGTCGCAGATCACCAAGTCGAAGCCAGGCGCGCCGGCGCGCTGCGCCTGCGCCACCAACTCCAGGGATTGGTAGGTGCAGAAAACCGTCGTCATCTCGTCGTCGGCGGGATGCGAAAGTTGTTCGGTGATCCGCTCGAGGTCGGTCGTTACCGGCATCGCCAGCTCGACCATGTCGGCATCCTCGTCGGCGCGCCCGGCCCGCGTGTCCGAGCAGATGCCGACATAGCGATGCGGGATGTCGGGGCTGCGACGGCGGGCCCATTCCCGCATGATCTGGCCCATCAGGGCGATGGACGGCACAAGCAGCATCACCCGCCCGCCCCGGCCGACGAGGTGCTCGGCGATCCACAGGGCCACCACCGACTTGCCCGTCCCGCAGGGAAGGATCAGCTTGCCCCGGTCGTGTTCGACGAAGCCCGCTGTCACCTTCTTGACGGCCTCGGCCTGGAACGGGTACGGCACGCAGCGCGTCGGGTCGAAGGACAGCCTCTCGGGCACCTCGAAGAAATCCGACCACGACACCGGCCAATCCTCGAGATCGGGGCGCTGTACCACCTCGCAACGGGGAGACGCATTGAGCACCATCGTCTCGGCGTTCGACGTGAGCGGTGCGGTCACCACCAGAATGCGATGCGTGAACCACGAGGCGCTCGACGCCGAGAGGAACGAGTCCACGTCGGACTTGGCGATCCGAGAAGTCTCGCCGTAGAACTTGGTCTGGATGGCGCACAGGCCGCCGCCCCAACGCTCGGTCTGCTCGGCCACGAGATCGATCCCGACGTCCTGGCCGTATCCGTGCGTGGTCCGGCCCGGCCACTCCGCCCACCGCCAGACGTTCTTGAACCGCTGCGGACCGTACTCACCCGGATGCCGCTCGAACGCGTACTGTACGAGCCGCTCGAACACCCGGCCCCGAACGCCATCGTCGGAATAGCGCTCGCGCATGCTGTCGAACAGACCGTCGCTCGACTCGCCGGCGCGCGGGGGTACGTCACCATTCATCGGCACGGACGTGAACAGTACGCGACCGGGGCCGTCGAGGCGAACGACGTTCCATCAGGCGTGTGATATCATTTTTGATGTCATGTGGTCGGTGGAGGTCGAACCGGAAGTCGAGCAATGGATCGAATCGCTAGCTGTGAGACAATTCGCGACGGTAATGGCGGCCGTCGAGCGACTCGCCGAGGGCGGCAGCCGGCTACGGTTCCCGGCCTCGCGCTCGCTGGGCGACGGCCTCTTCGAGTTGCGGATCGATCTCGGCCGCACCGCGCGGCGGATCACGTTCTTCTTTGCGGATGACAGACGGATCGTGCTCTTGACGACATTCCGCAAGCAGAGGCAGAACGAACGCGCCGAAGTCCGGCGCGCTCGGAGAGCGATGCGACGCTGCATCGCTGAAGGACACGCAGTCGAGGAGGATTGATGGCGCGCCCAACGATTACCGCCATTCTGGACAAGCGGCTCGACGCGATGAGAGACGACGAGCGCGCCGAGTTCGACGCGGCTCTCGCCGCGGCTCGCTTGGCTCTGGAGGTCGGGGAGCAGGTCCGCGATGCGCGAGAAGCCGCGGGGCTGACCCAGCGACAGCTGGCTGCTCGCATGTCCACGAGCCAGGCAGCGGTAGCCCGCCTCGAGGCCGGCGGCACGAGCGCGACGCTCACCACGCTTCAGAAGGCCGCGGCGGCGCTCGACATGACCATCACGGTCAACCTGGCCCCGGGGCACTGACGGCAATGTCGCACCACGAAGACTCTGTGCCGGTCGGGCGCGAAGGAAGAGGGATCAGCGGGATCTTCCCGGAGTTCGGTGGCTGTGTGGAGGATCCCTCCGAGACCGTCATCGGTCCGGAGGACCTGCAAGCGCTGGAAGCGTGCTGGGATGTCAGCGGGTCGCCCTCCGCCCGTTCTGGCGCATGATCCTGCTGGACACCCACATCCTCTGACTGCGACCGCCCCAGGCGCAGTCAGAGCAGCCGGCGGCGCTCCTGCTCGTTGAGTCCGCCCCAGATGCCGTGGGGCTCGCGAATCCGCAGGGCGTACTCGAGGCACTCGGTGATCACCGAACACTGGGCGCAGATGGCCTTGGCGCGGCGCTCGCGCTCGGATCGCTCGTCCTTGGCCTCCGCGACGGTCGGCGGGAAGAACACCACCGACTGCGGGCCACGACAGGCCGCCCGCATCTGCCACTCGACGCCGTCAGTGACCGCGCTCACCGGCTCACCCCTGTCACGGGGGCGACCATAGGACGGCATTCGAGCCAGCACAAGACGAGATCGAAGAATTGTGCGGGACCGGTGCCGGACGGCCGCTAGGCAGGATCTCCGTCCGCCTTCGAGCCCGCCGGTGGCGCCTCGGCGCCGTCCACGGGATCCCCGTCGTCGCCGTCGGCCTCGCCATCGATGTCGACGGGCGACACCTCCAGCATCAGCGCGTCGATGCCCGTGACCCGTACCGGCTCGCCCGGCGCGATGGGTGAGGCGCGGAACGTGCGGGCCCGCCAGAGTGAGTCCGCGATGCGCACCACGCCGAGGGGTTGAACCGCCTCAACGGCCTCGCCCTCCATCCCGATCATCCATTCGCGGCCGATCGTGGGCGTGGAGAAGCGGCTGCGCACGAGCGGGGGAAGGCCGCCCAGAACCCCGAGCATCAAGCCGACCAGTCCTCCCAGCATGGGCACCCACGACATCGACACACCGTCGTAGAGCGTCAACGTGCCGGCAACGACGCTCGCGGTGCCGATCACGGTCCAGGTGCGCGGCACACCGGTCTGCACGTCGATGGCGAAAGCGAAGAAGGCGAAGACGATGAGGGCGATGGCGTACGCGTTCGTCGGCAGCACCGCCAAGCCGTAGAGCGCAAGAAGGCCGCAGGCCGCGCCCACCACGCCGGCGATACCCACACCGGCGGTGTAGAACTCGAGCAGGATCAGGGCGAGCGACACGAGGAACAGCAGGTACGCCATCGGAGGGCTCGCCACGGTGTGCATGATCCCGCCGACGAACGGAAGACTGACGAACCGCACCGACGTCTGCGGCTCCAGGCGCATCTGTCCCGTCTCGTCGTCGGTGACCTCGACGGTCTGGAACCCCAGGTCACCCAGGGTGAACAGGAACTCGCCGAGCGTCGGCGCCGGCGCCGGCGCCACGCCCGAGGTGACAGCCTCGCTGTGGTTGATGGTCCGATCCGCCAGCAGGGACGCATGCGAGCCCCACAGTCGCCCGAACTCGGCGCAGTCCAGTGCCTGGGTGCCGGTCTCGCCCAACCGCGCACCCGGCGCCACGCCCACGCGGTCGGTGAGTGCCAGAAGCTGGGCCACCTCCCCGGTGGCCCGGGCGCCTGAAGGGCCGACCCAGGCGGTGACGGGCACGGATGAGTCGACGATGGCGCGCGCCACGGCCGCCAGTTCCGTCGAGTCGACGACGGCCCGCCTGCTGTCGACCCGGAGGACCACGGCCAGGACGTCGCTGCCCGGCGCCGAGGCGGCACGAATCCGATCGATGACGAAGTCGGCGAGCACGGGGTCCATCAGTCCGACGACCTCGACGACCTGCACGACGTCACCCGTCGCGGCAGCCGGTGGCGCCACTACCGGTGGAGACACACCCTCGGGGCAGTCCTGCGCCTGCGCGGCGGCCGGGCCCGACAGCCCCAGCAGCCAGCCCGAGCCGGCTACGACCAGGCCGAGAAGGATCCGTCGCGACGCGGCGGGGCGGCGCGCGCCGGGAGGGCGAGGGGAGCTCCGGAGCATCGAACGATCAGGATTCGTCGACGGGACCGAGCGCCTCGAGAGCCGCCTCCATCGTCTCGACCATGGGGACGATCCGGTCGAAACCGGTCGTATGCAGCAGCCGGGTGATGGGGGGACGATCGCAGAGCACGGAGATGCTGCCGCCCCCGTCGCGCACGCGGCGGATCCCACCGATGAGGGCACCGAGGCCGGCGGAGTCCATGAACGGGACACCGCACAGGTCCACCACGAGGCGCGACGTCTCGTCGACGCCGTTGAGAGCCTCGCGGAAGTCGCCGACGGTGTAGGCATCCAACTCACCGATCGGACGGCAGACGGTGTGATCCTCCGCGACCTCGACCTGAACCTCGAACACTCCGCACCTCCGGTCTCGCCGGGGATGCTACCGCCCCGGTAGCCTCACGATATGGCCGACGTGCTGCTGGCGACCGACGCCGATTGGGTGTTCGACAGAGTCGCCGGCGCCCTCGCCGACGACGAGACCCGCGTCAGCCGGGTCCGCTCGGGGCGGGATCTGCTGGCCGCGACCACCGAGCTCCAGCCGGAGTTGGTGATCCTCGATCTGCAGATCGGAAGCATGGGTGGCATGGCGTCGTGCCTGGAACTGCGGGCCGAGAGCGACGCCGGTCGCCTGCCGCACCAGAAGGTCTTGATGCTGCTCGACCGGTCGGCGGACGTCTTCCTGGCGAGACAGGCCCGCGCCGACGGATGGCTGATAAAGCCCCTCGACGCCTTCCGCCTGCGCCGTGGGCACACCGCGCTCGCTGAGGGTGGCACCTTCTACGAGAGCGCAGGCTGACCCGCCGGGCGCGGCGGTGCGGCCTTGGTATCCTCGGCCCGGAACGGGCAGTGGCGCAGCTTGGTAGCG
>CAZTZI010000096.1:0-5530 GCA_964618115.1 uncultured Acidimicrobiales bacterium
TGCCCGTCGCTGCCCGGCTTCGGCTTCAGCGGCAAACCCGCCCGTACCGGCTGGGGCGTGGACCGGATCGCCGACTGTTGGGCCGAGCTGATGGCCGGGCTGGGCTACGACCGCTACGGCGCCCAGGGCGGCGACTGGGGCGCGGGCGTCAGCATCGCGCTCGGCACCCGCCACCCCGAGCACTGCGTTGGGATCCACCTGAACATGGTCATGCGCACCCACATGGCGATCCCCAACCTGTACGCGGAGAACCCCGATTGGACCGCCGAAGAGCGAGACGCCGTGGAGAGGCTGAGGTACTTCGTGCAGTGGGGTACGGCCTACAATCGCCAGCACTCCACCCGGCCCCAGACGCTCGGCTACGGGCTGACCGACTCGCCAGCGGGCCAGGCGGCGTGGATCCTCGAGAAGTTCAGGGAATGGACCGACTGCGACGGGCATCCGGAGAACGCGCTGAGCCGCGACGAGATGCTCGACAACGTGATGCTCTACTGGCTCAACGCCAGCGCCACCTCATCGGCGCGCCTGTATTGGGAGACGTTCAGACCGTCTGCGCCTCGACCAACGGGCAGGACTGCGCCGATCACGGTCCCCACAGGCGTGGCAAAGTTTCCCGAGGAAATCGTCCCGCCTGTGCGCCCCTGGTGCGAGCCGTTCTTCGATGACATCCGGCACTGGACCGAGATGCCCCGAGGCGGCCACTTCGCCGCGTTCGAGCAGCCCGAACTCTTCGTCAACGACGTCCGGGCGTTCTTCCGCGAGTTGCGGTAGGCAACAACCACGGGCGCGGGGCGCGCCTACGGGGCGTACTTGCGGACGGCGTTGGGCGGGACGGGCCAGGCGTTGGCGGGAGGCGCGAGGCGGAGGACTGGACGACGTTAGGTGGCCGGGGAGACGACGCAGAACTCGCCTCCCTCTGGATCGGCAAGAACCGCGACTCGAAACCCGGACGAACCGTGGCTCTCGGTGGCGGGTCTGAGCATCGTGGCGCCGAGCGCCTGCAACCGAGCCACTTCGTCCTCGAGGTCGCGGGCGAACAGGTCGAGGTGGGCACGCAGCTTGCAGATCTTGGGTTCGGGCACCCGTTGTAGCGTCAGGATGTTGAGCGTCGCCCCGGCGCCGGCGTCCCACAGGGTGACGTAGGGGTCACCGTCACCGGCCCGTTCGCCGAAACGGATCGCCTCCTGCCAGAAGTCGGCGAGGAGATGGGGATCCGAGCAGTCGATCGTCACGGCCACGCCGAGCAGGCCGGCTCCCGGATCCGCGTTGATGTAGTCCACCAGGCTGGATGCACTCGTCATGATGCGAGCCTATGCCGGGCACCGGAGGCATGGAGCGAGATTGCCGCCGGCGGGGGGACGGAGCAGTCGGGGCCTAGCCGCCGGCGCGGAGGGATGCGCCGGTCTCGGGGTCGAAGAAGTGGACTCGTTCGCTGTCAACGGCGAGTTCGACGGCGGTGCCCGGACGGGGTGAGCGGCGCGGGTCGATGCGGGCGGTGAAGACGGCGCCCTCCTCGTCGGCCAGCAGTGTCATCTCGTCGGTGCGCTCGGTGTCCGCCGCGGCGCGTGTCGCCTCGGTGTCGACGCGAGGGGCGTCGATGGTGAACACGAGGTAGGTCTCCGCTCCGAGTTCCTCCACCACCGACGGGGTGACCCGCATGCGCGGCAGATCGGCCGCGGCGTCGTCGGAATGCGCGAAATCTGTCGGCCGGATACCCAGGATCACCGACCGCTCCTGGCCGCGCAGCGGTGAGTCGGCGGGCAGGGGCATCTGCAGGCCGGGGAACACGACGCTGTCCCCGGCGACGGCGGCCTCCACGAAGTTCATGCTCGGCGAGCCGATGAAGGCGCCGACGAACAGATTCACGGGGTTGCTGAACAGCTGCTGGGGGGTGTCGCACTGCTGCAGCACCCCGTCGCGCAGCACCGCCACGCGCTGACCAAGCGTCATGGCCTCGGTCTGGTCGTGAGTCACGAACAGCGAGGTGGTCTGGAGGCGGCCGTGCAGGCGCACCAGTTCCGAGCGCATCGCCACGCGCAGCTTGGCGTCGAGGTTCGACAGCGGCTCGTCCATCAGGAACGCTGCGGGCTCGCGGACCATGGCCCGCCCCATCGCCACCCGCTGGCGCTGCCCGCCCGACAGCGCGGCCGGCTTGCGGTCCAGCAACTCGCCGAGGCCGAGCGTGCGGGCCACGGCGTCCACCTGCTCGGCGCGCTGAGCCTTGGAGATCTTGCGCATCCGCAACCCGAAGCCGAGGTTCTCCCGCACCGACATGTGCGGGTACAGGGCGTAGTTCTGGAACACCATGGCGATGTCCCGCTCGGGCGGCGCCAGGTCGGTCACCTCCCGGTCGCCGATGGTGATCGTGCCCTCGGTGACCTCCTCCAAGCCGGCGATCATCCGCAGCATCGTCGACTTGCCGCAGCCGGACGGGCCGACGAGCACCATGAACTCGCCGTCGTTGATCTGCAACGACAGGTCATCCACGGCCCGCACCCCGTTGGGGTACACCTTCGTGCAGCGATCAAGGGTGATAGCGCCCATTTTCCTTCTCCAACTCAGTTCTCTCGCCAGAATAGGGCCACGTCGGCGGGGCCTGCCGCCCCATCGCCGGTCCTGCCGTCGCGCACGCCTCCGACGTTCACGCCGTAGACCGGCGCCTCGCCGGAGAGCACGCGTGCCACCTCGGATCCGGCGCGGGTCTGCACGAGATCCAGCGATTCGACCGACAGGAACGCGGTGTGCGGCGTCAGCACGGCGTCCTCGCACGACAGCAGGGGCTCGTCGGTGGCCGGCGGCTCCTGCTCCAGCACGTCGAGGCCGACCCCGCCGAGTCGACCCGTGGCCAGTTCGGCGTGCAGGGCCTGCTGATCGATGACGCCGCCGCGGGAGGTGTTCACGAGAAAAGCCCCGTCGCGCAGCAGGGCCAACTGCTCGGCGCCGATGAGGTGTCGCGTGGACTGCACGAGCGGGACGTGGACACTGACCACCTCCGCGGTCGCCAGCAACTCGGCGAGTTCGCCGGCGCGCGCGACACCTGCTGCGGCGAAGGTGGCGTCATCGATGAGCGGATCGTGCGCGATGACCGTCATGCCGAACCCCTGGGCACGCACCGCCACTGCCCGCGCCGCCCTGCCAAGGCCCACGAGCCCGAGGGTGCAGCCCGCCAGGCGGCGCATCGGCATGCCGTCGTTGTAGTCCCAGCGTCCGGCCCGGATGTTCCGGTCGAAGCGCACGATGCGCCGCATCGAGGTCAGGATCAGCGCCATCGTGTGGTCACCGAGTTCCTCGCTGCAGTAGTCGGGGGTGTGGGTGACGTAGATGCCCGCGGACGTGGCGGCCGCCACGTCCACCTGGTTCAGGCCTGCGCCGTACTGGCAGATCACCTTGCAGCGCTCGAAGGTGGCGATGCGCGCCGCGTCGCAGACGAAGTAGTCGGTCATCACCGCCACCGCCTCCCGGCAGACCTCCAGCACCTCCTCGTCGGCGGCGAAGCGCTTGTCGACGATGGTGCAGCCCAGCGGCTCCAGGAACGAGCGCTCTTTGTCGAGGCTCGGAAAGGAGGCTCCTGCAACGACCACCGTGCCGCCGGTGGTGGCCTGCTCGGACACCGGATTCTCAGGCACCCGGTTCGTCCAGTTCCAGGCGCACGACCACCACGGCGAATTCCTGCAGTTCCTCCACGCCCACGATGGCGGTCCGCTCGCCTCCGGACACCCACGAGGTGGGGACCTCGGTGATGGGGGCACCCGCCGGGTCGATGAGTGAGGCGCCCCGCAGCGAGGTGCCCGCCGGCAGGCCGACCTCGATGGGGATGTTGCGCATCGGCTGCTCGGTGTTGACCAGCGCGAACAGGTACTCGCCCCGGCGGCGGCGCACGAACACCGGCTCCACGAACCGACCGGGCCACCCGCGTGCGCGAACGTAGGGCATCGGCAACCCGTGCGGGGCGATGAACGAGGACAGGCCGCGCTGCATGGAGGTGAACTGCTCGCGGTCGCGCAGGATCTCCGGCAGCGCCATGGCGTAGCGCAGGTCGATCTCGCCTGCAGCCACGCCGAAGGCGATGGCCGAGTAGGCCCGGTACGTGTACACGGTCCCGGCACGGTGGCCCACCCACCAGTAGTCCAGGGCCCGCCCGATGGCGGCGGTGATGACCGGATCGGGGATGCTTCGCAGTGCCATCATCAGCCGGTAGCTGGACGCCACCGTGTAGACGTCCTCGATCTGCGGAACCAGATCGAGCCTGATGTACGGCGGGTCGCCGGGACGCTCCAGCGTGGGATCGATCTGGCTGAGGCAGTAGAGGAACTGACCGTCACCGCGCTGGATGCC
Organism: uncultured Acidimicrobiales bacterium; assembly: GCA_964618115.1. Classification (GTDB taxonomy): domain Bacteria; phylum Actinomycetota; class Acidimicrobiia; order Acidimicrobiales; family CATQHL01; genus VXNF01. The sequence goes on from CAZTZI010000096.1 coordinate 4,336, forward strand.
CCGCTCGAGCCCCCAGCGCATCGCCGCCAGGCCGGCCTCGGCGCCACGGCGGGCGTTCGGGTCGCCGGTCCGCTCGGCGTACATGGCCAGGAAGGCGGTTGCGCCGGAGTGCGTGTTCAGGACGCAGCGCTCGTCGGTGTAGCCGAACTCGTTGATGTAACCGCCCCAGCGGTACCACCAGGCCCCGTCGGCGACCTCCACGTGGCCGTTGGCCGGCGGCGGGTTCGACACCCAGAAACCCACGGCCCGCTCGGCGGCCTGCAGGAAACCGTCGTAGCCGGTGGCGTCGTAGGCATCGAGCAGGAACATGCCGGAGATGTAGGTGTCGTACATGTGGTGATGCTCTGGCGGGAGGTTCATGAACTCGACCCCCTCGTACCAGCCGCCGTGCTCATTCTGCGTGTCGATCAGGGCGAAGGCCTTCTTGATCCCCGAGTCGCGGTAGTGCTCCTTGCCGGTGAGGCGCCAGAGAGAGAAGTCCTCGTTGCTCCAGGTGAAGCGGCGGCGGGCCAGCACGTTCAGCCCGAGCGGCCGGGTGATGAGCTGGTCGTAGGGGCGATGCAGGGCGCCCTCGGTGATGGGCGGCCCCAGCCAGCGGTCCTCGATCTCCCAGACCCGCTGCTCGGCGAACTCGCCTTCGGGGATGTAGCGGACCTCGTCACGGTGGACGTAGCGGACCTCGTGACGCAGCGCGGAACGGAACTCCTCGCTGTCGAGGGGCCCGCGCCGCAGGAAGACGGCTGCCTCCAGGGTCTGGCCCGACGACATCTCCACGGGGAACGCCGAGACGACGGCAAGGGCGCCACTGTCTGCATCGGCGGTCAGCACGCTGTCGGCAAGTGTGCGGTGACCGTGGGCACCGACATCGTTCCACGAAGCCAGCCACGGGTACTTCTTCACGGCCACACCGATCGAGGTCGAGGACCCCAGCAACACGCCTGAGGCATCGGCCCGGTCGACCGCGGCAGCCGCACCGTCGCCCAGCGCCACACGGGGTAGTTCCACACGCTCCACAACGAGCGCGCTCTCGGCATGGACGCTCGCGTAGAGGTGAAGGTTCCCGGTGGTGTGCGCATCCCAGCAGAGGCGTGCCGTCGCGCCGTCGCCGGCGAGGTGCTGGACGATGCGACCCATCAGCGGACTCCGGATCGGCGCCTCGGTGCGCACGTGGCGCAACCGGGACCCGTTCACCGAC
>CAZTZI010000097.1:0-87911 GCA_964618115.1 uncultured Acidimicrobiales bacterium
GCGCGGCAGGCTCCACAGCTCCGGCAGGACGGCGTTCACCCCGCGCCAGTCGTAGAGGCCGACGAGCGCCAGCCAGAACTTCCCCCAGCTCGGGATGCCGAGGACCCCCTCCGCCTGCAGGAATCGCCGGGCCGGCCCGATCAACGGATCATCTCGCTCGACACCGAGCAATCGCGCCGCAACGTAGACCAGGGTGGTGACGAACAGGTGGGGTGGTGAGTGCTCGTTCAGACCCCACGAGCCTCCTTCGAGGCGGGACTGCTCGAAGTAGCGCAGCACGCGCCGACGCCGGCCGGGATCGAGCGGCCGGTCCACAATGTGGTGCAGCAGCACGTATTGCGCGGTGAGCATGGGGCACCACACCACCTCACCCTCCCAGGCACCGTCATCACCCTGGAGGCTCAACAGGCGCGCGCTTGCGCTCTTCAGTGCAGGAGCGGCATCGGGTGACGCAACCTCTTTCGGGGGGCTGGGCCGGAGGTCCCCGGCTCTCGATGGCATGGAGATCAGCAACCCGCGAGCCAAGGTCTCCCGAGCTCGCTCGTCCTTCTGCCCACCGGCGTTCCGCGCCCTGCGCAACTGCCGAACCCCGCGGAGAACCCACCCGAGGCGGACGACGAGCGCACGCACGGTCTCGCGGGTCCGGCGCCAGGCGGATTGGTCGCAGGATCTCGGAATCGCCCCGACGATCGTCCGGGCCGCCATCGCGCCGCACCCGAGACCCAGACTTGCTATCGATGTGTTCTCGCAGGCGAGCAAACCAACGGTCCGGTCGCGGACCGCGGGACTCTCCCGCCAACGCCGGTAGACCGTGTGCCTGAGCGCCACGGATTCGACCCGATGATCCGCAAAGATCTCGTACAGCCCCATGGCGAGGAGTTCCGGAGCACGGGTCGCCTGAAGCCGCCTCCTCGTGAAGTCGCGAAAGTCCCTCCCTTCGGCCAGTGTCAGCGCATCGCCGAAACCGAGGGTCATCCCCACCGCCGTCAGCGGGTGGTAATGCCCGGCGGCATCCCCGATGAGGACTCGCCGTGGGCTCCCGTATGTGGCGCGCGGCCGCAGCGCATTGGCCGCGGCGAGAAATCTGCGCGCCCGCAGCGCTTCGACGAACGCAGGCCTGAGCGTTGCCGGCATCCAGGGGGCATACGAGTCCGACATCACGGCGACCAGGTCCCGCGGTGAGTGTCCCAATGGGACGTCGACTATGACCCGGACGGAATCGTCTCCCAGGCGATAGATGAGAATCGGCCCCGGTCCACCGCAGACCACGTGCCCGTAACCCTCGAGCGGCAGGCTCACCCCACTCAGTGCGATCCCCATCATCCGCGAGCAGTTCCTCGGACTCGTCCAGAGACCCAATGATCGACGCACGATCGAGGCCCGCCCGTCGGCGCCGACAATCAGCGCGGCCTTCACGGATTCATCGGCGCCATTACGGGTGAACGTGACAGAGTGGTCTTCGACAGCCCGCACACGCGCGTGGAGGATGAAGTCGACACCAGGCTCGTCCCCGACGGCTTCACGCAGCCGCGAGACGAGCGCCTCGTGTTCACATACCAGACCGTGGGATCCGTCCGGATAGGGAAGCACGATGGGCTCCGACCGGTCTTCGGGAAACACGGCGAATCCCTTACCCGTGGCGCCCCGCGGCTGCGTATCGAGCCCTATCCCGAGATCGTCGAGCATGCGCAAGGCGGGGGGATGCAGCCACTCGCCTGCGAGCCGTCTCGAGACATTCGGGTTCGCCTCGAGCAGAGCCACGGAGGCCCCTCGACGCGCGTGGGCGAGCGCGCACAAGCTGCCGACGGGGCCCGCGCCGACGATGGCGACGTCATAACTCCGGGCAGTGGCGCCGCTCATGGGGGGATGTCCGCCCGCGACCGGCGGCATCGGTCCCTACACGGTTCCTCGGGATCGGTCACCCGGCTACCGTAGTTCGGGGCGGGGAAACGATCTTCCTCCGAAGCCACGCCCCCGCGTGGGCCTCCCCCGACGCTCTGTTCGGTTCGTCGCGCTCCCCCGTCGCCGGCGAATCGGCCCGGGAGTCAGCGACCGTCGGCGAGTCGGCGGGACACCTCCACCCAGCGGGACAGCTTGTCCGCAGCGGCGCCGCTCTCCAGCGCGCCGGCCGCCAGACGCAGACCCTCGTCCAGATCGGCCGCCAGTTCCCCCACCACGAGCCCGGCGGCGGCATTCAAGCACACGATGCCGCGCCACGGCACGGACTCACTCGCCAGCAGCGAGTGCGTTGCCGCGACACCCGCCGCCACATCCGCACCGGCAAGGTCGGACAACTCGACCGTCGGCAGTCCCAGGTCGGCCGGTGAGACCGTGTAGCGCTCGATCCTGCCCTCGCTCAATTCGATGACCCGCGTCGGCCCGACGGTGGAGAACTCGTCGAGTCCGGGATACCCGTGCACGACCATGGCACGCTGCGTACCGGTCACCGCCAGAACCTCCGCCATCCGCTCGGCCATGGCAGGGTCGTTCACGCCGATCACCTGGCGCCGCACCCCGGCCGGGTTGGCCATCGGGCCCAGGTAGTTGAATGCGGTCGGCACGCCCAGGCTGCGCCGGGTGGGTCCCGCATGGCGGAGCGCCGGGTGGAACAGCGGCGCGAGGCAGAAGGCGATGCCCGCCTGCTCAAGGCACCCCGCCACACCGGCGGGCCCCAGGTCCACCACAACTCCGAGCGCCTCCAGCAGATCGGCCGAGCCGCAGGTCGACGAGACCGCCCGGTTACCGTGCTTGCACACCCGAGCGCCGGCGCCCGCCGCCACCAGCGCGGCCATGGTCGAGATGTTCAGGGAGCCGCTGCCGTCGCCGCCGGTACCGCAGGTGTCGATCAGCCCCATCTCCTCGGCGTCCACTCCCACATCCAGTGCCGCCGCCCGCAGCCCGTCCAGGAGTCCCGCCAACTCGACGGCGGTCTCGCCCTTCGTCCGCAAGCCGATCAGGAGCCCGGCCGTCTGAGCCTCCGAAGCCGACCCGGCGAGCATGGCATCCGCCGCCGCCCGCGCCTGTGTACGTGACAGGTGCTCCCCCGCCACGAGCGTCCTGAACAGCAGCGCGAAGTCCACGCTCCTGTCGGTGCCTGCGGCCGTCACGCCGGCGACGTCGCTCTCTGTACTCATACTGCAGCCTCGATCGTTCGATGTCCGTGGGTGGCCCGCTGCGACGGTGACCGTCGCGGGAGTCCCGGCCGCCGCCGGGCCTACCTCTAGCATGCCAACCGTGTCCACCTGTGACGAGTCCGGCGCCCCGCCGTCGACCGCCGTGGCGACCGCAGACCCTGATCCGCATCGACCGAGCCCGCCGATGCCATGAGGATTCTCGTTATCGACGTGGGAAGCACGAGCGTCCGCGCGGCCGTCGTGGACGAGGCGGGTCACCTCCACCACGAGCATCGCGTGGCCACGCCGCGGGTATCTCCGGGGCCGGGACTGCTGGAGTTCGACCCGCTCGCCCTGGTTGCCGCCGCCCAGCAGGCCGCCTCGGGAACGCTCGCCGAGGCCCGGTCGGTGGACGCCGTCGGCATCGCCAACCAGCGAGCCTCGACGGTGGTCTGGGATCGTGCCAGCGGCGCACCCGCCGGACCGGGGCTCGGGTGGCAAGACCTCCGGACCGCCATCGACTGCCTGACGCTGCAGAGCGAGGGATTGCGCCTGGCGCCCAACCAACCCGCCACCAAGGCAGCCCACCTGATCGCCGCCGCCGGAGTCGCGCCCACCGATCTCTGCGTCGGCACGCTCGACTCCTGGCTGATCTGGAACCTCACAGGCCGCAAGGAGCACCTGACCGACGCCACCAACGCCGCCATCACCGGACTCTCCTTCGAGGACAGGGTGGCCTGGGATCTCGCAGTCGCCGAGCGACTCGGCATCCCCGCGGAGAGCCTGCCGCGCATCACCGACAGCAGCGGTGTGCTGGCGGAGGCCACTGCGCTGCCGGGAGCGCCGCCCATCGGCGGACTCGCCGGCGACCAGCAGGCGGCATTGGTGGGCGCGGGCTGCATCCGACCCGGAGACGTGAAGATCACCTTCGGCACGGGCGGAACGCTGGACGTTTGCCTGGGGCCCGGAGATCCCCCCTCGGCGCCTCGCGGCCCCAGCGGCACGTTCCCCGTCGTGGCCTGGCAGCGGCACGGCCGGGTCACCTGGGGCATCGAGGCGATGATGCTCAGCGCCGGAAGTGCCGTCGCCTGGCTCTGCGACCTGGGGCTGCTGGACAGCCCCAGCGACTCCCACAGCGTGGCTTCGGGGTGCGCGGACAGCGGCGGCGTGACGTTCGTCCCGGCGCTGATGGGACTCGGAACACCCCACTGGGACTTCGGAGCCCGCAGCACATTCACCGGTCTGACGACCGCCGGGGACACCGCGCATCTGGTTCGCGCCGTACTGGAGGGTGTGGCACACCGCGGCGTCGACCTGTTCGAGGCTGCGCGAGCCGATAGCGGCCTGGAACTGGCCGATCCGGTCATCGACGGCGGGATGAGCACCAACGCCACGTTCATCCAGGCGCTGGCCGATGCTCTCGGTCGCCCTGTCCGCGTGGCTCCCGAGACCGAGTGCACGGCTCTCGGCGCGGGCTTCCTGGCAGGTCTGGCGATCGGTTGCTGGGACGGATGGGATCACGTTGCGAGCCTGCGATCACCACGGGCAACCGTCGACCCGCGAGCGCGCCTGGACCGGGAGGCATGGCGCAGGGCCACGAGGGCCGCTGCGAACTGGCATCCCGACCTCAGCGCGGTCGCATTCTGAGGCGTCTCGTGGAGCCGATCCACGGCCACGGGGTGCCCACACCCTTCCGGGGATGGCAGAATGGGAGCGACGGCGAGCCGGCCGGGTGACCGCGGCGTCGCGCCGGCAACGGTGACGGCGTCGAGGAAGGTCGGGGCTCCACAGGGCAACGGTGCTGGCTAACGGCCAGTCGAGGCGACTCGCAGGAAAGTGCCACAGAGAACAGACCGCCGACGGCCCGGGCACCGGGCCGGGCAAGGGTGAAACGGTGCGGTAAGAGCGCACCAGCGCCCCGGGTGACCGGGGCGGCTCGGTAAACCCCACCGGGAGCAAGGCCAGACAGGGGGTGGCGGCCCGCCGGCGTTCACCGCAGCGCAGCCCCCGGGTAGGCCGCTGAGATGGATGGTCACCCAAGGCCTCCGGGCCTGGACAGAACCCCGCCTACAGGCCGACTCGCCGTCACCCGGCCGGGCGCGGGCGCGGCGGAGGCGCCAGTTGCCCGCGGCGTAGGAAGGCCCGTCGGCGCGCCGGATCGGTGAGTTCGAATCGTCGCCAGGACCACCACAGCGCCACGGCGCCGACGAACTCCATCGTCAGCGCCGCCCAGAGTGGGCGCAGGCTCACCGCTGCCACGTCGCCGAGCGCCACACCCCCCAGCGGCCACCAGAACGACGCCGGGCGTAGCCAGGCACCGTCCAGGATCAGGTGGCAGAAGAGCCCGATCGGGAATCCCAGCCAGCGCCGCTGCAGCAGGCGCCTGCCCCATCCGAGGAGCATGACGGCGACGAGAACGGCGATCGGGAACAGCAGGGTCCCCATGACCCACAGGCTGTCGACCGCAAGAGCCAGCGACGGTAGGGCGGCTCCGGCGATCACGAAGCGATAGTCGAGCGCCCGGCTGGCGAACACAGCCGCCACAGCCGGCACCGTCAGGCCGGCGAACCAGAGCAGCACCGCTTCAGAGAACCAGGATGCGCCCGCAGGAGGGGCAGGTTGCACTCCCCTTGTCGCTCTCCCCCGGCGATGCCTCACCGAGTTCGGGAAGCCTGCGGAGCCGATCCACCTCCATCAGAGGCAGGGTGAGGTGACACCCCAGGCAACTCGTTCCCTCGAGACGTGCGACCGCCACGCCACCGATCTGGGTGCGAAGGCGCTCGTAGCGCTCCAGGAGGTCCGCGGAGACCTCCTGCGCGACGCCGGCGCGGTCGGCCCGGACCTGATCGCACTCCTCGTCGATCTCCGCCGTGGCGGCCACCAGACGGTCGGATACGGCACCGATGCGCACCGCAAGTTCCGCGCGACCGGAGCGCAGCTCCGCCGACTCCGCGCCCGCGGACTCGAGTTCCTCCATCACCTCGAGCAACTTGTCCTCGACAACCCGCTGGCGCCGTCCGAGGGCGGCGACCTCCTCCTCGAGACTCTGCAACTCGCGGATGGCCGTCACCTCGCCGGAATAGAGGATCCCCCGTTCCCGCTCCCTCTTGGCCAGGACCGAACTCAAGTCGTCGTCGTAGCGTCTCTGGAGTCGCTCCAGTTCGGCGTGGTGCTGCTGGGCGGCGGCGATGCGTTCGTCCCGCTGCGCCAGTTCCCGCTCCAGGTGACGCAACTCCGCCCGCTCGGGGAGTTGGGCGTGACGATGCTCGAGTTGCGCGATGCGGGTGTCGTGCGACTGGAGGTCCAGGAGGCGTTCGAGAGGATTCATGCCTCGCCGCTCGGTTCTCGCCTTTGCTCTGCCATCGCCGCGCGCGACCCTAAACGACTTCGACGGGCGGTCACAAGGACACCGCCGGGGAGTTGACGGCGCCCCGGGAAAAGACGACGCCCCGCCGAATGGGGGGACATCGACGGGGCGTCCGATCACCGCCGAGGCAGGGGGTTGCCCGGGGTGAGTTCCAGCGCCGGAGAAACGGCGACATTGCGGACGGCAGGGTAACCAGCCGCTACGCTGAGGTTGCCGTCACATCGTGTGACATCCGCCACATCGCGACGCCTCCCGGTGGCCGCTGACACCTCGCCCCACCGACCCGGCGACGGCGGCCCGGCGCGATTGGCCCGATGGCGCCGAAGGCGTGTACACTCTCGGGAGCGACTAAGTCGTCCTCGGAGGGGATGGCGGGTCTGGAGAGAATCTCGCTGATCCCGGCTGCTCCAACAGTCCCAGGCCCGCCCCCTCCACCTCTCCGCCGACGGCGGTGAACCGCGCCCGATTCCTGTCTGTGGGCGCTGGCGGACTCGAACCGCCGGCCCCTTCCTTGTAAGGGAAGTGCTCTGACCGGACTGAGCTAAGCGCCCCGCGACCGCAGACTACCCAGCCAGCGCCGCTCGTAGCTCCGTCAGCAGGCTCTCGCTGCCCGCGGCCAGCAGGGTGCGTCGTTGCCGCGGATCCGTCGTCGTCAGGTCCCTTCCCGCGGTGTCGACCACCGGCGCACCGGCCTCCCGGCACACCAGCATCGCACCCAGGTAGTCCCACGGCCCGTGCGAGTGGCAGTCCACGAAGCCGTCGAGGCGGCCGTCGGCCACGGCACAGAGATCCAGCGCCGCGGCCCCCAGGGCGCGGTACTGGCGCCACCGCGGCGGGCGCGACGACCAGCCCGACAACCCGATGATCGCCTCGGACAGGTCGGCGACCGCCGACGGGCGGATCGGTTCGCCGTCCCGGTGGGCCCCGCCGCCGCGGGTCGCCGAGTAGCGCTCACCCGAGGCCAGGTTCACCACCAGGGCCGCAAGGGCGCCGAGGTCGTCGACGGCGCAGAAGCTCGTCGCATACCACGGGATTCCCTGGACCGCGTTGGTCGATCCATCGAGGGGATCGAGCACGACGACGATCGATCGGTCCGGCGCCTGCAGGCCGGACTCCTCGCTGCACGCCCCGAGGCCGGCATCCAGCAGAGCGCTCACCGCGACCCGATCCGCGGCCAGATCCGAGTGGTGCTGGCCGGGCTCCGTGCCGGCCAGGCCCCAGTCGTCCAGGTCATTCAGGGCACCGGCCACCGCATCGGCGGTCTCGGTGAACAGCGACAGCAGATCGTCGGGCGAGATGTGCGACACGCTAGGGCTAGGGTTGTCCCCGTCCCAACGCCGGAGGGCCCCAACGCCGAGGAGTTGTGCCTTGTCCATCGTCGACTTTCCCGGGTTCGTCACCGATCTCAAGTACCACGCCGCCGAGGGCGGGTTCCACTACCACGAGGACCATCACTGCATCGACATCACGACCGGGCGCCAGTGGTGGGAGATCCAGCTGCATCCCGACTACGACTGCGACGGCCCCCTGGAACTCCACATCGTCGCCGACCTGGATCCCCGCGTTCAGATCGCCTTCGAGGACGAGGTCAACAAGCTGCCGGAGGACGCGGAGTGGCCCACCGAGGGGTTCGACCTGCTGCTCCGCTTCCACTGGCGGCTCCCGCCGCTGCCGAACAGTCCCAACCTGCTGGAACTGGCCACAGAGCTCTCCGCCATCGGCGGCACCGATCTGCCGCTGCACGTCTGGGCCGCGGACACCATCGCAATGGTGACCGACGACGTGGCTCGGACGGTGCACGTGGAATCGGAGTCGGCGATCCCGCTGGCACAACTCGCCGGTGAGCACGAGTTCCTCGACGAGACGTTCGGCCTCACCGGGAAGGTCACCCGCTATCTGCACGACCGGGCTCCCGCCTGGCTGGGTGAGTGACGCCCGGAGCGTCCAGGATCCCGGCACACACCCGCAGGGGGGTGGGCTCGGTGGGGATCGAACCCACGACCAAACGATTATGAGTCGTCTGCTCTGACCACTGAGCTACGAGCCCGAGGACAACCTAGCCCGCGGACCGATCCCCACGACAGGGTGGTCGAGCACCTGATCGTCGAGCTCCGGGGGTGGGGCTCGAACCCACGACAAACGGCTTAACAGGCCGGCGCTCTGCCAACTGAGCTACCCCGGATCGCGGCCACAGGATACCAGCGGCGTACTTCAGGATTCTCGCATCAGCTCGCGGAGCTCCTCCCCCAGACCGCTGCGGCGCAGCCGCGACAATGTCCGTGCCTCGATCTGGCGGAGACGCTCCTTCGTGACGCCGAACTGCCCGCTCAACTCGGCCAGAGTCCGGATGCGACCGTCGACGAGCCCGAACCGGAGGCGCAGAAGCCTCCGCACCCGGTCATCGCCGACCGCGGCCAGCGCCTCCTCCACAGCTTCGCGGACCGCCGCGCTGTGCAGCCGCTCGAGCACCAGATCATCGGGCCCGGAGTCCGGGGCGTCGGAGAGCATGTCACCCAGCGACCCGTCGTCGCCGATGGGAGCCTCCAGTGAGACCGGCGAGGCCCGCAACTCGCGGACTCTGGCCACCTGCTCTTCGTCGATACCGCACCTTCGCGCCAGTTCCGCGAGCGTCGGCGCGCGATGGTTCTCCTGCTCGAACTGCTGCTCGGCCTTGTAGATCTGCGTCGCCAGGGCCGCAAGGTTCGCCGGCATGCGCACGGCGCCGCCCTGGTTGGAGATCGCGGCGAGCATGGCGCTGCGGATCCACGAGCCGGCATAGGTCGAGAAGCGCCACCCCTTGTCCGGCCGGTATCTGGTGGCCGCTGCCAGCAGCCCCACGTTCCCCTCCTGGACGAGATCGGCGAACGGGACCCCTCGGCCCTGGTAGCCCCGTGCGAGGTACACGACGAGGCGGAGGTTCGCCTCCGTCAGGCGTCGCCGCGCCGCCTCGCCGTCGCGCGCCCGGCGCCGCAGGTCGCCGCGCCGCGTCGCCTCGAGATTCCCGCCGGCGTCGAGGATCGCCTGCGCTGCGATCCCCGCTTGCACCTTGCGGCCGAGATCGCATTCCTCCTCCGCGTTCAACTGCGCCACGCGACCGATGTCGCTGAGGTAGGTCGTGAACCCTTCGGTCATCCGGGGGTCTCCCCGGCGCCGGGCAGGTTCGCGGCGTAGGGCTCTTCGGCATCGAAGCTCGAGAGGTCCTCGTAGAACCGCTCCTCCTCGCCGGCCGCGGGAGCCTCATCGAACCGCTGGGCATCCCCTCGGGGCGGTGGGTCGCCCGCCGGCGCCTCCTGCGGCCCGAGATCCTCGCCGACGCGATCGAGGGGCGGCGGTCCGGATCGTTCTTCGCTCCCCGTCGTGAGGTCGGCTGCCGCGGCGGTCTGGTCGAGGAGCCCGGCCAGCCGCTCGGCCACAGCCGGGGACCAGTTCTCGGCGCGCAACTCCGCACTGATGAGTTGTACCTCGCCCAGGTGCTTCCCCAAGCGAGCGTCGCCGGTCGTGCGCGCAGTCCGGGTCACCTCGTCGATCCAACGGCTGGCCGCGTCGAAGACGAAACGCGCCAGAACCGGCGGGGCGTCGCCGGGCGGTTCGCACACCGACAGCCGCGTCAGGGAGGCCGCGGCGCCACCCGTGGCGACCTCGGTGAGATCGCGCAGCGGCGTGCCGCGTGCCAGAAGTGCGAACAGCCTGCCGTGGAGTTCGTCGCCGAAGAGACCGGCTCCGATCCAATCCGGTACCACCTCCGGCGTATGCATGCGCAGCAGCAGGATCTGCTCCTCGATGCTCGGTTCGGCCGGCGCTGCATCGCGGGAGGTCGTCGAGGCTCGGCGTCGCTCGCCCGGGCGCGCGGCGCGCAACTCTCCGACGGCATCACGCAGGCGGTCCGACGGCAGGTGGCAGCGGTCCGCCACCTCCATGAGGTATTGATCCCGCACGATGGCGCTGGGGTGTTCATCCACGACGGCGAGCGCCGCATCCGCGGCGCGCACCCTGCCTTCGGCGGTCGCCATGTTGCCCTTCGCCAGCGCCCGATCGATCCGGTAGGCGAGGAACGGCTTGGCGCCGGACACTCGGCTGCGCAGATCCTCCGGGGCGCTGCGGGCCAGATCATCAGGATCCGATCCGGGCGGCAGGTCCGCCACGTAGACGTCCAGGTGGTGGGTGCTCTCCCATTGGTAGATCCGCTCGGCCGCCGCCGAGCCGGCAGCGTCGGCGTCGAAGGCGAGCACGATGCGATCGGTGAAACGCCGCATCGTCTTGACGTGATCCTCGGTGAGGGCGGTGCCACACGTGGCGACCGCCTGGGGAAGTTCGGCCGCATGCAGCCCGATCACGTCGGTGTAGCCCTCGCAGACGACCACCTCACCGGCACGCACGATGGCTTCCTTGGCCCAGTTCAAGCCGTAGAGCAGGCGGCTCTTGGCATACAGAGTCGATTCCGGCGTGTTCTTGTACTTCGGTCCCGCCGGCCCGCCGTCGCCGGGCAGGATGCGCCCGCCGAAGCCCACCGGGTCGCCGCGCACGTCGAAGACCGGGAACAGCACGCGGCCCCGGAAGTTGTCAGTGAGGCCGCCTCTCTTGTTCCGGTACGCCAGCCCGGCATCGGTCAGCACCTCGGGGGGAGCCTTCTCGAGCAAGGCGCGACTCAGAGCATCCCAGGCGTCCGGCGCCCAACCCACCTTGAAGGCCCGGACCTCGCCGCCGTCCATGCCGCGCGACCTCAGGTAACCGCGCGCCGCCCCTGCATCGGGGTGGCGCAGGAGGCGCTCGTGGTACCACTCCACCGCCGTTGCCACCACCTCGGTCAGCTTCTTGCGCCGCCCGCTTTGCGCCGCCTCTCCCTTGCTGTCGTAACGGAGCGTGATACCGGCCCGCGTGGCGAGCAGTTCCACGCTCGCGGCAAAGTCGAGCCCCTCGGTCTCGCGCACGAACGTGATGGCATCGCCCGAGGCACGACAACCGAAGCAGTAGTAGAGGCCCTCCTCGGCGTTGACCGAGAAGGAGGGGGTCTTCTCGGTGTGGAAGGGACAGAGTCCCTGCCAGCGCCGCCCCGCCTTGCGCAGCGCCACCGTCGTGCTGATGAGTTGCACGATGTCCGTCGCCTCGCGGACGCGGGCCACGTCGTCGGCCAGAATCCCCAAGCTCAGCCTCCGGGAACACGCAAGCCAGCAGCCATGACGACCGTTGACGGTGGCGGGTCGGTCATGTTCGCAAGTTACCAGCCGGCATTTTCGCCGGCGCAGGTACGCGGGCGGCGCCGCCCGGACAAGTGCGGCGACGCCGGCGGCCGGACGGCCGCTCAGCGAGCCAGACGCTCCCCGAGGTATCCAACCAGATCGTCGATCGCCAGACGATCCTGAGCCATGGAGTCGCGCTCGCGGACCGTCACCGCCCCGTCGGTCAGCGACTCGAAATCGACGGTCACGCAGTACGGGGTACCCAGCTCGTCCTGCCGGCGGTAACGCCGGCCGATGGACTGCGTCACGTCGAAGTCCACCATCCAGTGCGGCGCCAACCTGCCGAGGACCTCGCGTGCCCGGTGGATGAGGTGCTCCTTCTTCGAGAGAGGCAGCACGGCCACCTGGTAGGGGGCCAGCCGGTGATGCAACCGCAGCACGACGCGCGTCTCGCCCCGCACCTCCTCGGTGTCGTAGGCCGCCAGCAGGAAAGCCATCATGGCACGGGTCGCGCCTGCCGCCGGCTCGATCACGTACGGCACGTAGCGCTCCCCCGAAGCTTGATCGAAGTACTCCAGCCGCTCGCCGGAGTGCTCCGCGTGGCGCCGCAGGTCGTAGTCCGTGCGGTTGGCCACCCCCTCCAACTCTCCCCAGCCCCAGGGGTAGTGGAACTCCACGTCCGAGGTGGCGCTCGAGTAGTGGCTCCGCTCGTCGGGTCCGTGTGGGCGTAGTCGCAGCAGGTGGGCATCGATGCCGAGGTCGGCATACCAGCGCAGGCGTTCGGCGCACCAGTACTCGTACCACCGCGACGCCTCGGCGGGAGGCACGAAGTACTCCAATTCCATCTGCTCGAACTCGCGCGTGCGGAAGATGAAGTTCCCCGGCGTGATCTCGTTGCGGAACGACTTGCCGACCTGGGCGATCCCGAACGGGGGACGCAGCCGGCACGCCCGCTGCACGTTGGCGAAATTGACGAACATGCCCTGGGCCGTCTCGGGGCGCAGGTAGACCTCCGCACCGCTGTCGACCACCGGCCCGGCGTGGGTGCGGAACATGAGGTTGAACTGCCGGGGCTCGCTCAGGGCGCCCACCGCGGCGCACTCCGGGCATCGCTCCGGGTCGTCGAGTTGGTCCTCACGGTGGCGGTGCCCGCATTCCCGGCACTCCACGAGCGGGTCGGTGAAGCTCTCGAGATGACCCGAGGCCTCCCAGATCGCCGGGGGCGAGAGGATCGCCGCGTCGAGCCCGACGACATCGGGACGCAGCTGCACCATGGAGCGCCACCATGCCTCCTTGACGTTGCGCAACAGCAGCACGCCCACCGGTCCGTAGTCGTAGGTGGAGCGGAACCCGCCGTAGATCTCCGCCGACTGGAAGATGAACCCTCGCCGCTTGCACAGGTTGATCACGGCGTCGAGGCGCTCGCCGGCCGCCGCCGAACCCTCAGCGGGCGCCGCCTCCTCGAAGGGTGCTCCGATCACCATCGCAGGCTAGCGGTGGGTGTGCCGGGCGCTCGGGGACCGAGCAGCGCCCGATGGCGGACCGACGGTGCCGAGCAGCGGCGGGACCCGGAGCCGCCGCTCGATGTGCTGCTCCAGGACCGTCACGGCCAATCGCTCCACCGCGTCGGTGGCGGTCGATCCGGGACGCGCCAACGCCGCCCCCAGTTGCCCGCCCAGGACCTCCCGCAGGATCGTCACGGTCTCATCGTCGACCGCCGCTGCGGTGCCCGGTCGGCAGGGACGGCAGGTGAGACCGCCGTGAGCGATGTCGAGGGCGACGAGCGCGTCGCTGCGGCCGCAGTGCACGCAGTTCTCGACGCTCGGGGCCACACCTTCGAGTTGTGCCAGCCGCCAGAGGAAGGCGCCGACGCTGAGAGCCGACGGGTGCGTTCGCAGCGAGCGCAGGCCCCGGAGCAACCTGTCGTAGAGCTCGGGGGTCGGCGTGCGCTCCAGCGCCAGACGATCGACTGCCTCCAACATGGCCATGGCTCGGCCGAGGAGCCCCAGGTCCTCTCGTAGGGCTGCGAACTGCTCGATGTCGCCGGTGCTGTCGGTGCCGGTGATGGTGTCGAGTTCCCCTCTTCCCCGCCACAACGCGATGTTGACGTGACTCGCCGGCTCGAGGTGGGATCCGAAGCGGCTGCGGGTCCGGCGCACCCCCTTCGCCACACCGCGGATCTTGCCGTGGTCGCGTCCCAGCAGGACGACGATCCGGTCCGCCTCGCCCAGGCGGTACGTCCGCAGCACGACCGCCTGATCGCGGTACGGCCCGGTCCAGTCAGGCGCGCTCACGGCGTCCTGCTCACTGCCTCGCCCGCGCCGCTGACCGCCACGTGTCGGGGAGCGATCGGAGCGACCCGTCGGATCCCGCCCGCCCTCATTGATCCAGCCCCCCGAAGCGGCGCTCGCGCCGCTGGTACTCGGCGACGGCCTCGAACAGGTGCTGCCGGCTGAAGTCGGGCCACAGCACGTCCAGGAAGACCATCTCGCTGTAGGCCACCTGCCACAGCAGGAAGTTGGAGAGCCGGTACTCACCCGACGTCCGGATGAACAGATCGGGGTCGGGCATGTCGGGGGTGAAGAGATTCGCCCCGACCGTGTCCTCGGTGATCTCGCTGGGCCGCATCCCCGCGGCGACGATCCGGCGCACCGCCTCGGTGATCTCCGCCCTGCCGCCGTAGTTGAACGCCACCGTGAGGGTCAGACGGCGGTTGGCGGCGGTGAGCTCGGCCGCAGCATCCATCTCCCTCAGCAGGCCCCGGGCGAGGCGCCGATCCCGGCCGCCGACGAAGCGCAGGCGGACGCCGCGCTCGTGCATCTCATCACGCCGGGCTCGCAGGATGGCGCGGTTGAACTCGAGGAGGAAGCGCACCTCATCGAGGGGGCGGCTCCAGTTCTCCGTCGAGAAGGCGTAGACGGTCAACCATTGCACGCCTATCTCCAGCGCCCCGTCGACCGCGTCGAAGAGCGCATCGAGTCCGGCCTCGTGTCCTGCCGTGCGCGGCAGACCGCGGCGCTCCGCCCAGCGCCCGTTGCCATCCATGACGCACGCCACGTGCGCCGGCACGGTGGAGAAATCGACTCTGGGGAGGGTCATACGGCACTCGGTGGCGAAGTCGGCATAGCACCCGTCATCGGTGTCATTTGTAGCAGTCAGCGTCCCGGAAAAGTCGTTCCCCCGAACACCGGGAACTCATCGGCATAGGCACGTCCACGACGTTCGGATCGCTCCGAGCGGTTGCACGCGACCTGCAGGGCGGTTCGGTGGACGGCCGGCGGGAGGTCCTCGAGCGATGGCAGGGCGAAAGTACAGTCATTGGTACTCTCGGCGGGTGAGCCTCGCCGAGCGCAGCCTTGCCCTGCTGGCGATGGCAGTGGAGTCACTCGGAGCCGACGGCGAGCACCGTACCGGCCAGGAGCAGATGGCCGCGGCCGTCGCGGACTGCTTCGAGAACGACCGCCATCTCGCCGTCGCCGCGGGCACCGGCACGGGCAAGTCGCTGGCATATCTCATCCCGGCGGTGCTGAGCGGCCGAACGGTCGTGGTGGCGACCGCCACGAGGGCACTCCAGGATCAACTGGCCACCAAGGAATTGCCATTCCTGGCGGCTCAAGAGGCAACACGGCAGTTGCGCCCCGAAGGCCGGCCCTTCCGCTGGGCCGTCCTGAAGGGGCGCTCCAACTACATCTGTCGCCAGCTCCTGGCCGAAGCCACCAGGAGCGGCGTCCAACTCGCCCTCACCGACGACGCTGCCGCTCCCGACACCTCCGTTGCCGCCGACGGTCCGCCCGCCGCCGGCGCCCGGCCGGTGCCCGGCGAGGTGCAGGTGAGCCCCGCCGACGAACTGGGACGGCTGATCGCCTGGTCCGACCGCTCCATGACCGGCGACAGGGCCGACATCGACTGGACTCTGCCCCGCGGGCTCTGGGAACGGCTCAGCGTCAACGCCGATCAGTGCCCGGGGCGCAATCGCTGCCCGCAAGGCGGAGCCTGCTTCGCCGAGGCGGCCCGCTCGCGGGCCGAGCGCGCCGACATCATCGTCGTGAACAGCCACCTGCTGGTGCTGCACCTGCTGGGGTTCGGGCTCCTGCCGGCCCACGATCTCGTGATCATCGACGAGGCGCACCAGTTCGAGGACACGGTCACGAGCATCGCCGGCGTCACCCTCGGGGAACGCAGACTCCGGACGGCCGGCCTGGAGGTGAGCGGGATCATCCCGCGAGCCGGCGCGCAGCTGGCAGGCGCCGGCCGGCGTATCGCCGACATCCTCCACGACCACCGGGGCAGGCGCCTGCCCGCAGACGGGCCGCCCGAGTTGACCGAGGCCCTGACCCTGACGCAGAGCCGTCTGGAGAGCGCCGGCGCCGAACTGCGGGCTGCGGAGACGGCCGGCGACAACGATGCCGAGGCGCAGCGCCTGCGGGCCCTCGGCAGCGTGTCGGCGCTCAGCGCTGACGTGGCCGCGCTGCTCCAGCCGCCCGAGGACACGGTCGCGTTCGTGGAGAGTGGCCCCGGCGCCCCCGAACTGCGTCTCGCCCCCCTGGCAGTCGGGAGGCTGCTGAGTGAGCCCCTCTTCGGGGAGCGGACCGTGGTGATGACATCCGCGACTCTCGGCACTGCGACGGCGGGAGCGCTCGGACTGCGCCACGACGACTACCGCTACATCGACGTGGGCAGCCCGTTCGACTATCCGAGAGCGGGCCTCCTCTATTGCGCCGCCCATCTGCCGCCCCGCAACTCGCCGGACTTCACCGCGGCGGCCATCGACGAGCTCGAAGCGCTCGTCAACGCCGCCCGCGGCCGCACGCTGGCACTGTTCACCAGCCACCGCATGCTCGACGAGGCGGCCGGTACCCTCCGGCGGCGCCTGCGCTGGCCGTTGCTGCGCCAGGGCGACCTGCCGCCGGCGCAACTGCTCGAGCGCTTCGCCGCCACGGACGCCACCTGCCTCTTCGCCACCATCGGCTTCTGGCAGGGCGTCGACGTTCCCGGCCCGGCCCTCACGCTCGTCACGCTGGACCGGTTGCCCTTTCCCCGCCCCGATGATCCCCTCCTCAGCGCCCGGCGAGAGCACATCGGCGACGACGCTTTCCGGCTCGTCGACCTCCGGCGGGCCTCCATGCTGCTCGCGCAGGGAGCAGGTCGCCTTATCCGCACGAGCGCCGACCGAGGTGTGGTGGCCGTACTGGATCCCCGTCTCGTCACAGCTCGCTATCGCGCGGAACTCCTGGAGGAGGTGCCGCCCCTGCGCCGCACCGTCGCAAGGAGCGACGTGCTGGAGTTCCTCGCCTCACTCTGACCGGACCGCCCGGCAAGGGGCGCCCGGGTCCGCGCACCGGCCCTCACTCGCAGTAGCGCTCGACTGCCGCTGGACGGTCCTGCCAGTTCGGGTCCACCGCCACGTGCAACTCGAGGTACGCACCCGGCGGCAACTGCCGGCGCACACGCGTTCCCACCTGCTTGAGCACCTCGCCGCGGTGACCGATCACGATGCGACGCTGCGAGGCTCGTTCGACGAGGATCTCGCAGCGGATGTGCGGCCAGCGCCACTCCGTGACGCGCGTGGCGATCGCGTAGGGCAACTCATCGCGCACGACCGCCAGCAGTTGCTCGCGCACCAACTCCGCCACGGCCACCTCGTCGGGGATCGCGCTCACCATCCCCTCGGGGTAGTACGGAGGCCCTTGGGGCATGCGTTCGAGAAGGTGCTCCACGAACGTCTCGACACCCTCCCCCGTTCGTGCCGACAGCGGGAAGTACGCCTCCGCCGGCACCTGGGAGGCCCTCGCGAGCTGCTCCAGGATCCGCGCCGGCGCCGCCGCATCGATCTTGTTGACGACGACCACGCCATCGGTTGGGAGCTTGGCGGCCACGAACCGATCGCCGGGACCGAACGGAGCCGTGGCGTCGACGACCAGGCAGGCCACATCCACGTCGCTCAAGGCCTCGGTCGCGGTCGCATTCAGGCGGGCACCCAGCGCCGTGCGCGGCTTGCCGATGCCGGGCGTGTCCACGAAGACGACCTGGACACCGGCACGGTGCAGCACACCGTGGACGGCGCGTCGCGTGGTCTGCGGTTTGTCGCTGACGATCGAGACCTTCGTCCCGCATATCCGGTTCAGCAACGTCGACTTGCCCACGTTCGGCCGCCCGACCAGGGTCACGAACCCCGACCGCAGTCCCCCCTCAGCGTTCACGGGACCTCACCGCCGCCGCCGCCCGGACACGGCGACACCGAGAGTGGCGTCGCCGGGGCCGGCGCAGGCGTACCATTTTCGGAGGCCACCGAAGCGCCACCGGCGGCGCTGACCGCAAACAGACAACAACCGAGGAAGGGGGCGCCGGGGGCCGGCCGGCGGCGCGATTTCGCCAGACGCGCCGACGACTGCCGCCGGTGGCCCCGACCGGACTCACGATGGGGGCCCGCTGTCAATCCCCGTGACCAGGACGCGGGCGATGCGCCGCCGCTGCACCCGCTCGACCAGGAAACGATGGCCGTTGACGTCGAGACTCTCGCCCTCGGCGGGCACCCGACCGAGCATGGTGAAGATCAGCCCTCCCACCGTGCTCCAGCGACCCGATGGCAGTTCCGCCTGCAGGACCTCCGACAGCTCGGTGAGCGGGACCCGGCCGCTCACCCGGAACGCCCCGGGCCCCGCGTCCTCCACGAGTGCGTGCTCGACGTCGAACTCGTCGGTGATCTCGCCGACCATCTCCTCGAGCAGGTCCTCCAGGGTCACGAGGCCCGCGGTGCCCCCGAACTCGTCGATCAGGATCACGAGGTGTGAGCGGCCGCCCTGCATCTCACGCAGCAGTTCGGCGGTGCGCTTGGTGTCGGGCACGAACCCGATCTCGCGCATCACATCGCCGACCGGCCGGTCGTCGTCCTCGTCGCGCACCGCGGCGATCAGGTCGCGCACGTGTACGAGTCCCACGATGTCGTCGATTCCGTCGCCGTAGACGGGGATGCGGGTCAGGCCGTTGAACAGGGCGACCTCCAAGGCCTCCGACACGCTGAAGGTCCGCTCGATCGCCACCATGTCGGTCCGCGGCACCATGACCTCGCGCGCAATGGTGTCGCCGAAGGAGATGACGGACTCGATGAGACGATGCTCCTGCACCTCGATGCTCTCATCGGCGGCCGCCAACTCGGCCACGGCGAGGAGTTCCTCCTCCGAGACCGTCTCCGGTTCGACGCGCTCGCTCCGACCGAACCGCCCGGAGAGGCTTGGCATGCCCATCAACAGTCGAAGCGGCGTGAACACCACCAGCACTCGCAGGATCGGGGCGACGAAGCGGGCGACGCGCTCGGGCCTGCGCATGGCCACGGACTTCGCCCCGACGCCTGTGGCGAGGTACAGCACGACCAACTCGATCGCGAACGCCGCGCCCAGCGCGCCGGAGCCCCAGCGGCGCTGCGCCAGGAACGCCACCAAGGTGGCGACGCCCAAGTGGCAGGCCAGGACCAGTCCCAGCACAACCGCAAGCATCTGCCGGCGCCGCTCGAGAAGCCAGCCGAGAGGGCTGGCACCTGCGGGCTCCTCCTCGATGAGGACCCGCGCCTGACTCTGGCGCAAACGGGTGAGGCTCGTCTCCGCAGCCGACAGCACCACGGCGCAGAGACTCAGGACCCCGATCGCAACGAGAGCCAGGACTTCGGTCATACCTCGACCCGGCCGCCCGAAAGCGGCCGATCCCCCGAGCGCGACGCCGCTGACTTGCTCACGCTCGGTCGTGCTGCGCAAGTAGTGCCCTGGTCCGCCGTTCCATGCGGCGGGACTCGATGCGGCCCGCATGATCGTGGCCCAGGAGATGCAACACACCGTGCACGACGAGAAGTCCCAACTCGTCCGCCAGCGGGCGTCCGGCTTCGCCGGCCTGGCGGGCCGCCACCGACGGGCACACCACGACATCGCCGATCAGCAACGGGGGGCCGCTATCGCCGGCCCCGTGGCTCATGCTCCTCGACGACTCGTCCACCGGGAACGCCAGGACATCGGTCGGATGAGGGTTGTCGAGCCACGTCCCCGCGAGCTCGGCGATCACAGCCTCGTCGACGAACATCAGTCCCATCTCGGCGGGGCGCCTGACCCCTTCATCGTGGGCGGCGACCGCGGCCAAACGACCCCAGCGGTCGAGATCGAGAACGGTCGGCGGATGAACCTCCGGAGCGACACCGCTGCCGGCACGCTCGTCGATCACGTCCACCGTCACCGGGCCGTGCGTGATCCGCCGGCACCGCTGCGGAGGTACCACCCCATCGCCGGCCTCCGACCCGTCGACCGGTGACCGCGGCCCACTGTCACTCAGCGGGTCCGCACTCGCATCCTCGCTCACCTCGGTTGACTCCCGGCCGGCTCGTCCCCTACCTCGCTACTGGCCTTCTCGTAGGCGTTGACGATGTCGGCCACGATGGGATGACGGACGACGTCCCTGCTGGACAGATGAACGAAGCGCACTCCCTCGATCCCTCCCAGCAGAGGCTCCAGCCCGTCGAGCCCGCAACGCCCGCCCGGGACATCCACCTGCGTGACATCGCCGGTGACGACGGCTCGCGACTCGAACCCGATGCGGGTGAGGAACATCTTCATCTGCTCAGGGGTGGTGTTCTGCGCCTCGTCCAGGATGATGAAGCTGCGGTTCAGCGTCCGGCCACGCATGAACGCCAGCGGAGCCACCTCCACGACCTCCTGTTCCAGCAGCCGCTGCACGCCGTTCACATCCAACATGTCGTAGAGGGCGTCGTACAGGGGCCTGAGGTACGGGTCGACCTTTGCGGCGACGTCACCCGGCAGGAATCCGAGCCGCTCACCGGCCTCCACGGCCGGGCGGGTCAGGACGATACGATCCACTTCCCGCGCCTGCAGGGCAGCGATGCCCGAGGCGACCGCCAACCAGCTCTTGCCCGTGCCCGCGGGACCGATGGCGAAGGTGACGGTGGCCGAGCGGATGGCATCCACGTATGTCTTCTGGCCCCGCGATCGTGGTCGCACGGCTGCGCCGCGAGCGTGGCGCAGCACCTCGTCGCTCAGCACCTCGCTGGGGCTCTCGTCGGCAGCCACCAAGTCGATGACGTGCACGATTGCCCGCGAGTCCACGGGGTGCCCTTGGCGCACGAGCGTGATCAACTCCTCGAAGACCCGCGCCACACTCGCGGCCTCGGAGCCGTTGAGGGTCACCTCGTTGCCGCGAACGTGGATGTCCGTCTGCGGGAATGCCGCCTCCAGCAGTCGCAGGTGGCGGTCCGCCGGGCCCAGCAGACCTGGCAGGAGGTGGTTGCCGGGAATCGTGACCCGAGCCCGGCTCACGGATTGCTCAGTCGCGGACGGCAACGCTGAGATTGATTCGTGGCGAGGTTCCCGCTTGACGTTCCGAGGGGGCGCACGCAGATGCGCCGACCGTGTCGAGGTGTGGCAAGCGACTAGCTCTCCGTCGGGGGCTCTTCCTCGCCGGAACTACTCGACTGCGCGGGAATCGGATCGGGATAGAGATGCTTGAGAGTCCCCGGCTCAACTCGGGACTGCTCGATAAACACGTCGACATCGCTCGCCTTGAAGCGGAACACGCGACCGAACCGGTAAGCCGGAAGCTGCCCGATGTCGACGAAACGATAAATCGTCCTCGTCGTGAGGCCAAGGCGCCGCGCCGTCTCTTCTGTGCTGAGCCACTCGATTCCCGACTCTACCATTTTCGTGATCCTCACAATTCCCTAAAAGTTTCCGCTTCCGATGTAGGCCCGCGGCCGGAACGCCGAAAACAGAGCGTGCGTGCACCTAGTTGCCCGCCACCCTGTCTATAGATCCCAACAGGCAGATGTTAGCGGACCAGGCGGCACCGATGGCAAGGAACCGGTTTCGGTTGGGTTCAGAGAGCGGCGCTGACCTCGTCGGACGTTGCGACGTCAAGCATGATCTTACCGAAATTGGCATTCGATTCCATGTAGCGATGCGCTTCGGCCACATCGTCGATCGAGAATCGACGGTCGATCACCGGCCGGAGGTGCCCGGTCTCGAACAGCGGCAGGACCTCGTCCGCGAATCTTCGGCTGAGCGCGATCTTCTCCTCCAGGGGGCGCGCCCGCAGCACGGTGCCGACGAGGCGGGCACGCTTGGCCATCAGACGGCCGAGCGGGACGCTCGCCTCGCCGCCACCCAACAGTCCCACCTGCACGATGGTGCCGCACGTACGCAGCGCCACCAGGTTCTTCTTCAGGTTCTCCCCGCCGACGACATCCAGCACGACATCGGCGCCCCGACCGCCTGTCAGCTCGTGCACTGCTTCCACAAAGTCGTCGCTGCGATAGTCCACGACGAGATCGGCCCCGAGTTCACCGCAGCCGGCCGTCTTGGCCGCCGAGGCAGTGGCCACCACCGTCGCGCCCATCGCCTTGGCGATCTGGATGGCGGCTGTCCCGACACCCGAGCCACCACCGTGAACGACCGCGGTCCGCCCCGGCGTGAGCCCTCCCTGCAGGACGAGAGCGTCCCACGCGGTGATCCACACCTCGGGGATCGCGGCCGCCTCAGCAAGGGTCATACGCTGCGGCGGCCGCAGCGCCATGCGCTCGTGCACGACGACCTGCTCGGCGTAGCCGCCGCCGCTCACGAGGCCCATCACGGGGTCACCCGCCGTGTATGCCGTGACGCGGTCGCCCGCTCGTGCCACACGGCCCGCGAACTCCAAGCCGAGGATCTCCGCTTCGGCCCGGGGGCCCGGGTAGCGGCCCATGCGCTGCAGCATGTCGGCGCGGTTGAGGGCCGTGGCAACCACATCGACGAGCAACTCGTCGGGTCCGGGGACGGGAGCCGGCACCTCGGTGACCCGCAGCACGTCGGGGCCACCGCGTTCGGTCAGGACGACTGCACGCACTCCGGCAACGTTACCGGAGCGGGCACGCCGGTCTCCTCCTAGCCCGGGGGATCCACCCCGTCCGGGCTGCCGAGTCGCCCTTCGTCCGGTCGGATCAGCCGGCTCAGCATGCGCAGGGCGATCAACAACAGGAGGCCCGCGAAGAGTCCCGTCGACACCCGCGGCGAGATGACTCCCGCCAACAGGGCGCCTCCGAACGCGGACGCCACGCCGCCGGCGCCGGTGAGCAGTGCCCCGCGCAGGTCGACGTTCCCGTGGCGCATATTGCGCAGCGTCCCGACCACGGCGGTCGGCAGAACCACCAGGAGGGACGTGCCCTTGGCGGTCACGTCGGCAACTTCGAACAGCAGCACGAGCGCGGGGACGACGATGATGCCGCCGCCGATGCCGAGCAGACCCGCCAGCAGCCCGACCAGGAGACCACAGCCGGCCAGCGCGACACCGATCGCCGGTGTCAGGACGATCTCGCCCGTGCCACCGGGTGGCCCTGCCAGCAACCGGCCTGCCGTGACCCCCAGCAGCACCACGAAGGCCGCCTGGAGCGTCCGGATCCGGATGCGACTCAGCAGATCGACCCCCACCAGCACGCCCAGCCAGGAGCCCGCGAAGATGAGCAGTGCGGTCACGACGTCGACCGAGCCGCTGAGCGCGTAGGCCACGACCCCGGCAACGGCCAGCACGGCGGACGTGGCGAGCGAGGTCCCGTGGGCGAGCCGCTGCGGCAGACCCCCCAGCAGCATCAGGCCGGGGGCGATGAGGATCCCGCCGCCGACCCCGAAGAGCCCCGCGATGAATCCGGCGACGAGTCCGACTCCGGCGAGAACCCACCCCGAGCGAGCGATCCCGCCCGTGGCCCCCGTCACGCCCGTGGGTCCGCTGCCTGGCTGGTCTCCGAACCGGCGGCGGGCGGCTGCCGCCCGGGGCGCTCGCCGCCCGCGTACTCGAAGCCGAAGCGCCCCTTGATGCAGAGGTGCCCCGAGGTCACCTCGTGATCGGCCGGCGAGGTCACCCGGAAGATCTGATCATCCTGGGTGTGAAGCTCCAGGTTGCAACCGACCCCGCAGTAGGGACAGACGGTCGTTGTGACCGCCTGAGCCGCGGGTTCGAACTGCCCGGAGCTCCGGAGGTCGAATTCCCGCGTGAAGATCAGCGCGCCCGTGGGACAGACCCCGATGCAGTTGCCGCAGTAGACGCAGGCCGATGCGGGCAACTCCACGTCGAACTCCGTGGAGATGCGAGCATCGAACCCGCGGCCGGCCACGGCGATGGCGAAGGTGTACTGGGCCTCCGTCCCGCAGGCATCCACGCACTTGTAGCAGAGGACGCAACGGTCGTAGTCCCGCACGTACAACTCGTCATGGCGCCGTACCGGCTCGGAGACCCGGGCCCGGTCGTCGCCGTGCCGCTCGGGATCGGCACCGTATTCCTCGAGCCAGCGCAGGATCTCCGGTTCGGCACGCGAGAGGTCCACCGAGGACGCAAGAAGTTCCAGAACCATCCGGCGCGCCGCCCGCACCCGCTCGGTGCCGGTGTGGATGTTCATGCCCTCGTCGATCCGGCGCGAACAGGCGGGGACCAGGGTGCGCGCACCCTCCAGCTCCACGACGCAGACCCGGCAGGCGTTGACAGGAGTGATCGTCGGGGCCCAGCAGATGGTCGGCACTTCCGGACCGGCGGCGCGGCAGACGTCCAGGATCGTGCTGCCCTCGGGGGCCGCGTGCTCGACCCCGTCCACCTGCACCGTGACCTTGCGGCGGGGAAGCCCCACCGGCACGGGAGCGCTCATCGGACCGCTCCCCCGGCGGAGGTGGCCGGCACGCCGGCCAGGAGCCCCAACCGCAATGCCGACGTGACCGCCGAGGCCGCCGTATGGCCGAGGCCGCAGATCGAGGCGTCTCCCATCACGTCCGCCAGATCGTCGAGCAGTCCGGCGTCGCCCGGCAGTGCCGAGCCGTTCCGGAGACGGACGATCGTCTCGTTCTGGCGCACGGTTCCCACGCGACACGGCACGCACTGCCCGCAGGACTCGTCCCGGAAGAAGGCGGTGATCCGCTCGACGATGTCGCCGATGTCAACTGCGCTGTCGAACACCGTGACCGCTCCCGACCCCAGGGTCAGGCCGGCCGTCCGGACGTCCTCGAAGGTCAGTGGCACGTCCGCGGCGTCGGGAGACACGAACACTCCCGCCGCGCCACCGAGCAGCACCGAGCCATCGGTGCCCGGTGCCCCGGCGAACTCCAGCAGCTCGCCGAGCCGGATGCCGAACGGCACCTCGTAGACGCCCGGGCGCGACACGCTCCCCGCCACCGAGAAGAGCTTGGTACCGGGGCTCTCGGCAGTGCCCACATCGCCGAAGGCCCGGGCCCCGCTGTTGAGGATCACCGGCACGTTGTGCAGCGTCTCGACGTTGTTCACCACCGTGGGCCGGCCGAACAGCCCGACATCGGTGGGGAACGGCGGCTTCGACCGGGGCTCGCCGCGGTATCCCTCGAGGGAGTTGAACAGTGCCGTCTCCTCCCCGCAGATGTAGGCACCCGCACCCCGGCGGACCTCCATGTCGAACTGCAGGCCGCTGCCCATCACGTCGGCGCCGAGCAGCCCGCGGCGCCGGGCCTGCTCGATGGCGTGCGCCACCCGCTCCTCGGCCTCCGGGTACTCGCCGCGGATGTAGACATAGCCCTTGGTGGCACCCACGGTCACCGCCGCGATCGTCATCGACTCGACCAACGCGTACGGATCGCCTTCCATCAGCACGCGGTCCTTGAACGTCCCGGGCTCGGATTCGTCGGCGTTGCAGACCACATAGCGCTGCCGGCGCGCCGAAGCCGCCACGGCCCGCCATTTCACTCCGGTCGGGAACGCCGCCCCTCCCCTGCCGCGCAGACCCGAGTCGGCGATCTCGCGCAGGACGGCCTCCGGCCCCAGCGCCAGCGCGGTCCGCAGCGCGCTGTACCCGCCGTGCGCCCGGTAGTCCTCCAGGCTGGCCGGATCCACGATCCCGATTCGCCCGGTCAGCCAGGCGGGACCCGATGCGACCACGTGCGGCGTCCTGGGTTCGGTCACGGCGGCGAGCGCCTCGGCAACCGAGCCGGAGGCGGTCCAGCGAGCCGGCTCCACTCCGGCGCGCTGCACGAACAGCGCCGGGGCGCGGTCGCACTGGCCGAGGCACGGACTGGGGTGCACCGCGACGGTCTCGCTGCCGGTGTGCAGGATCGGCCCTGCGCTCTGATCGGCGTCGCCGACGCCGGGGGCGAGCCGGCAGGCGATGTCATCGCAGGCGTGCACCACGGTTTCGGGACCCGCCTCGGTGCGCAGCAGCGCGTAGAACGTGACGACGCCGAATGCCTCGGCGCGTGGCACCTCGAGACGCTCGCACAGCTCCCCCAGCGCCTCGGGACTGATCCAACCCACCCCGTCCTGCAGCGCGTGCAGCGCCGGCAGCAGGAGGTGGCGGCGGTCGGGTCCTCGCCGGATCACCCGCGTGTCGACATCGTCGTGGTGGGGCCCGACGGCGGCGTCCAGAACACGAATCTCCGCCGGCGTCGGCGCGCCGATCGAGGATCTCGACTCCATCGTGCCAGCCTAGGAGTGCGGCTCGGTCACGCAGAGTCGGCGCCGCGGATCCGGGAGAAGACCCTCCTCAGGCGGCTGAGTGCCGTCGCAGCAGGTCTCGCAGGCGCGGTGGGCTGAGGTTGGCCTGCGTGATGGGCACCCCCAGCGGCTTCAACGCGTCGTGCACCGCCGCGGCGAGCGCCGCCGGCACCACGATGAGCGCCCCCTCACCCGCACCGCGGTAGCCGCCGATCAGATCCGAGGGCGTCTCCCGGTGGATGATCTTCGGCTCCACGACGTCCCCGAACGTCGGGATCGCGTAGTCCAGCAGCGTCGTCGTGAGCGGCTGCCCGTTCTCGTCGTAATGCAGTTCCTCGAAGAACGTCTGTCCGACAGCCTGCATGACCGCACCGTGGATCTGCCCGTCGAGTATCACCTGGTTCATCACGGTCCCGCAGTCGTGCACGATCGTGAGGTCACCCACGCTCACCACGCCGGTGGCGGGATCCACCTCCACGACCGCGGCCGCAGCGGCGGTGGCATAGGTGGCGGCCACGTTCATCTTGCCGCGCTCGTCGGGGAAGGGGCTCGTGTTGAACGAGTCGTAGCCCACGATGACCGACAGGCCCGGGTCCATGCCCGGTGGCAGCAGGAAGGTGTGGAGGTACGCCGCCGAAGCGATCTGGGCGAACGGGATCGCCGCCTCGCCCAGGCGGAAGAAGCCGTCGGAAACGGTGATCTGATCGGCGGGCGCGTCCAGCAGTCCGGCGGCGATGGCGACCATCTTGTCGCGCACCTGGCGCGCCGCCTTGATGACCGCACCACCGCCCATGACGACTGAACGGCTGCCCCAGGTGCCGCTGCCGTAGGGCAGGACCCCGGTGTCGCCGTCGCTGACGGTGACGTCCTCGGCGCTGATGCCCAGTTCGTCCGCGGCCGCCTTGGCGAAGATGGTCTCGTGGCCCTGACCCTGGGACTTGGTGCCGACGACCACGTTCACCTTGCCGTCGGGTTGTACGGCGAGCATCGCCATCTCGTAGACGCCGAACTGCCCTGCCAGACCATGGATGTTGGGAGCGGTGGCCTCGACCATCTGCGCGATCCCCACCCCGACGAGACGGTCCTCCGCCCGCGCCTCGTCGCGCCGCTTGCAGGCTGCGTCGTAGTCAGCCCCCTCGACCAGGTCCGAGAGTTGGTCATGGAAGCTGCCACAGTCCAGTACGGCGCCGGTGGCCGTCACGTAGGGCCGTTGCTCGTCGGGGATCATGTTGATCCGGCGCATGGTCACGGGGTCGATGCCGAGCTTCTCGCCCACCAGGTCCAGCACACGCTCGATCAGGAAGACGGCCTGCCCCTGGCCGTAGCCGCGGTAGGCGCCCATCGGTGCCTTGTTGGTCGCCACGCAGCGCAATTCGAAGGCGTAGTCCTGCAGGTCGTAGCAGTTCGGCACGATGGCCGTGGTGACGATGGCGGGCCCGGCGCCCAGGACGTAGAGCTCCGGCGATCCGACGTCGGCGATGATCTCGGCGCGCAGCCCGAGGATCCGCCCGTCGTTGCGGTACGCCGCCTCCACGTTGTGCACCTGCTGGCGCGAGTGCACACTGGCGGTGAGACTCTCGGTGCGGTCCTGCTTCCAGACGACCGGGTGGCGAACCCGCATCGCCAGCACCGCCACCAGCGCCTCCTCGCGCACCATGTGGACCTTGTTGCCGAAGCCGCCCCCCATGTCGGGCGCCACGACTCGAATCTTGGCCTCACTCAGTCCGGTGATCTCGGCGAGCACGGTGCGCAGGAAGTGCGGGATCTGGGTCGAGGCATACAGCACCAGGCGACCCGTTGCGGAGTCGAACTCCCCGAGTGCACCGTGGCCGTCCAGCGGCAGACCGATGATGCGGTGGTGCGTGAACTTCTCACGCAGCACGCCGTCGGCGTTGGCGAACGCCGTCTCGGTGTCGCCGTGGGGGCCCGGGATGTACAGGAAGACGTTGTCGCCCCAGTCCTCGTAGAGCTGCGGCGCGTCGGCATCCAGCCCCGCTTCCACGTCGCTGACGGCCGGCAGCTCCTCGTAGTCGACCTCGATGAGCTCGAGGGCGTCCTCGGCGATGTAGCGGCTGTCGGCGACCACGGCTGCGACCGGCTCGCCCACGAAACGCGCCTTGTCGGTGGCGAGAACCGACCAGTTGAGCTGGCGCAGCGTCGGGATCGCTTCCAGGTGGTGGCTGAACGTGCCGGTGTCGGCGGCCAGTTCGGTTCCCGTAAAGGCCCCGATGACTCCAGGCAGCGTCAGGGCGCCCGAGACGTCCACATCACGGATCCGGGCGTGGGCCAGCGGGCTCCGCAGGATGGCGATGTGCTTCAGGTCCGGTCTCTGGACGTCACCCAGATACTCGCCCCGGCCGCAGAGCAGCCGGGTGTCCTCGCGGCGGAAGGTTCCCGTGGTGGTCTCCGGCGGTGCCACCGGCGGCGCTGCGACGGTCATGACTGTGCCTCGGTGGTGCCGGCGAGGGCTTCCAGCGCGCTGACGATGTTGATGTAGCCGGTGCAGCGGCAGAGATTGCCCGACATCCAGTCCACGATTTCGTCCCGGCTCGGGTGCGGGTCGGTCTCGAACATCTCCAGCGCCGTGAGGATCATGCCCGGCGTGCAATAGCCGCACTGCAGACCGTGGTGGGTCGACAGCGCCTGCTGGATCGGATGCAACGCTCCCGGCGACCCGATTCCTTCGATGGTGCGGACCTCGGCGCCGGCTGCCTGGACGGTGAACATGAGGCAGGACCGCACGCTGTCTCCGTTGACCAGGACCGTACAGGCGCCGCAGGCGCCCTGTTCGCAGGCTGCGTGAGCCCCTTTCATGGAGAGGCGGTCCCGGATCGTGTCGAGCAGCAACTCGCGCGGCTCGACGTCGACCTCCGCGGCCTCACCGTTGAGCGAGAACCTGACAGCCGTCATGACGTTCGGTTCCTCATGCCGTTCCTCCTTGTCGTGATCGGCGCCCGCACTCAGCCGCGGCCAGGCGATCCAGCTCGCCCCCAGGCTCTTCGCACGGCATCGCTGGCGAGCACGGCGGCGAGCTCGCGGCGATATTCCGCCGAGCCGTGCACGTCGCCGGACGGATGCGACGCCGCCGCCACCCGTCTTCCCAGTTCGCCCGCTCCACTGTCGGTCAGAGCGGACTCGCCCAGCAGGAACTCCCCCGCCGCGCTGAGATCGGTCGGGGTGGGGCCGAGACCGCAGCCGGCGACTCGCAGCGAGTCACACGTCCCGCCCGCGCCGCGGTGCAGGATGACGGCCACACCCGCAGTGGCGAAGTCGCCGTGGCGGAGGACGAACTCCGAGAACGCGCCGCCGTCGCCCTCGCTGTGCGCGGGAATCTCCACGGCGACCAGCAACTCGGAGGGCTCGAGGCTGGTCGTGAAGGGCCCCGCAAAGAGTTCAGCAGCGGGAATGGTCCGCTCACCAGCGGTGCTGCTGGCGACCACCTGCCCGCCCAGCGCCACCAGTAGTGCCGGCAGCTCCGCCACGGGATCGGCGTGGGCGATGCTGCCGCCGATCGTGCCCCGATTGCGGATCCCGATGTGGCCGATGAGCCCGGCCGTCTCGGCCACGATCGGCGCTTGCATGCGTACTGCCGGATCGGTCTCCAGAAAGCGGTGGCGGCACATCGCGCCGAACCGCAGCGTGCCGTTGCGGGCCTCGAGACCCGACAGCGCCCCCACGCCGTTCACATCCACGAGCAGGCTCGGACGCGCCAGGCGCAGATTCATCAGCGGCACCAGGCTCTGCCCGCCTGCCAGTATCCGGGCGTCCTCGGTTTCGGCGAGCGCCTCGGCGGCCTCGGCGACCGACTCCACGGCGACGTATTCGAATCGTGCGGGTTTCACCTTGTCGCTCCTATCCCTCCCTCGCAGGCGCCGCGGCCTGGTCGGCTAGCCGGCATCCGACGGCCAGTGCCGCTCGTAGCGCGTGACCAGCCAGCGGTTGAACTGCGCCAGGGTTTCCTCTTGCCAGGAGTAGCGACCGCGTGGTGCGAACACCGAGTTCAAGCCCTTCTGCACCATGCGGTCTGCGTAGACATCCTGCACGTTGAAATTATCAACCCCTTGCTCGGCCTGCTCGAAGAGGTACTCGAACATGGGATCGGCCAGTGCCGAGGCCTCGAAGCAATAGCCGATGTTGATGGTGATCTCCCCAGGCCCCTCAGGACTGATGATGAAGTAGGCGATCTCGTCCGGCACGATCGCCAGAGACAGCGTCGGCGGGATCAAGACGAATGACCCGCGACGTCGCTGCGCCTCGGTCAGGTTGGCAAAGACAGGGAGAATGCACTTCTTCGTGGGGTTGAACGAGCCGTCGATGTCGGTGAAGTGCTGGATCCGGCCAATCGCCCCATCGTCGGGATCCCAGGTCAGATAGTCGTTGAGGTGGCTGGGGGCAAATGTCTGGAGGGGTCCGTGCAGCCGGCTGGCATGGTAGGGGTCATTGAAGTTCTCCATCATGACCTTCCAGTTCCACGGCAGGTTCGGGAGCGTCTTCCCCTCCCGGGTCACCGTCTCCGGTAGCCCGTAGTTCTCCAAGATCTCATCGATCTTCACCAGAGTCGGTCCCAGCGGGCGGGCGTCCGGATCGAAGTTGCAGAACACGAATCCCTGCCACACCTCGGTTCGCAGACACGGCAGACCATGATCCGACTTGTCGAATCCCACAGCGCGCTCCATCGCCGGTGCACCAAGAAGCGTCCCGTCCAAACCGTAGGACCAGTGGTGGTAGGGGCACGTGAAACGCCTAGTGCTGCCCGAGCCCTCGGCCAACACCATTCCCCTGTGCTGACAAACGGCGGAGATGACGCCGAGTTCGCCATCACCGTCCCGCAACAGGATCAGAGGCTCCCCGGCGATCGTGATGCAACGGAAATCCCCCGGTGCGGACACCTGATCCGCGCGCCCAACGCACAACCACTCCCGTTGGAAGACGGACTTCCGCTCGAACTCGTAGAACTCCTGGGAGGTGTAGATCACGGGCGGCAGTAGGCACGCCTCGTTGACCGTGGTGACCGACGCGGCAAACGAGTCCCGGAGTTGCTGCGTCAGCACGCTCATGTAGCAACCCTCCTTCCGACGATGCGCTTCGCCCGCCAAGGCTCCGCCACGAGGGCATTATTGTCCCCGGCTGCGTGCCACACAATCGGGGCGCCGAAACACCGGCCGCGCCGTCGCGGTGCCGGCGAGCAGCGTCCGGCGCGAGACGGCCCTCCGCGCGCCGGGGGCTATGAACTTCATTCACGTGTACTGATGATCTGACAGACCGATGGCCCGGGAGTACGATGCGCTCCGGCCCGAGGTGTGACAACGGAGTCCTCCGATGGTTCGCGATGCCGGGCGGACGAGGAGCAGGCCGGCCTCGACCTGCCGGCGCACGGTGAGCGAGGCTACGACCTGTAGCGATCCGGCCGATGGCGGGAATCGCCGGGACACCGGAAATCCTTCGAGTGATCGGAGTAATGCGCGACTAGTCTCCGAGGCGAGAGGCCGAATTGCGGGGACGGCGGAGAACGGGGCTATCGTTCTGCTGCGCACACCGCTGCGGGCACACGGTCTCCTGGCAGGGCTAGATTGTCGGGGCGCCCTTGAATGGCGCCGCGCAGCGGGGAACGATGAGATCGGCAGATAAGGAGCAGCGATGATGGAAGTCACTTCCGAACGGCGGGGCACAGCGGTGATCATCAATACCGAGGGCCGAGTCGACGGATCCAACGCCAGCGACTTTCAGGACGCTTTGGAGGGGGCCATCGGCGCCGACGACAACTCGGTGATCCTGAACCTCGCGCAGCTCGATTACATCAGCAGCGCCGGCCTGCGGATCATCCTTCTCAGCGCCAAGAATCTCCGCCAGCGCGACGTCAGTTTCGCCATCTGCTCGCTGTCGCCCTCGGTCCACGAACTCTTCATCATCAGCGGATTCGATCAGATCATCGCTATCCACAGCTCGCCGGACACCGCCCTGGCCGCGCTAGAAGGCTGACCGGTCACGCCTCCGGACCACGCGGACGGGCCATACCGAAGCAACGCCGCGAACGCGCGCGCCGGGGAATCGGGAACGCGATGACGGAAAAGACATACAAGATCCTGGTGGTCGACGACGAGGTCGACCTGGAGCCGCTGATGCTTCAGCGCATGCGGCGAGACATCCGATCCGGGCGGTACAGCTTCGTCTTCGCGCACAACGGCATCGAGGCCCTCGAGAAGCTGAACGAGGACGACACCATCGACATGGTGCTCTCCGACATCAACATGCCGCAGATGGACGGGTTGACGCTTCTCGAGCAGATCCCGCAGGTCGACCCCAACATCAAGTCCGTGATCGTCTCGGCCTACGGCGACATGAAGAACATCCGGACGGCCATGAACCGGGGCGCCTTCGACTTCGTCACCAAACCCCTCGACTTCACCGACCTGCGTATCACCATCGAGCGCACGCTCGCCCACCTCACCGAGTGGCGAGCCGCTCTGGCGTCGCGCGACCAGCTGGTCTCCCTGCAGAAGGAACTCGACGTCGCCAACAAGATGCAGAAATCGATCCTTCCGACGCGATTCCCGCGCAAGGACGACTACGAGGTGTTCGCCCACATGGAACCGGCCCGCAATGTCGGGGGCGATTTCTACGACGTCATCAACCTCGAGCACGGTCGCATCGGGCTGTGCATCGCCGACGTGTCCGACAAGGGGGTACCCGCGGCTCTCTTCATGATGTCCAGCCGCACCCTGTTGAAAGGTGCGTCCATCGGCTGTGACAACCCCGGCGACGTCCTGCGAGAGGTCAACGAACTCTTGCGCGAGACGAACGACACCGAGATGTTCGTGACTTTGCTCTACGGGATCTACGACCCCGCCACCGGCGACTTCACGTACGCGAACGGCGGGCACAACGAGCCACTCCTGATCCGACCGGACGGAAGCTCATCGTTGCTCCCCCGTACCGGCGGGATCATCCTCGGCGTCATGGCCGGCATGGACTTCGCCCACAACACGGTCAACGTCGGACCGGGGGACACCCTGTTCCTCTACACCGACGGCGTGAGCGAGGCGATGAACGTGACGGCCGAAGAGTTCGGAATGGAGAGGCTCGCGGCGATCTTCGCCGACGCCCCGCCGAGCGACGCGGAGGAGACGACGATGGCCGTCTTCACGGCGGTGCACACTTTCGCCGGGGAGACGCCCCAGTCCGACGACATCACATGTCTGACGCTTCATCGCAGCGAGTCGGGAAGTTGAGTTCCTATTTCTGCCTGGAGGTCGGATCGGCGGAGAACGAGTCGGTCGATGATGCCCTGCGGCACATAGAGCAATCGGTCGATGAGTTCGGCCGCCAGGAGCAGTGGCCCGACGATCTCATCTTCAAGCTGCACCTCATCCTGGAGGAACTCGGTCTCAACGCCATGACCTATGGCGGCGCCTCGAGCGTGCGGATCGTCATCTCCGAGGAAGCCGGCATGGTCAGCATCGAGATCTCCGACGACGGTGGTGCCTTCGATCCACTGACCGAGGCTCCCCAGCCCGACGTGAACGCGGCGCTGGAGGAGCGATCCATCGGTGGCCTGGGAATCCATCTGGTGCGCACGTTGACCAACGACTTGAGTTATCGACGGGAAGGGGGTCGGAACCATCTGACCCTGGTCACGCGGCGACCGGAATGATCGCCGCGACGCGCCGGAGTGTTTCGCCGGCGCTCGGGCTGCTCGCACTGCTCGCGGTGGTTGCCACGAGTTGCACCCCGGAGGACGGTTCCGACGGCCCGCGAGGCGCCGTCCCCACCACCTCGGTGCCGACCACCGAGGCACCGGTGAACACGGTGCCCACACTCGAATCCGAGGGCATCTTCGAGGACTCCGTCCTCTTCGGCCAGTCGGCGGCCTTCAGCGGCCCGGCGCAGGAACTCGGCAAGAACATGCGGCTCGGTATCGAGGCCGCATTCGCCGAGGCCAACCGGAACGGTGGCGTCCATGGCCGCCGTCTGGACCTGGTCTCGCTCGACGACGCCTACGAACCCGAGGCCGCCGTCACCAACACGCAGCAACTCATCGACTCCGACGGGGTCTTCGCGTTGATCGGTGAGGTCGGAACCCCGACCTCACGGTCGGCCACCCCGGTCGCGGCCGCTGCTCAGGTCCCCTTCATCGCCCCGTTCACCGGTGCTGAGTTCCTGCGCAACGACGAGTGGCGCAACATCGTCAACCTCCGGTCCTCCTATTACCAGGAGACCGAGGAGATCGTCGCCAGGCTGATCGCCGACCGGGGCATCGACCGCATCGCGGTGATGTTCCAGGACGACTCCTTCGGCCGTGCGGGCTACCGGGGCGTGCTGCAGGCGCTCGACCGTCGCGACATGAAGCCGGTGGCCATCGGGCTGTACCCGCGCAACACCACGGCGGTCCGGACCGCCTTGCTGGATCTCCAACAGGGACATCCCGAAGCCGTGGTGATGGTCGGGGCCTACCAGCCGGTGGCGTCGCTGATCCGCTGGGCGCGCCACCTCGGCGAGGACTGGATCTTCGTCACGATCTCCTTCGTCGGATCCAACGCCCTCGCCGAGGAGCTGGGAGCCGGCGGCGATGGTGTCTTCGTGACGCAGGTTGTGCCCTTCCCGACCGACGACTCGCTACCGGTGGTGGCGTCGTACCTCGACGCGCTCGGAGCGCACTTCCCCCGCGAATCGCCGGGGTTCGTCTCGTTGGAGGGGTACCTGGCCGGCCGCCTGGCGATCGTCGGGCTCGAGCGCTGCGGGCGCGACCTCACGCGGGCCTGCTTCCTCGACGAGATCCTGCACGGTGATCCCGTCGACATCGACGGCTTCCAGCTTGCTTTCGGCACCGACGACAACCAGGGCTCCGACGCGGTGTTCCTGACCATGCTCGAGAGCGGGCGCTACGTGCCGACCGACTCGATGTGACCGCGGTGGAGGTCATGACGGCATCGGCGCGGCGGCAGGGATCCGGCTCCGAGCAGGACCAGAGGCCATGAGAGACCTGCTGCGCAGGTTGGTGGCGCTCGCCTTCCGCATCTCCACGCAGATGTACGTCGCCATCGGGGTGCTCGTCACCATGACGATCGCCGCCATCGCCGTCACCTGGCTCTCGTTCAACAGCATCGACGACGCCCAGGACCGCGTGAACACCGAGAGCCTGCCCCGCATCGTCACCGCCTTCCGGATCACCGAGTTGAGCAGCGAGCTGGTGGCCGCCGCGCCGCGCCTGACCGTCGCAGCGACACCCGAGGAACTCGCCGCGGTCTCCGCCGAGATCGTGGACACGCAGGACGAGTTCCGCCGGGAGCTGGATCAGCTGCAACAGCAGGACGTCGACGCCGCGCTGTTCGTGTCGATCCGCTCGCGCGGCCGGCAGCTCGAGTCGAACATCGCCCAGATCGAGACCGAGATGCCGACATCGTTCGCGCTGGCCGCGAAGATCGAGTCCGTCCGCATCGAACTGGCCGACCTCCGCCGGAAACTCGAGGGGATTCTCATCCCGGCACTCGACGAGCAGCTCTTCTACCAGATCACCGGATACCAGCTGATCAGCGAGCCCCCCGCACCGCGTGACCAGCACTTCAACGAGAGCGAGTTCATCCGCTACCGGCACCTCCAGGCGCTGCAGACCGACACGGCCATCGCCACGCAGTTGCTGTCCACGGCCTTCACCGTCTCGAACGCCTCGCTGATCGAGCCGCTGCAGGAGAGCTTCGAGTCCGTCGTCGATCGGATCGAGATCAGCGCCACAGCCATCGGGTTGATCGCCCAGCGAGCCTTCCTGATCTCCACCCTCGCCGACCT
The DNA here is from genome assembly GCA_964618115.1 of uncultured Acidimicrobiales bacterium. GTDB lineage: Bacteria > Actinomycetota > Acidimicrobiia > Acidimicrobiales > CATQHL01 > VXNF01. The sequence continues at coordinate 35,904 of CAZTZI010000097.1, forward strand.
GTTCGAGTTGGGCCTCGGCTCCGAGAGCGGCTTCGCCCTGACGACCGAGCAGCTGAGACTCGGCGAGCGCCAGCGCCAGCTGCTGGCGCAGAATCGGGTACAGGCCGCCGAGCTCGCGTCCGAGGTGGAGCACTTGATCAGCGCCGCCCAGGCGGATACCCGGTCGGCGACCGATGCCTCCTCCGAGGCCATCTCGACCTCCCGCATCCTGCTGCTCGTGATCGCCGCCATCAGCGTGGTTGTGGCGCTCTCGGTCATCTGGGGGTTCGTAGGCCGGATCCTGCTGCGCCGCCTCAACCAGCTGTCCGATCGGATGCGTCGCATGGCCGACGGTGATCTGGAGGACGAGGTCGTGATCGCCGGGCGCGACGAGGTCACCGAGATGGCTGCGGCTCTCGAGGTGTTCCGGCGGCATGCGCTGGAGGTCCAGAGGCTCAACCTGGTGGAGAAGCTGGCGGAGGAGCTGGGCGACAAGAACACCCAGCTGGAGGAGGTGTTGAACGAGTTGCACCGCGCCCAGGACCAGATCGTGATGCGCGAGAAACTTGCCGCGCTGGGTGAGGTGACCGCCGGGGTCGCACACGAGATCCGCAATCCGCTCAACTTCGTGAAGAACTTCTCCGAGGTCTCCGGGGAGTTGGTCGAAGAGCTTCGCGAGGTTCTCGACGAAGCCGAGGACGAACTGACCGACGAGCAGCGGGAACTCATCCTGGAGATCGCCGCGGACCTCACCGAGAACCTCGAGCGCATCAGCTCGCACGGCAACCGGGCCAACAGCATCGTGCACGACATGCTCATGATGAGCCGCGAGACGGGCGAATGGCGCCTGGCCGACATCAACGGGCTCATCGAGGAGCACGCCAGGCTGGCGTTCCACAGCGCCCGGGCGGTCGACCCCGACTTCCAGTTGAACCTCGAGTTCGATCTGGATCCTGAGATCGGCGAACTCGAGGTCCTTCCTCAGGACCTGGGCCGGGTCTTCATCAACATGGTCGGGAACAGTTGCCACGCCACCGACGAGAAGCGCAAGGAACTGCTGGAGGCCGGCGAGGGCCGGTCCTTCATGCCCACGGTGCGGACGACGAGCCGGAAACTCGCCGACGCCATCGAGATCACGATCCACGACAACGGCAAGGGCATCCCGCCGGAGGTGGTCGACAAGATCTTCAATCCGTTCTTCACCACGAAGCCCACCGACCAGGGAACGGGGCTGGGTCTGGCCATCACGAACGACATCATCCGGGAGCACGGCGGCTCGATCCGGGTGGACTCCACCCCCGGGGAGTCCACGGACATGGTGATCACGCTTCCTCTGCAGCGCTCGGAGGTCCCCGTGGAGGGTCCGGCGGCAACCGTTCCGACCGAGGCCTGACCGCCCCGGCGGCAGTCCGTCAGCCGCCGAGTGGTTCGATGCGGACCGCTGTGGCCTTGAACCCGGCGGTGCCGGAGAGTGGATCCCAGTCGTCGGGCACCAGCAGGTTCGTATCCACCTGCTCCGGGAAGTGGAACGTCAGGAACGCCAGGCCCTCGACGAGATCAGGATCGAAGCGGACCGGGGCCTCCACGGCGCCGCGGCGGGACACCACCCGGACCAACTCACCTTCGGCGATACCCAGTCGCCGGGCGTCGGCGGCGCACACGTCCAACTCCTCCCGGCGCCGCAGGGGCGACTCGAACGAACCCGACTGCACGCCCGTGTTGAACGAGTCAAGGCGTCGCCCCGTCGTCAGACGGATGGGGTAGTCCTCGTCGAGGCCGTCGAGGGGTGCCTCCCACTGCACCGGCTGGAACGCCACCCGGGGGCCCTCGAGAGGATCGGTCCAGAGGCGGCCGTGCAGGAACTGCGTCCCCGGGTGCTCCAGGTCGGGGCAGGGCCAGCGGATTCCCCCGAGCTCATCGAGTCGCTCGTAGCTCATGCCGGCGTGCTTGACCGAGAGCGACCGGACTTCGTTCCAGACCGCCTCCGCATCCGGTTCACCCCAGTCGTGCCCCAACTCGCGAGCAAGTGCGAAGACGATCGCCAGGTCGTCGAGGGCGTCGCCGGGAGGCGGCACCGCCGGCCGCACGAGCTGCACGCGCCGCTCGCTGGAGGTCACCGTGCCCGCCGTCTCGGCGAAGCTGGCCGCGGCGGGCAGTACCACATCGGCCATCTGCGCGGTGGCGGTGGCGAAGATGTCCTGGACCACGAGGAACTCCAGCTCATCGAGCAGCTTGCGGGCGTGGGCCACGTCCGCCTCGGAGTCGGCGGGGTTCTCACCGACCACGTACAGCGAACGCAGGCGCCGCTCCTCCATCGCCTCGAACATCTCCGACAGGTGCCAGCCGGGTCGCGGCGGTATCGGTGCCCCCCAGACCGCCTCGAAGCGCCGGCGCTCGGCCTCGTCGGTCAGATCGGCGAATCCGGGCAGGCGGCTCGGCAGCGCGCCCATGTCGCCGCCGCCCTGCACGTTGTTCTGCCCGCGCAGCGGCGCCAGACCCGAGCCGTAGCGCCCGACGTGACCGCAAAGCAGCGCCAGGTTGATGAGGGCGAAGACGTTGTCGGCGGCGTTGTGGTGCTCGGTGATGCCGAGCGTCCAGCACAACTGGGCCCGCTCGGCCGTGGCATAGGTGTGGGCCAACTCGGCGATGGCGTCGGCGGGCACACCCGTGATGGATGCGGCGACCTCCGGCGTGTACGGCTCGACACTCGCCGCGTACGCCTCGAAGTCGGAGGTGGCGTGCCCGATGAAGTACTCGTTGTGCAGCCCGGCAGCGATGATCTCCCGCGCCATGGCGTTGGCCAGGGCGATGTCGGATCCCACGTCGACGCCCAACCACAGGTCCGCGAAACTGGCCGAGGCGCTGCGCCTCGGGTCGATCACCACCAACTTCGCGCCGTTGCGCCGGCCCCGCAGCATGCGGTGGAACATGATCGGGTGCGCGTTGCGGGCGTTGGAGCCCCACAGCACGATCAGGTCGGTGTCTTCGAGCTCCTCATACGAACTCGTCCCTCCCCCGATTCCGAAGACCGTCGCCAGACCGACGACGCTGGGGGCATGTCAAGTTCGATTGCAGCTGTCGATGTTGTTGGAGCCGATGACGGTGCGGGCGAACTTCTGCAGGGTGTAGTTCAACTCGTTCGTCGCCTTGGAGCAGCTGAAGGCGCCGAAACTCTGCGGCCCGTGGCGCTGGACCGAGCGCTGCAGGCCACCGGTCGCGGCTGCGAGCGCCTCGGGCCAGCTCGCGGGCCGCAGGTCGCCGCCGCGATCGCGGATCAGCGGCTCGGTGAGGCGCTGAGGCATGGCCCGGTGCCTACTCGCCGGCGCCGGCGACGGCAGGCACCTCCACGCCGGGCCGGTAGTGGATGAAGAGTTCCTCGATGACCTCGCGGAGTCCCGCAGTGTCGGCGCCCTTGCTCATGTCGAGCGTGATGACGTTGGAGTTGACATGCATGCCGTCGATCGAGCCGCGGGCGAACAACCGGCGCGCCAACTCATCGGGCGGGCGGAGTCGATTCGGCGGCGGCGGGCTGTCGTAGTACTCGTGTCCCATCCCGGTGAGTGAGCGGTTGATCTCGAACCGCACGACGCCCGGTCGCGACGACGGCCTCTCGATCACGGTGACGGGCTGTCCCACGAACGCCCATGCTAGCGGTGGTCCAGTAGGCGGGGTTGCGCGTCGGAGCCCACCCCCGTCGGCTCGCCGGAGGGCAGATACTGCATGAACGCCCAGGTTCGTCGATGGATGGCGGACGGGCCCCAGGCTGCCAGCGCGGCGCGGTGCCGCGGGCACGGGTACCCCTTGTTGCGATCGAAGTCGTAGACCGGATAGTCGACTGCCTGCCGCACCATCCTGCGGTCCCGCCAGACCTTGGCGAGAACCGATGCCGCCGCCAGCGACACACAACGGGCATCGCCTCCGACGACAGTGCGCACGGGTCCGTCGAAGCACCCGGCTCCCGCCGACGGGGCCCCGGGCGCTGGTGACACGAAGTCCCAGCGCCCATCCAGTAACACGCCGTCAGGACGGACCTCCAGTGATTCCAGAGCGCGCGCCGCGGCAAGGCGCTGTGCGGCGGACATGCCGAGTTCGTCACACTCGGCGGCACTGGCACATCCCACCCCCCAGTCCTCACAGCCCGCCGTGATCAGCTCGAACAGCCGCTCGCGCTGAGCCGCTCTCAGCTGCTTGGAGTCACGAACACCCTCGGCGAACGTGCCGTGGCCCCCGCCGGCGCGCAACGCCGCCGCCGCGACGACGAGCGGACCCGCCCAGGCGCCCCGGCCGACCTCGTCGAGACCGACCACGACCCGGACTCCGGCACCCCAGAATTCCCGCTCGCGGGCGAGATCGGGCCGCCGGGGAGCCGCGTGTGCGGCCTTCGAGGAGGTGACTCCGGCGGGCACCTGCGTGCGCATCGGTCTCAGCCGGCTCTCTCGGGGACGGGCCAACCGGAGACGATCGGCAGGAATCGACTCACGAGGCGACTGTAGGCGCCGCCGACACTCGCGTCCGCCACCTCCACTGCCTGGCCCGGGGCGACACTCCTGGCGGACCGGAGCGCGGCACGCCGTTCTCCTCGATGAACGCGGCGGTGCGAGCTGGGCCTCAGGTGCGTCGCGGGAAGGACGGCTCAGGGGCGAAGCAGCGTCTCCCCGGCGAGTGCCCGCGTGCTCCACGTGGCCGCCAGAGCCGAAGCGGTGAGCCGCACCGGCGATGATGCAGCGGGTTCGGCGCCATCGCCGGTACCGGCGCCCGCCACGACCGCGGCCCAGGACTCGAGCCGGCTACTCGGCGGAACGATCTCCCACAGCAGCGCAGGCGTCTCGCCATGCCAGCGGAGCGCCAGCGAGGCGACCCCGCGCGAAGTGCCGAGACGATGCACCTCCAGGGGCGGACGCTCGGTGCCGAAGTTCGCCGTGGCGGCGACCCCTGCCAGGAGGTCGAGTTCGCCGTCGCATTCGGCCACGAGGAGATCCCGCAGCGCAAGCAGGTAAGCCGCCCCGTAGGTGGGGTCGTCACCACGATCGTCGGACGCCCAGCCGCCCGCCGGACCGGCGTTCGCTGCCATGGTCGCGACGACCGCCACTCCCCTGTCGAAGCACGCTGCGATCCGCGCCCCCTCCTGGCGGGCCACTCGGGCGAGGGTCTCGGGCTTTCGAGCTGCTCGCACCGACACCACCTCGGCGGCGCGCCGGGCAAAGCCGGCGACGGCGAGGCCCGCGGCCAGCAGAGCCCGCTCCGCCGGGGAGAACCGCCCGTCGGGAGCGTGGGGTGCTCCGGCACCGACGTCGGTGGCCAGCAGGCGACGGACGGCCGCCGCGGCGACGGCTGCGACGCGGCCACTGGCCAAGCCGTCGACGCGGAGTCCCCCGGCAGTGTGCGTGTCCCAACCATTGCCGACCTGCGCCAGGGTGGGAACGACCGCCGGCACCGGCGATGACTCGTCGGTGGCGCGCAGCGGAAGCAGCACCCGCAGCGCGGTGCCGTGCGTGACCGGCCAGGTCAGCGTCGCACCGGCCCGGCCGGCTCGGCTGCGCGCCCGGCGCGGGTCCCCAGGGTCCCAGCCCACCGTCTCGGGCGCCACGTCGGGCAGGTCTCCCGCGGTAGCGGCGTCGGTGACGGCGCGCGCCTCTGCCGGCGGGCGTTCCCACCACAGCGCCGGCAATCCGTTGACCCGCACGCCGGAGTCGTCGACCTGCACCCGCCACAGACCACCTGGTCGCCAGAAGTCTCCCGGCTGCACCGTGAGCTTCACCGCCACAGGTGCCGAGGTGTCGTTCCGGATGTCCACCACGCCGAGCGCACCTGCACCGGCTGTCGGAGCCAGGCAGACGTACGCCACCTTCGAGACGTCGCCGTCGCCCGCGCCCAGGACGGTCTCCAGACCGACGGGAGCCGCGCCGCCTGCACCGGCGGCTCGCTGGCGCACCGTGGAGGTGGCTCCCGGCACGATGCGACGCGTGCCCGTGAACACCTCCCAGCCGAGCGACCAGCCGGTCCGGCCGGTGACGATCCGACCCGCCGCGTCGACGGCCATTGCCCCGCCTCCACCGATGGCCCCCAGCACCGACCACCGAGCCCCTCGCGAGACCTCTCGCGCGACCGCCGCCGGCGAACCGCCCTCGGGAACCGGTTCGCCTCGCCGGCCCACGCCCTCTACCGGAAGGGCTCTGGCTCCGGGCGCAGGCTGCGCCCCAGCAGATTCCGGTAGGCCACCTGCGGGTCGCGGCCGCCGTCCAGCACCGCGCACAACTCCGATGTGATCGGCATCTCGAGACCGGCCTCGGCCGCCAATTCGAGGACCACTCGAGCCGTCTTGACCCCCTCCGCCACCTGCTGCATGGCCTCGGTGATCTCTCGCAGGCTCCTCCCGCGTCCCAACTCGACGCCGACATGGTGATTGCGGCTCTGGGGACTCAGACACGTCGCGAGCAGGTCGCCGAGGCCAGCCAGGCCGGCAAACGTGGCCGGCTCGCCACCCATCGCCACGCCCAGGCGGGTGAGTTCGGCCAGACCCCGCGTGATGAGCGTCGCCCGGCTGTTGTCAGCCAGGCCCATCCCCTCGGCCATGCCGACGGCAAGGGCCATCACGTTCTTCAAGGCGCCGCCGAGCTCGCAACCCACCACGTCGTGGCCGACGTAGACGCGGAAGTGCTCGCGAGCGAAGACGGGGCGCAGACTCTCCGCCAGAGTCACGTCGCTCATGGCCAGCACCGCCGCGGCAGGTGATCCCGCCAGCACTTCCCGAGCAAGGTTCGGGCCCGTCAGTACTCCCACGGGATGCCCTGGGGCCAACTCCTCGACGATCTCCGACATCCGGCGGTGCGATCCCTGTTCCAAGCCCTTGCTCAGGCTGATGACCGGGACCTCCGCGCCCAGCGAGTGCGCGACGTCCGCCATGACGGGGCGGAAGACGTGCGAGGGCACGGCCATGGCCACGATCTCCGCCCCCGCCACCGCTGCGGGGAGGTCGCTGCCGGCGACCAGGGACGGCGCCAGATCGAAACCCGGCAGGTACTGCTCATTGCTGGCGCGGGTGTTGATCTCGGCGGCAACCTCGGGGCGCCTGCACCACAGCCTCGTCGGCGCATTGGCGGCCACGAGCGAGGCCACCGTGGTCCCCCATGACCCTGCACCCACCACCGTCACGCGCTGCACCGGCGTGACAGTACCGCTCACGCCCGCCGGCATCGAAACCGTCCCGCGCTCCCGGTTGCTTCAGAAGACGACACCGCCGGCGCGCAGAGCCTCGGCATCCGCGCCCCCCAGCCCCTCGATGATCTCGGTGGTGTCCCGGCCGGGTTCGGGAGCGTGGGGCCGCCAGTCGGCGGGTGTCCCCGAGAAGCGCACGGGAGGTCGGCTCTGGCGCATCCGCCCCGCGGCCGGGTGGATGCTGTCGACGAAGAACTCCCGGTGAGCCAATTGGGGATGGTCCGGGAGGTCGGGCACCGCAACGGCGGGGCTGTGCGGTACGTCGAACGACTCGAGGCGGGCGCATGCCTCGGTCACCGGCAGGGCCGCCAGGCGGTCGCGGATCTCTCGCCACACCTGGCGCGCAAGGCCGCGGTTGCCATGACGTCCCGCCATCGACGCCAACCGCTCGTCGGCCTCGACGTCCAGGGCGCGGCACAACCCGGCGTACTGATCGTCGGTCAGCGCCACGATGTACATCCACCCATCGGCGCAGGCCATCGGCTTGACGTGGGCACCCGGATCCGAGCGTTGCGGTCCGTCATAGTCCAACAGGGTCTCGCGCCCCGCGGCGTCCACCCAGAGGAACGATGCCGACACCTCGAGCATGGCGACCTCCACGTGCTGGCCCCCTGCTCCCCGCTCCCTCGCCAGCAGGGCGGCCGTGGCGGCCTGCACGGCCGTCAGCGCGGTGAGCTTGTCCGACACGGTGTGGCGCAGGTTGTGCGGCTCGCCCGTCTCAACGTCCGCCTCGAGGGCGGCAATTCCCGAGGCTGCCTGGATGATGCCGTCGTAGGCGGGGCGGTCGGCGTAAGGCCCGGTCGGCCCGAATCCCGTCACCGAGACCAGGATCACGTCGGGATTGACGGCACGCAGGTGCTCGTAGGACACGCCGAGGCGCTCCGCCACTCCGGGACGGAAGTTCTGGAAGACCAGGTCGGCCCCGGCGGCGAGGTCCAGCACGATGCTGCGACCTGTCTCGGTGCCGATGTCCACCGTTGCCGCCCGCTTCGAGCGGTTGGTCATCTGGTAGATGCCCGAGACCCCTCCGAGGGCGGGTCCGACGTGGCGCAGCACATCCCCCCCGCCGGGAGGTTCGATCTTGATGACATCGGCACCCTGCTCGGCCAGGATGCCGGCTGCGAGTGGCGCGGCGAGGGCGGTGGCGAGATCCACCACCCGCACGCCTGCGAGGGGCGGTGCGTCAGCGGACGATCGGTGGCGGTCGGCCGAACGCCATGGGCCCGCCGAGGTCGCGCCGACAGAAGAGAGGGATTCTCCGAGCATTGCGTCGATCCTTCCGTGGACAGCATCCGAGCCTAGGAGGATGCGATTCGATCCCACCGATCGCCTCGCCGGCGACGGGAGAGACTGCCCGGGGCAGGGCCCTCCGGGGCGCCTCACTAGACTTCTGCTGGTGGACGACGCGGCCCTCCTCGTGCCCGTCAAGGCTTTCCATGAGGCCAAAGTTCGCCTGGGATCGGTTCTCTCGGCAGCCGAACGGAGTTCCCTGGCGCGCCGCATGGCCACCCATGTCGTCCGGGTGGCTGCACCGCTCCCGGTGACGGTGGTCTGCGACGATCCCGACGTGGCGGCATGGGCCGAAGCCGCGGGGGCGGAGGTGGTCTGGTGTCCCGGTACGGGCCTGAACGGCGCGGTCACCCGTGGGGTCGCCATCCTGGCCGCTCGCGGAGTCGCCGAGGTCGTGGTGGCCCACGGTGACCTGCCGGGTGCCCGCGGGTTCGATCACCTGACCGGTGCGGGCGGCGTGACCGCCATTCCGGATCGGCGAGCCGACGGCACGAACGTGCTCTGCGTTCCCGCCGGGGCAGGTTTCGGCTTTTCCTACGGTGCGGGATCGTTCCGCCGGCACTGCGCCGAGGCCCGGCGGCTGGGACTGCCGCTGCGCATCCGCCACGACCTCGAACTGACGTGGGACGTGGACGTGCCCGAGGATCTCCGGCGGCTGCCGGCGGATCTGCGAGAGACGGCCGCCGCCGCGCCCCGAATCGAGACCGCACCCGCCGATTCCGAGGAGCTCGTGGCAGATCCGCTCGCGGCAGGCGCCGGAGGCGTGGCGTGAGCCGCAATCTCCCGACCCCGGCCAGCGCCCTCTCCGTGTCGGCACATCCCGACGACACCGAGTTCGGCTGCGGCGCCACGCTCGCCCGCTGGGCGGACGCCGGTTGCGTCGTTCATCTGGCGGTCTGCACCGACGGCTCGAAGGGATCGTGGGACGCGGCCACCGACTTGGCCCGGCTCGTGGTGCGCCGCCGGGCCGAGCAGCGCGAGGCGGCGCGACGCCTCGGCGCGACCGGCGAGGTGGTGTTCCTGGGCTACACCGACGGCGAGTTGGAGGCTCACCTGCGGGCGCGAGCGCTGCTGGCGTCGTGGATCCGCCGGCTGCAACCGGCCGTCGTGCTGGGGCACGACCCCTGGAAGCGCTACCGGATCCATCCGGACCACCGCCAGGCGGGCCTGCTGGTGACCGAGGCCATCGTCGCGGCCCGCGACCCGCACTTCTTCCCCGAGCAGAACCTCCCGGCGCACCGGCCCGAGCATCTACTGCTGTTCGAGGCGGACGAGCCTGACCACTACGAGGAGGTCGACGGCTGGGCCGAGGCCAAGATCGCAGCCCTCGAAGCCCACGAGAGCCAGTTCGAATCGACCATGGGGATCGACGCCGAGGATGACGGGACTCAGCGCCAGGCGTTCCGGCAGCGGATCCACCGCGAGCTGGCCGAGGCCGGCGAGCCGGCCGGCCTTGCGGCCGCCGAGGCCTTCAAGCTGCTGAGCGACCTCTAGAACACTCCCGGAGGTGCCGGGACTCGATCAGCGGGTGCGGTCGCCCCGAGAGTCGCCCGGAGCCGTCCTCAATCCGCCACCTTGACCCGCCGGCCGCTCGCCACACGCGGCATCCAGTCGAAGAAGCGCCAGGCCAGGAGCGCGCCGGCCACCCCCCAGGCGGCCAGGATCAGAAGGTCGGTGCCCTGCCAGGCCGGTGCCGGCACCGCCGGGTGGAAGGCCGCAGAGAACGCCCTGCCGAAGTGCTTGAGCGGCAGGACATCGCCCAGGACCCGCAGCCAGGTCGGCGGGTTCTCGGCCGGGACGAAGATGTCGGACACGAACGCCATCGGCAATATCACGGCGTTGGCCACCGCCGGGGCGGTGTTGCCGCTCGGTGCCAGCGCGGCCAGTGCCAGACCGAGCCCGGCGAAGGCCGCCGTGCCCACGCAGAACGACACGATCGCTGCGGGGATCTTCGCCGCGGCGATGCCCACGTCGAAGAACAGCACGCCCACCAGCATCATGATCAGGGTCCCCAGTAGCGCGATCCACACCGACGAGGCGACCGAGCCGGTCAGGAACGCCGAGGGTGGCAGCGGCGTGCCCCTGATCCGCTTCAAGAGCCCGAACTGGCGCTGGAAGGCCAGTGTGATGCCCACGTTGGCCAGGGCGGCATTGGCCGCCGTGAAGGCCGCCAGGCCCGGCGTATAGAACTGCGCCGCCGGAATCAGACCGAAACCCACGTCGATGTCCCAGGTGAACAGCGATCCGAACAGCACCAGCATGATCAAGGGCAGGCCGAGGGTGAAGAAGGAGGCCACGGGGTTGCGCCAGAAGGTGCGATTCTGGCTGCGCGTGCTCGTCCAGGTCAGGCGCCCCCAGGACGGCCAGGCGCCCGCCTCCGCGCTCGCCACGGCACGGCGGCTATTTCGCACTGTCCTCGTCCCCATCGGCCCCGATGAGCCGCAGGTAGGCGTCCTCCAGGCTCGGAGGACTCACCGTCAGTTCCGTTAGTTCGAACCCCCGCTCGAGTGCCCAACCCGTCAACTCGGCCAGCAGGGCGGTGGGTCGGTCCGTGCTCACGACCACGAAGTCCTCATCGACCTCGGCTGCGCCGGCGACGCGACCCGGAAGGTCGGCCTGCCCCTTGCCGGCCGGGAGCCTGAAGCGAACCGTCGATGTCTCGGCCCCCAGGAGTTGTGACGGCGGGGCGCTGGCCACGATCAGCCCGTCCAGCAGAATCGCCACCCGGTCGGCGAGATACTCGGCCTCCTCCATGTAGTGGGTCGTGAGGATGATCGTCCGGCCGAGGCCGCGCAGGTCTCTGATCATCTCCCAGGTAGCCCGCCGCGCCTCGGGGTCGAAGCCGGTGGTGGGCTCGTCCAGGAACAGCAGGTCCGGATCACCGATGAGTCCCAGCGCCATGTCCACGCGCCGCTGCTGGCCGCCCGAGAGGGTCTTGAGACGGGCATTCGCCTTGCCGGTCAGTCCGACCAGCTCGATGACCTCGTCGCGGTCGCGCGGACGACGGTAGGCCGCTCCGAAGGTGTCCAGGGCTTCGGCGACGGTGACCTCAGAGGTGTCCACCGTGGACTCCTGCAGAACGATTCCGATCCGGTCCCGGAACTCCCTGCCGGCCGTGTCCGGATCGAATCCCAGCACCGACACCTCGCCGGAATCCGCGGTCCGATGACCCTCGAGGATCTCGACGGTGGTGGACTTTCCGGCCCCGTTCGGCCCCAGCAGGGCGAACACCTCACCGGCCGCCACCTCGAATGAGATGCCGCCCACCGCCTGGGTGGAGCCGTAACTCTTGGTCAACCCCCGCACGGCGACGGCGGGTGGGCCGGCGGAGGACTCGCTCATTCGGTCTCCGGACTCACTGGGGCGGACAATTCAAGGCAACCGCGACCGGTGGCGGCTGATCCGGTCACCTCCGGAGGCTACCGGCTGCTTCGGGGCAGCACGGCCCGGCTCGGGGCCAGGTCCTGCGAGCGGCTAGCGCCGCTTGCGGGCGGCGGCGCGCGCCTCGGCCTGCTGTTCGAGCAGGTTCATCATCCCCGGGAAGCCGGGGATCCGGCCGAGGCGTCGGGACAGGAACGTCAGGCTCAGGGCCGTGAAGGCCACGTACAGCGGCCAGTTGATGAGGTAGCGGAAGAGCACGTACTCGTCGGGATCCGTGACACCCAGGAACCAGATGTCGAAGCCGGCAGTCAGGCCCAGCAGCACGCCGAACACCACGACGATGCAGTCGACGGCCGAACGGTAGGCCTCGTGCGTCCGCATCGACGCCGAAAGGCCGAGAGTGCGCGCCACGAGGCCCACGGCGGGATTGAGCTTCAGCGGCGCCGACAGCACGAGGGCCCCGGCGATGGCGAACTTGTAGCCGATGCCGATCCCGAAGTAGATGTCGTCGTTGTCGGTGATGATGCCGACAATGCCGCGGGCGATGACGCACACCGTCACGAGCGGGAGCAACTTACCGACCCCGACCCCGGCACGCACGCGCAGGATGCCCGACAGCACCGAGACGACCGTGATGGCGCCGATCGCGGGACCCAGACCCCAATAGCGGAACAGCACCACGAACGCCGCGACGGCCAGCAGCGTGTCGTAACCGACCCACCACGGTGGGACGAATGCCTCCTCGCCGCCTTCGGCATCGACCCACTCGCCGGCGACCGATTCGCCCTCGGCGTTCCCGGGCTCGGGTGCGCCGGTCGACGCCGGCTCGCCTTCCGTCACCCGCCTGTTCCCCTCTCGTCCAGATGGTCGCGGATGACCGGCGGGGCCACCGGTGGCCGTCGGCGTCGCGTCTGACGAAATCGCGCCGGCGCCGTCCCCCGGCGTCCCCGCCTCACGAGGTGTGCGATCCGGCTCGCCGTCCACCTCAGCGGCCGAGGGCCGTCCAGGCCGCCAGCACGTCGACGTCGCCGAAGACCTCGACATCCTCCGGCTGGATCCGCCGCCACAGCACCAGGTCGAGTTGCTCGCCGGTGCCCCGGACGGCGACGTCGCCCCGGGCGTGCACCCGCTCGGCGACGAGACGACCGTCGACGATCCGGCAGAGCCACTCGCCATCCCCATCGGTGCGGTGCAGGTGCAGGGATCCCCCCGGCAGGGAATCCTTGGCCGACCGGGCCTGGAATGGGAGTATGACCTCCATCAACTCGTCCACCCCGTCGGCGCCCAGGTCACTGTCGACGGGCCCAGGCTCGCCCACCGCGTTCTCGGCGTCCCAGCGGTGGATGAGGCTCTCGTGTGCGAGGCGCTTGTGCCAGAACGCGCCCGTGTTGATGCCCGCCCAGCCCCAGATCTCCTCGGCGGGATCGATGTCGCGCAGAGCATCCAGAACCCTGGCGTGGGTTCCGGCGAACCACTCCACCACGGCCTCCCCCTGCGGTGGCCGGGGAACGTCGTCCCGGTTCAGCATCGTCGCCGCGCGCTGCTCGATGTGCTCGCTCACCCAGTTGTAGACCCATCCCAGATGGCCCACCAGCTTCTGCAGGCTCCAGCGCGGGCAACTCGGCACGGGCGCGTCCAGATCGCCCGAGGCGGCGACGGCACTGACCGCGGCTCCCTCGCGCTCGGTGGCGTCGTTGTAGGCATCGGTGTCGAAGCTCATGGCACCAGTCTCGCCCACCGGCGCCACCCCCGCACACCACCGGGCCCATCCGGGCACGCACGGCACGACGAGGGCGGGGGACGCCGGGGGCCAGCGCAGGCGCGCCATTTTCGGAGGCCGCCGGAGCGCCACCGGCGTCCCCCGCCCGGGCGCAGGCCACGAGACCGGTCCGGACAGGGCTGCGGCCGAGGATTACGGCTATAGGGTTCCCGTTGCGGAGATTGCGTCCAGACCCAGGAGGCCCACGATGATCAGAGACTTCTCGCTCGACCTCGATGCTCTGCGCAGCTTCCTGCACATCCTGAGCGTGTCGGTATGGGTCGGCGGCCAGATCGTGGTGGCGGGCCTCGTCCCGCTGCTGCGGAAGGTCGATCGCAGCGCCGGCCCGGTTGCCGACGGCGAGATGACCGCCACCCAGCAGGCGGCTCGCCGCTTCGGCCGGATCGCCTGGCCGTTCTTCGCCCTGGCCATCATCACCGGCCTCTGGTCCATCGGCGAAATCGAGTGGAGCGCCAGCACGGGCCTCTGGCAAACGCTCTTCTTCGTGAAGATGGCCCTCGTGGCCGCATCAGGTGTGGGCGCCTGGCTGCACGCTCGCGCTCAGCGGGCGCCCGAACGGGCGCTGTTCGCCAGCGTCGCGTCCTTGTGTGCTCTGGCCGCCCTGCTCATCGCCGCCAGCTTCAACTCCGTCCCCGGCTAGACACCGGAGGAGGCGGAGCCTCAGTCTGCGGAGGCGTTCTCCTCGTGCCGGCAGATCCATGCCCACATGGCGACCGCGCTGGCAGCCCCGGCGTTGATCGAGCGGGTTGAGCCGAACTGACTGATCCGCCGCAGCGAGGCGCAGGCCTCGACCGCCTCGGCCGACAGCCCTGGCCCTTCCTGGCCGAACAGCAGCACGCAACGCTCGGGCAGGTGATTCCGCTCGAGCGGCAGCGAACCCGGCAGGTTGTCGATACCCACCAAGGGGAGGTCCTCCTCGGTGGCCCACCGGAGCAACGAAGCGACGTCGGGGTGGTGGGCGATGTGCTGGTACCGGTCGGTCACCATGGCGCCGCGACGGTTCCAGCGCCGCCGGCCCACGATGTGCACCATGCGGGCACCGAAGGCGTTGGCGTTGCGCACCACCGATCCGATGTTGAAGTCGTGCTCCCAGTTCTCCACCGCCACGTGGAACGGGTGCCGCCGCTGGTCCAGGTCCTCGACGATGGCCTCGTGGCGCCAGTACCGGTAGCGGTCCACCACGTTGCGCCGGTCACCGCCGGCCAGAAGCTCGGGATCCAGCCGCGGATCGTCGGGCCACGGCTCGGGGTGCGGACCCACGCCGATGGGCGACCCGGCACCGTCGCCGGCCGGGGGCTCATCCGGGACGGACGAACCCACACCGGCCGGCCCGACACTCACAGGGACGGCACCACCACGCAGGCCACAACCCAGTATTGGCAGCCCACGGCCACAACCACGTTCAGGTGCCACACCTCGTGGTACCCGAAACGCGCCGGCCACGGATTCGGGCGGCGCAGGCCGAGAGCCATCGCACCCACGAAGTAGATGGCGCAACCGGCGAGCACGACGGTCGTCCCCGCCACGCCGAGCCCGCGCAGGATCTGGCGGATGGCGATCAGGGACGCGCCACCTGTGGCCAGGAAGAGCGTCGTCATCAACCGGAAGGGAGGGTGCAGAACGAGCCAGCGCACCGCGATCCCGCCGGCGCACAGGACCACGGCGGCACCGACCAGCCAGGTCCGCGGCCAGCCGGGCACGCCCAGGCCCATGATCGCCCCGTAACTGCCGGCGATCAGGACGAAGATCGCGGTGTGGTCCCAACGGCGCATCCGCAGCCAGCCCTCGTCGCTCCAGCGACGCAGGTGGAACGCGGCGCTCACGGCGAACATCATCACGACGCTCGCTGCGTAGAGCGCCACCACGGCCCGGGTACCGACGCCCGGCGTCGTGGCGACCAGCCAGGCGCCCCCTGCCACCGCCGGCAGAACCATGGCGCCGTGCAGCCGACCTCGCCAGGTGGGCGGATCCAGGGAACTCAGCCTGTACGGATCCTCGGAGATTTCCGGGATCCCTTCCGGCTCCGCCGGACGGCGATCAAGCCTCCATACCGACGCGGCTCGGCGCCACAGCAGCAGCGTCCTCGACTCCCGACCCGGCCGCCCATCGGGAGTGACGTCGCGGCGGGAGCGAGCGGCTGCGCGGGACATTCCTACTGGAACCGCAGGAACACCCCCGAGCGGGGCTTCGGATGGAAATAGGTGGACTTCGGGGGCATGACCTGCCGGGCGTCGGCGACGGCCATGATCGTCTCGACCGTGACCGGGTGCAGCACGAAACCGACACCTCCGTCGTCGTCGCACCGGCGCGCCACTTGCGGTGCGCCGAGAACCCCGGAGACATACTCGATGTTCCGGGTGTGCTCGGGATCCTCGATCCCGAAGGTGGGAGCCAGGACCCGATCCTGCAACCAGGCCGCGTCCAGCCCGGAGACGCCGCCTGCCGGCGTGAAGCGGTACCAGCGTCGCCCGAGGTACACACCGAAGACCCCGGACCGCGAGGGCTCGGCCTGCGTCACATCGGTGGGTTCCAGCGACCCGAGTTGCCGCAGGGCCGCCTCGATCATGGCGCCGTCGGCGCCTGTGACCGGCGTCACCCTGCGGTGGAAGACCAGCAGCCGCAACTCGTCGTGCGGGAACAGGCAGGCGAGTATGGCGTCGCTGGACAGGACCTCCCCCGTCAGCGGTACGTCCTCGGAGGTGGCCACCACCTGCGGCCCGGCGGCGGCCTCGAAGGGCTCGTCGGCGACCGCCGCGGGCATCCCCGGCGGTGAGACGCCGAGCGTCGTGAGAACGATGTCGCTGGGGAGGAACCCGCCGGCGGCACTGGAAGCTCTGCGCTGGCGGCGCACCCGCTCGCTCACGACCAGTCCCGCGCCGAGCCGGTGATGCCCGTCTGTCACGTACAGGTTCTGGTCCTGCAGATCCTCGTTGAGGACCTGCAGGAACGCCTGGTCGGTCACCTCCCAGACTCGCTGGGCGACATCGTTGGGGTCGGTGAAGTCCAGGAGCGGCTCCTGGGTGTCTTCCACCGCGTCGAGCAGCGCGCTGATACGGGAGGTGCCACGGAAGGTCAGGCCCACGGGGCTGGACTGTGCGCTGGTCAGCGCCAGGAACTCGCTCAGCAACTCCTCGCGATCGGCGTGGGTGCGCTCGTGCGGCCTGATGCGGCCGCGCCGGTAGGACTCGAGGGGCACGACCCCCACGATCCCTCGCTGGCGGCACCCGTAGCCGACGAGCCGGTAGACGTACACGGCCGGCGCAGGACGCGACTCGAAGGCATCGAGGCGCAGCAGGCGGATCAGCGCCATCTGGTTGAGCACGGCCAACTCCGCCGAACTGAGGGCGTATCCGACGTCCTCGGGCGACCGGGTGGCGTGCATGTAGCTGTCGGGCTGCTCGAGCAGCAGGGCGCGCCGCTCCTCGACGCCGAGGCCGTCGTAGGCGGGCGACACCACCCTGTCCGCCCACGCCTGGCGCACGACGCTGGCCGCGAAAGGCAGCAGCACCGGGAGGCCCTCCCGTGGTGACCCCGGCAACGGTCCTGACAGAGCCATCAGGGCGCTGCCTCGCTGCCGTCCGCCTCCGGGGACTCCTCGCCTGCACTCGCTCCGACGCCCCCCGGAGCCGCCTCGGCCGATGGCACCGGACGGATCTCCACGTGATAGACGTGCGGCAGCGCGGCGATCTCGTCGCGGACGGCAGGAGCCATGATCCCCGAGAGGTCCATCGTGGCGACCGCCGCCGTCGAGTCGCGGAACACCCGGTTCTCCATGCCCGCCACATTGAGGTCGTGGCGGCGGAGCACACCGAGAACGGCTGCGAGGACCCCGACGCGGTCCTCGTGGCGCACGACGATCACGTGGCTGCCCACGCGCCCGGTCTCGAGGTTCACGCAGTTGACGATGCGACCCGCCGCGTAGGCCCTGACGACCTTGACGATGGCGGAGGCCACCGCCTCCTGCGCCTGCTCGGTGGAGGCTCCGATGTGCGGTGTCGCGATCACGTTGGGGTGCTGGACGAGGCGCGAGGAGAACGTCGCCGTCGCCCCGCCCGGTTCGTCGTCGAACACGTCCAGACCGGCGCGGATGCCCTTGGCGTCCATCGCCGCAATGAGCGCCTCGCTGTCCACCAGGCCGGCGCGGGCTGTGTTCAGCAGGATGGCACCCGGCGGCATGGCCGCCACGACGGCGGCGTCCACGACCTGTTCAGTGCCCGAGAGGTGCAGGCTCAACACATCGCAGAGTCCCGCCATGTCAGCGACGCTGTCGTGCAGGGTGATGTTCAACTCCTCGATGCGCCGGTGTGTCTCGGGGCCGCGGCCACCTCGTCGCACCGCATGGAGGCGCATCCCGAACCCTGCCGCCCGATCGGCGACCGCCATACCGATCCTGCCGAGTCCGACGATGCCCAGGGAGCGGCTCTTGAGACCGCGGGCGCGGCTGTACCGGGGCTTGTCCCACTGTCCACGGCGCAACTCCGAGGCGGCATCGGCGATATGGCGGTCCAGCGCGATCATCAGGCCCATCGTCAGTTCCGCCACGGCCACCGCGTTGCGCCCGGGCGTGTTGCAGACGTAGATCCCCCGCGCCGAGGCGGCGGCGACGTCGATGTTGTTGAACCCGGCGCCGGCGCGCACGATCAGCGACAGCGTCGCCGAAGCCGCGATGGCCCCGGCGGTGACCGTCGTGCTGCGCACGACCAGTACGTCGACGTCGACGTCGGCGAGCAGCGCCTCGAGTTCGGCCGCGCCGAGCTGCGGCTTCTCGATGCACTCGAAGCCACGCCCGCGCAGCTTGGCGACGGCGCGCGGATGGCACGCGTCGGCGAACAGGACTCTGATGGTTACATCCCCTGCAGAATCGGCGTCACGGCAGCGATCACCGACGGCGAGATCGTGCTCACGTCCCCCATGATGGCATTCAGGCGCACCGGGTGGAAGGCGTCCGCGCGCCGCGCCCTCGCAAGTCACCGCGGTCCGTCCGGGCGCCTCCCGCGGCGTTGTCGCCCTAGCCCTCCGCCCAGGGGGGCGCCCCGGAGGGGCGGCTGCCGGGCTCGTCGGCGAACGCCTCGGCCTCGGCCTCCAGCAGCCGGCCGAACCACTCGCGGACCTCATGGCGCCGCCCCCTGTCGACGGCGAGGTTCACCAGTTCGTGCGGGTCGTCCTGCAGGTCGTACAGCTCATGCTCCTGATCGTCGAAGTCGGCGTCGATATCGAAGAGCTTGGGACCTACCGGAGGCCGGGACGACGTGGTGCTGCTGCCGCCGATGCCGTAGTAGCGACAGTATTTGAAGCGACCGTCGAAGATGCCCCGGCTGGCGTAGCGCGTGTCCAGCAGGCCGTCGTACCAGGCCCAATCCTGGGCGAACAGGATCTCGTCGCGCCCGCTGGAGGCCGGATCGGACAGCAGGGGAACGAGACTCCGTCCGGGCAATCCCGCCCCGGACAGATCCACGCCGGCGAGTTCGGCAACCGTCACGGTCACATCCACGTGGCTGGTGAGCGCCTCGGTCCGCGTGCCGCCCGTCGTCAGCCCGGGAGCGGTGACGTACAGCGGGATGTGCATCGTCTCCTCGTAGTTCCAGGGCCCTTTGGAACGCAGGGCGTGCGAGCCGCACTGGTCACCGTGGTCGGAGGTGAACACCACGACGGTGTCAGCGGCTGCTCCGCTCTCGTCGATAGCGTCGAGGATGAGCCCGACGCTCACGTCGCTCATCTCGTGGAGCTTGACGTAGTAGTCGAGCTGCCGGAGCCACCGGGCCACATCCGCGCGATCCAGGTAGCCGCCGTTGCGTGACATCTCGTGCACGAAGCGCCGGTGCACGTCGGGCTTGGTGTGCAGGTCGTCGTCGAAGTTGGCCGGCAACTCGTCGAAGCGCTCGGCGTAGTCGATCGGGAAGGGAGGAAGGGCGTCGGCCCGACCCCATCCCAGCGCCGCGTAGCGGTCGCGCACCCGGGAGTAGTGCTCGGGATTGACCTCCTGGTACCACGGCTGGTCGATGGGGAACCACATGACATCGTGCGGGTTGACGAGCCCGACGAAGAGGAACCAGGGTTGCCGGCCGCCGGCACGCTCGCGGATCCACTGCGCGGCGGAGGCGGCGATCGGCTCGTCGAACTCCACACCGCTGCCGGCCTGACCCCAGAAAGCCTGATCGTTGCCCTCCCAGTCGCCGAAGCCGTAGGACTCCATGTCCGGATACGGGCCCATGGACAGGTGCCACTTGCCCTTGTAACCGGTGTCGTATCCCGCGCGGCGAAGCATTTTCCCGAGGGTGTCGACGCCGGTGTCCAGCCAGCCGTTGGCCGGGCCCCTCGTGTTCTCCTTGATGCCGTGGGCCGGCATGTACTCCCCGGTGACGAGGGTCGCCCGTGACGGCGAGCACGGCGAGGTGTGCGTGTAGTGCCGGTTGAACTCGAGGCCGCCGTCGAGCAGTCGCTGCCGCGCCGGCAGGTCGACATCGGTGGGCAACCAGCCCCGGTGTCTCTCCTGGTCGGTGAGGATGAAGCAGACGTTCGGGCGCTGGAGACCGCTTCCGTCGCTGCTCACGCCAACTCGCCCAGGACGGTCGCCACCGCGACGATGGCCGTCTCGGCATCCTCCGCGGTGATGTCGAGGTGGGTCACCGCCCGGACGCGCTCCTCGACCCGACTCATCCGAACGCCCTGGGCAGCGACGCGTTCGAGAAACTCCGCCGCCCTCAGACCGGTGGGGCTCGCGTCGATCCACACCATGTTCGTCTCGACGGGCTCGGTGCCGAGCCCGAGATGCGCGATCCCCCCGGCAAGGCGGGCAGCGTTGGCGTGGTCGTCGGCAAGACGCTCGATGTGGTGGTCGAGGGCGTGGAGGCAGCCTGCGGCTGCGATACCTGCCTGCCTCATGGCGCCCCCGCAGCGGTGCTTGTGCACCCGCGCCGCAGCAATGAAGTCACCGCCGCCGACCAGGACGGCGCCCATCGGGGCGCCGAGACCCTTGGTGAAATCGATCCAGATGGAATCGGTGGGCTCGCCCCAGTCGGACGGTTCGGTCCCCGAGGCCACTGTGGCATTGAAGAGACGGGCTCCGTCGGTGTGCACGGGCACCCCGGTCTCGTGCGCCAGATCCGCCACCGCCCGGTACTGCTCCAGCGACCACACGGTTCCACCCCCGAAGTTGTGCGTCTGCTCCAGGCAGACCAGGCGTGGCCAGGGCCGGTAGGCATTCCCCGGCGCCAGGGCTTCGGCCAGCACCTCGGGACCGAAGCGCCCCCTGTCACCGGTCACGAGATCGGTGATGACCCCCGAGTAGGCGGCGGCGCCGCCCGTCTCGGAGCGCACGATGTGGCTGTCGACAGAGGTGACGATGGCGTCGCCCGGCGAGGTGTGCGTCGCCACGGCCACCAGGTTGCACATGGTGCCGGTGGGCAGGAAGAGTCCTGCCTCGTGGCCCAGCATCTCCGCCACGCGTGCGCACAGGCGGTTGACGGTGGGATCGGTGCCCTGCTGCTCGTCACCCACCTCGGCAGCGGCCATGGCGCGACGCATGGCGGCGGTGGGTTTGGTCTGCGTATCGCTGTACAGATCGACCGCTGGAGGCCAGGGCACGGGGGGACTCTAACCGGCGAGGGACGCTTCGGTGGCCTTCCCGGCGACCACCCGGACCGGGTGAGGGCAGCGGTGTAGCCTCCGACTCCGCGACACCCGTCAAGGTGTCCCGGACCCCCCGAATCGGTCCGTACGATCACAGGAGACCCCATGGACGATGAGCGACCGGCCGAGGGCGAATCCGGTGGCCGCGCGACGATCGCGCTGATCGTGCCCTTCTACGCCGCCGGAGACCCCTCGCAGCGACGACTCCTCGGCGTGCTCCAGCTGGGTGTCGCCGCCTTCTCGCTCTGGATCCTGTCGCTCTACTTCCAGTGGGACGACCAGACCGGCGTGCTCGTCGATGACCCGGTGAACCTCTGGTTCAACTGCATCCTGCTGGGCGCACTGGCCATGACGCTCTTCTGCGTGTGGCGGCCGCGCCGTCGCACCGCCGGGGCCGCCGCCTTCATCGGCATCACGATCGGCATGTTCTACGTCCTCGCCGAGAACGCCTTCGGGATGTTCACCTACAACGACGCCCGACCCGCCGCAGGATTCTGGCTGGGTCTGGCCTCCTACATTGCCCAGCTCGCCGCCGCCGGCTATGCCGGGGCCCACCTCAACCGGGAGTGGTGCGCCGGGTGCCGCCCCGATGGCCGCCCGCGGAGCCCCTGGCTCGTGCTCACTCTGGCGGTGCTCAGCATCGGATGGATCGTGGCACGCTTCCTCCCCGACTTCGCCATCAGCGTGGAACGCAGGCCCATCGATGAGTCCGGGAGTGCGCTGAGCGAGCCGCTGGCGCCGGAGATCTTCCAGCGAGGCATGGTGGCGCGCCTCGAGGGCGCCGAGTTCATCCCCGAGTTGGCGGTCTGGGTGATCTTCGCTCTGCTGGCACCGATGGCGGCGTGGTTGCTACGCCGGCAACTCGCCGCCGCCCTGATAAGCGGGTTCCTGGTCTACTTCGTGGCGGACATCGCGGCTGCGCTCGCCGTCGATTACGGGCTCGACTACAGCGAGGATCTCGAGAACGGCCTGCGGATCAGCGTCGACTACGGGCTCGGTAGTGGGTTCCTGGCACAGCTGGCAACCACTGTGGGGGTCGCGATCGTCATCGCCGCGGTCTACCTCACGGGATCCGAGCATCCCGCCGCGGGCGCCGCCCCGCTCTCGGAGGAGTGCTGAACGGCTCGAACCGGTAGCGTCGCTGCGGTGAGTCCTTCCGCGCCCCGCCGCAACGTCACGGCGGTCCTGTTGCGGTCGTCGAGCGGCGATGCGTGGATGCTCGACGAAGCGCTCTCCGGACTCACCGGGAACCACACCGTGCTGGCTCCGCGCCACCCGAAGCGGTTCGGCGTGCAGGAGGCCTGCCGGCTGGCACTCGTCGGCAAGCCCGACCTGGTGCTCCTCATCGGCAGCGACGTCCGCCTCGGCTACAGCGACGTGGCCCGGCTCCTCGACGGTTACGAGGCCGGTGCCCGGGTCGTGGTTGGCGACCGGCGGTCGCTCACCGGGCGCGTGCTTCGCCCTCTGGCGGGGCTGACACTCGGAGTGTGGCGGAACGACATGGGTTCGCCGGTGCGGCTCTACGATGCCGCGGCGCTGGGGGAGATCATCTCGCACGTGCCACCGGACAGCTCGCAACCGACGCTGCTGATGAGCCTGGTCGAACACCGCCTGCGCTTCTCGGTACGGGAAGTCCGCCTCCGCAACGCCTCCGAGACGCCGAACCAGGAGGACCCGGTGACCGCGCTGGCGGAGATGCTGGCCGGACTCACCGAACTCTGGTCGTTCCGCACGGCAGCTCGCGCCATCGGCTGAGGCGGCGGGTTCGCTGCTGCGGCGACCGCGGTCAGTTCGCGGGCAGACCCACCACCTCGGCTACACCGGCCATTTCCGCGAGCGCCGCCCGCGTGGTGTCCGGCGCCACGCCTGCGCAGAGATCCGCCAGCACACGCGTGGCGAAACCCAGGCGAGCGGCATCCAGAACCGTGGCCCGCACGCAGTAGTCCGTGGCGATCCCCACGATGTCGACTGCGCCGAGTTCGCGGGAGTGCAACCAGTCCTCGAGCGTGACGTCAGCGGATCCGACACCGTCGAAACCGGTGTAACTCGCCGAGTACTGGCCCTTCGAGAAGATCTCGCCCAGGGCGCCGGTATCGAGATCAGGGTGGAAGGCGGCCCCCGTCGTGCCGGCACGGCAGTGCGGTGGCCAGGTTCCCGCATAGTCGGGCCGCTCGGAGAAGTGGTCCCCGGGGTCGATGTGCCAATCCCGGGTGGCCACGACGGCCGCGTAGGAGCCGCCCGAAGCGCGTAGGTAGTCACTGATGCGCCCCGCCAGAGCGGCACCACCGGCAACGGGCAGCGCCGCTCCCGCGATATCACAGAAATCGTTCTGCACATCCACGATCACGAGGGCGCGAGCCCTCTCGCGTTCGTTGCCGGATCCTGGGATCTCGTTCACGCATCCTCCAGGGCGGGCTCGATGGGCAGCCACGGCTCGCCGGGGACCAACTCGAGCGCGGCGGGCCGGAGACACCTGAGTGCCTCGCGATGATAGGCGCGGGCCCTCCGGACACTCCGGGCGGGAGCGGCGGCATCCCCCAACACGACCGCTCCATCACGCACGAATTCGGTCTGCAGCGCAACCCCTCCAGCCGGAGCGGATGCATCGGACGCCAGGAGAACCTCCGCGGTCGCCAGACCGTTGCCGTCCAGGAGGCGGAATGCCCGCTTGCGGCCCGGTCGCCAGGACTTGGCGAGGGAGCGTTTGCGCACCGCTCGGCCGTCGATCTCCACCAGCTTGTAGACCAGGCCCGCGGTCGGAGCCCCGGCACCCGCGACCAACTCGGTGCCCACGAGGTAACCATCGGCCGGCACCGACGCCAGCGCGGCGATGTCGTGCTCGTCCAGATCGCCCGAGAGGATGATGCGGGTCCGGTGGGCGCCGAGCTCGTCCAGCTGGCGCCGGACGGCCACCGCGGAGGCCCCCAGGTCACCCGAATCGATGCGCAACGCGCCCATGCCGGGGCCCGCCGCCTCGACGGCTCGCCGGACCCCCTCGGCGACGTCGTAGGTGTCGACCAGGTAGGTGCTTCCGGCTCCGAGGAGGTCGACCTGCGCGGCCATGGCGGCGCGCTCGTCGGCGTGGGCGAGGATGAAGGCGTGCCCGATCGTCCCACCGGTGGGAACGCCGAATCGCCGTCCCGCCTCCAGGTTCGAGGTGGCGTCGAACCCGCACACGTGGGCGGCACGAGCCGCAGCCGGCGCTGCCTCCTCGTGGGTGCGACGGCTTCCCCCCTCGAGCAGCATGCGGGCGCCCGCGGCAGACCGCATGCGCGCCGCAGCGGCGGCGATGGCGGAGTCGTGGTTGAGGATCGACAGCACCAGCGTCTCGAGGACGACCGTCTCGGCGAACGTGCCGCTGACGGTCAGGATCGGCGAGCCGGGTACGTAGAACTCGCCCTCGTTGTACCCACTGATGTTGCCGGAGAAGGAGAATTCGGCGAGACGTCGCAGACCGGCGTCGGACACGATGCGCTCCCGGCCCAGGAAGTCCAACTCGGCGGGACCGAAGCGGAAGTTCTCCAGAGCCGCCAGCAGGCGGCCGGTGCCGGCCACGACCCCGTAACGGCGCCCCGGCGGCAGGCGGCGGCAGAACACCTCGAAGGTCGCCGGCAGGTCCGCCACGCCCGACCGCAGGGCGGCGTCGATCATCGTCAACTCGTACTGGTCGGTCATCAGGGCCACCGATGGCAGGTTGCCCGTCACGGCAGGTACCCCAGAGGATCGACGGCGGTGCCGTTCAGGCGGATCTCGAAATGGAGGTGAGGACCCGTCGAGAGGCCGGTCGAGCCGATGTTGCCGATCTGCTGGAGCGGGCTCACGCTGGTGCCCGGCCGCACGGTCACCGCCGACAGGTGGGCGTACACCGACGAGAGCCTGTCGATGTGCTCGATCACGACGGCGTTGCCGTAGCCGCCCCAGGGCCCGGCGGTGATGACCACTCCCGCCCGGGCCGCGTACACGGGCTGACCGTGCACGGTGCCCAGGTCGATCCCGGCGTGCAGCCGGTAGACACCCAGGATCGGGTGGAGCCGGTTGCCGTAGCCCGAACTCACCCTCCCCGCTGTCGGCCAGACGAAGCCGGATGAGCCGGCGGCCTCCTCCTGGGCGCGCACCCACGCCTCCGCCTTCTCGCGGTACTCGGTGACCTGGATGAAGTTCTCCAACTCCGAGGCCTCCCGGTCCCACTCGGCGAACTCCCGCTCCAGCGCGCGGCGACGTTTGTCGAGTTCGGCCTTGATGGCGGCCTGCCGCACGCGGCGTTCCTCCAGGACCGCCAGGTCGGCCTCCAAGCCCGCCTGCAGGCGTTGAACCTCGGCAACCGAGGAGGCGGCCTCCGCCAGCGCCACGTCGTAGCGATCCTCGGCCAGGCGGATCTCGTCCACCAGATCCCCGGCGTTCCCATGCACGGCCTCGAGAAGCGCCAGGCGGCGCAATCCGTGCGTCAGATCCTCCGAACTCAGCAAGGTCGCCGTGCGCTCACTGCCGGCCTGCAGGTACACCGCCACGACGATCGCCTGGACGTCGAGGCGGACGTCCTCGATGTCCAACCGGGCCCAGCCGATGGCCGCCTCCTTCTGGCGCTGGACGGCGATCTGCGCGCGCAGCTGTTGCTCGGCCGCCTGCACGTTCGCCTCCTGGCGCGCCACCAACTCCTCAGCCGCCTGGAGCGCCTTGAAGACTTCGACGTCCTCGGCGTCCAGGACATCGATCCGGGCCCGGAGAGCGAGCTTCTCCTCTTCCGCCCGCTCCAACTCGGCGCGCGCCTCGGCAATGGTCTCCTGTGCCAGGCTCGGAGACCCGGCAGGCAGGGTTCCCAGCAGCAATACGACGACGACAAGCAAGCGCAGCGCCGTCCGACGATCCCGTATCCGTCCTGACGATCGCACGCGGCGGCAGCGTAGCAAGCGATTCCTCCCTCCAATGGTCCCGCCGCTCCCACCTCGGGCTCCCCACCGTCGTTGCCGACTCTCCCCGAACGGTGCCGCGGAGTGGGTGGGTGCGAGATCGTCACCGGAAGGCCCGTTGGTGGACCACTCCTATACTCGCATCGTGCAGGATGACTTCGCTGAAGTGGCCGGCGCCCGGACCAGGGTCGCCCGCGGGCAGCGCCCTGAGGCCACGGCGTCGACGTACCGGCGGACACGCCGGTACTGATCCTCTCGGGACGGCGCGGCGAGACCACACCGATGAGCCTTGCGGCCGGGCAAGCGCCCGTCGAAGTGCACGGACACGCCGATCCGAGCGACCTGCGGTGTCGCGAGCTGCCGGAGTCGGCGTCAGCCGATCTCCTCGCGACGTTCGCGGCGGCGACTCATCACCGGCGGTTCTGCTGGCTGCAGCCGGACAGAGATCTCTGCATGGTCGGGCTCGGGTCGGCTCTGGTGTGGCGCCCTTCGAGCCGCGCGGGGCGTTTCGCCGAGGCGACCCGTTTGGTGGCCGAAGTCGCGCGGCTCGCCGACATGTCGGCCGCGCACGGCATGCACCCGGGCGGGGCGGAGCCGGCCGGACCGATCCTGTGCGGCGGCTTCTCGTTCGACCCGAGGCCGGAGGGACACCGCTCGCGCTGGGCGGAATTCGACGCCGGGACTCTCGTGATGCCGGAACTGCTGGGGATCGCCCGGCAGGGGAAGGTGCGATGGCTGGTCACGGCCGAGCGTGATCTCCTGGCAGAGGCGATGCAGCGCTCGGTCGACCTCGTGCGGGCAGCCGCGGCAGCTCCGCCGGATGCGACCCAACTCGTCCTCCTGGGCCAACGCTCCCGTGCCGACGATGAGACGTACCTCGCCATGATCACAGCGGCACTGGAGGAGATCGAGGCCGGTGAGCTCCGGAAGGTCGTGCCGGCACGGCAGGTCACCGCCCACCTTGCCGGCTCTCCGGGTGGCAGTGCCGTCGCCGAGTTGCTGAGGCGGCTCGCCGGTCATTATCCGGCCGCGAGCACCTTCGCCGTCGGATGCGGTCCCCTCACCCTGCTGGGCGCCACGCCCGAACTGCTGATCCGCACCCACGACGGGATCGTCGAGACGGACGCTCTCGCGGGATCGTGCCCCCGCGGAAGCGACCTGGAGCACGACACGGCGCTGGCTCGGGAAATGCTGGCCAGCCCCAAGGAACGCCACGAGCACGACACGGTGGTCGAGCACCTGCGCCACGGGATGACTGCTGCAGGCGTCGCGCTCGAGCCTGTCCCGTCAGAGCCGCAGGTCCGCGCCCTCGCGGGTATCCAACACCTGTGCACGCCGCTGCGGGGACGAGCGGCCACCGCACCCGGCATGATCTTCGATCTCGCCGACGCCCTTCACCCGACCCCTGCCGTGGCAGGCCTGCCCGTGGCCGGCGCGCTGCGGTTCCTCCGCCGCCACGAGTCCACCGATCGGGGCTGGTTCGCGGGCCCGGTGGGATGGACCGACCTGGCCGGCAACGGTGAACTCTGCCTGGCGCTGCGATCCGGGCTCGTGGACACATCGAGCAATGAGATGTCGCTGTTCGCAGGCTCAGGTGTGGTTGCGGAGTCGGACCCCACCGCAGAACTGGCCGAGACCGACACGAAACTCGACGCCCTTCCGTCGGTCGCCGACGACGGTCCACTCGCCGAGCGCCCCCGACAGTGACCGCGTACGACTACTTCGGGACGTTCTTCGAGGAGCTGGCAACGCAGGGAGTGCGCCACGTGGTCTGCTCCCCCGGCTCCCGCTCCGCTCCCCTGGTCCTCTCAGCCCATGCAGAGCCCCGACTGCGCGCCTGGGTCCAGATCGACGAGCGGGCGGGTGGGTTCTTCGCGCTCGGACTTGCCAAAGCGTCACACGAGTGCGTCGCTCTGATCTGCACGTCGGGCAGTGCAGCGGCCAACTACCTGCCCGCGCTGAGCGAGGCCTTCTACGACGGGGTCGCGCTGGTGACCTTGACCGCCGACCGCCCGCCGGAGTTGCGCGACCGGGGAGCCGGCCAGACGATCGATCAGATCCGCCTGTATGGCGGACACGTCCGCTGGTCCGCCGACCTGCCCGTGCCCGACGGGGTGCGACCGGACCACGCGCGTTACGTCGCCCGGCGAGCCGTCGCCACTGCGTCGGGCCCACCGGCCGGCCCGGTGCACCTCAACGTTCCGTTGCGCGAGCCTCTCGAGCCGCCCGCCGGGAATGCTCCCGCCACGGCGAGAGCGACGTCGGGCCGGCGCGCCGTGCACCAGGAGCCGGCGGCATCTCCGACAGAGGTGGCGTCGCTGGCCCACCTCGTGCGTTGCCACGACCGGGGCTTGCTGGCGGTCGGACCGTCAGACCTCGATCCCGCCGACGCAGCAGCGGTCAAGCGCTTGGCGGCCGTGGCCGGTTGGCCGATCGTCGCAGACGCCGCCTCGGGGCTGCGCCGCGGCGGCTCCGATGACGCCACGATCATCGCCGCCGGTCATCATCTGGCCGGCACGCCGTCCTTCTGGGACGCTCACCGGCCCGAGGTGATCATCAGGGCGGGTCATCCCACCGCGGGGCGGGTGCTGCGGGAGGGGCTGGCCGGATGGGGATCGGAGACCTGGCTCATCGATCCCCTCGACCGGTGGCCCGAGCCGACCACGGTGCCGGCCGGCCAGTGGCGGAGCCCGATCGGCGCTCTTGCGCGAGGGGTTCTGACGGCTCTCGGGGCCACCGGGAACGATCCGCCCACCGCTCAGGAGGACACCGACTGCGCAACACCTGCCCGCCCGGCCGATCGGCGCGACTCCACCTGGGCGTCGGCGTGGCAGGAGGCCGAGGCCGTCGCACAGCAGGCGATCACCAGGACTCTCCGATCGAGACCGCTGATGGAGGCGGGCATGGCTCGCGCTCTTGGCGAGACTCTCGGGCCCGAAACGATTCTCTACGCTTCGAACAGCATGCCCGTGCGGGACTTGGACGCCTTCCTGGCCCCCGACGGAGAGGCGCCCCGTGTCGTGGCACACCGAGGCACCAACGGGATCGACGGCGTCGTTTCCGCGGCCGCCGGTTGTGCCGCCGCTGCGCCACCCGTCGTGCTGCTCGCCGGAGACCTGGCACTGCTCCACGACGTCGGTGGACTCCTCGGCGCGGTCCGCCTCGGGGTCGATCTCACGATCGTGGTGCCCAACAACGACGGCGGCGGAATCTTCTCGTTCCTTCCCGTGGCCGAGGCGGTCCCACGGCTCGACTTCGAGCGATTCTTCCTCACTCCCCACGGCACCGATCTGGCCACGGTCCTGGCGGGCTTCGGCATCCGTCACCACCTTGTCAGCGAGGCAGCGGAACTCCGCGAGACGCTGAAGGCCTCCGAATCCTCCGGCACCGTCGACGTCATAGAGGTCCCGGTGGACGCGGAGGCGAATGTGGCGCAACACCGGCTCGTCGAGATGACCGTTCGGGAGGCTCTGTCGAGCGACAGTCGCCCGACATGACCGGCGCGAGCGCCGGCGGTGGCCCGGCGGCCTCGCTGTACCGCTACGTGCTGCCACTGCGCGAGCCGCTCCTGACCGGCCGCGGACCGATCACCCACAGGCGCGGCGTGCTGGTGTGCCTACGCGACGCGCTGGGAAACTCGGGATGGGGTGAAGCGGCCCCGCTCCGGGGCTGGAGTGGTCCCGACCTGGCGACCACCGCCGACGTACTGGCACGCTGGCTGCGATCCGGCGCGCCAACCGGTGATCCGGCGTCCCCGGTCCCCCACATCGATGCACGGCTCAGCGGTGCGCCGTGCGCGTGGGCGGCGATCGGTGGAGCCACCGCCGACTTGGAGGCCCGCCGGCTCGGCATGACTCTCGCCGAGTTCTTGGCGTCGGAAACGCCGGAGGCCCGAGATCCGGTCTCGAGCCCGGTGGCGACCGCGGCACTGCTCGAGGGCGAGACACCCTCGGCGGTCGCCGGTGCTGCGGCGGCTGCCGGCGCCGCGGGATTCGGGACCGTCAAGCTCAAGGTGGGGAAGCGACCCTTGGCCACCGACGTGGCCCGTGTGGCGGCGGTGCGAGAGGTGTCACCGGATGTGGCACTGCGCCTCGATGCCAACGGTGCCTGGGGATCGGAGGCGCCCGTTGCCCTCGAGGCCCTAAGCCGGTTCGAACCCGAACTCGTGGAGGAACCCTGCCAGGGACTCGACGAACTCCGGGCACTGCAGGCGCGTACGACCGTCCCGATCGCCGCCGACGAGAGCCTGCCGCCCCTGGCCGATCTGCAGCGCCACCTGCCGCTCGGCGTGGGCGTCGCCGTCCTGAAACCCTCCGCCCTGGGTGATCCCAGGTCCGTCCTCCGGGCCGTGGTCGCGCTGCGGGAGAGCGGCACCGAAGTGGTCGTCGGCTCCTTCCTCGAGAGTGCCGTGGGGCTCGCGATGGCCACCCATGTCGCCGCGGTCGCCGGCGGCCCGGCGGCCGGCCTCGGCACCGCCGCGATGCTGCTGGAGGACGTCTGCGCGCCGCTGGCGGTGCGTGACGGCGCGCTGGTGCTGGCGCCGGAGCCGGGACTCGGGCTCGCCCCCGATCCCGGCCGGCTGACCGTGCTCGCCGAGTCCGAGACCTGACGGGCGGCGCTCTCCCCGCCGGCCACCGGCCAGCAGCACCGCGCCCGCGGTTCTCGTTGCCGCTGTTGGCGGTTCAGCGGGCAATACCGTGTCATCAACGACCGGATACCCACGCCGTCACGACGCGCCAACCCTCGACGATGAACCAGGAGAGCCAGTGAATTCCCCCAGCGACGCCAGACCGTCCAGCGATCCGGATCCCTTCGCCGCACCCCGGCCCCGTGGCGCCGCGGACCCCGCCGAGAGCCTGATCCGACCGGGTGCCGACTGGGTCGAACACAGCGAGGCATACGGCGACATCGGCTACGCCACCGCCGGCGGCATCGCCAGGCTCACCATCCAACGCCCCGAGGTCCGCAACGCCTTCCGCCCCCAGACTCTCTTCGAACTCGCCGACGCCCTGAACCGGGCACGGGACGATGACCGGATCGGAGCCGTGATCCTCTGCGGTGCCGGCGATCTGGCGTTCTGCTCCGGTGGGGACCAGCGCATCAGGGGCGACGACGGCTACCTCGGCGACGACGACGTGGCCCGCAAGGGCATCGGCCGCCTCAACGTGCTGGACCTGCAGGTCCAGATCCGCCGCACCCCCAAGCCCGTGGTGGCCATGGTGGCCGGCTACGCCATCGGTGGCGGCCACGTGCTGCACATCGTCTGCGACCTCACCATCGCCGCCGACAACGCGGTCTTCGGCCAGACAGGCCCCCGGGTGGGCTCCTTCGACGGCGGCTACGGCTCGGGCCTGCTGGCCCGCCACGTCGGCCAGAAGAAGGCCCGGGAGATCTGGTACCTGTGCCGCCAGTACGGCGCCGCCGAAGCCCTCGACATGGGGCTCGTGAACGCGGTCGTGCCGCTCGAGGAACTGGAGGTCGAGACGGTGCGCTGGTGCCGGCGCATGCTCGACCACTCGCCGCTGGCCCTGCGCATGCTGAAGGCCGCCATGAACGCCGCCGACGACGGGCTCGCCGGCATCCAGCAGCTGGCCGGCGACGCCACTCTCCTCTTCTACCAGACCCCCGAGGCGCAGCACGGCCGGGACAGCTACGTGAACCGCACGCCTCCCGACTTCGGCCAGTTCCCCCGGCGTCCCTGAACGGGGCACCGGCCACCGGCGCGGCCCGCCGGGCCGGCCGATCGCTCAATCGCTCAGTTGACCTTGACGCGCACTTCGCTGTAGTCGCTCGCGACCAGGCAGATGTTGTTCCTGGTCCCGAGGCCCTCGAAGGGGCAGGGATACCGGAACGTCACCGGCTGCAGCGAGTCGCCCATCGACCACTTGCCGGATGCCAGTGACGCCGGAAGCATGAACGGCAGGTCCACGGGCCCGAGGTTCTCCAGAGCGGCGAAGATGTCGGCGCGGCCGGGGTTCGGGCCGGCGTCGTAGATGGCTCGCAGGGCCACGCGGTAGACGCTGCAGACGAGGCCCAGGATCCCCCACTTATTGGTCTCGACGGGATCCCTCGGGTCGTAGTCCTCGCCGAGCGGTGAGTTCTCACGGTATTCCCGCATGCACATCTCGTTGAAGGCGGGCGGCTCCCAGGCCGGATCGCGGAAGCGACCCGCGTCGGTGGTCACCAGCAGCACCGTTCCGTCGTAGAGTTCGCCGGCCGCGGCGCCGCCGAAGGTCAGGATCAGGTCGGCCACCACCTCGTTGCCCTGGCTGTTGAAGTCGGAGTTGTAGATCTGCACGTCGCCCGGCTCGAACCCCTGTGTCACCATCTCGTTGATGTAACCCGGCAGCGAGACCGCGTTGAGCGTGGGGAACAGCACGTCCACGTCCTCCTCGATCAGGCGCTGGACGGACTCGGCCATGCCGCCGACGCAGAAGGACGTGCCGGCGCAATCGAGCACGTCGAAGACCCGCACGTCCACGCCAAGAGCCTGCAGCGTCGTCACCAGGCTGCCCTCGACCGCCTCGGCCTCACCCGGAGTGTTCGGGGCCACGACGCCGACGCGGCGGCCCTCGAGAGCGCCGTTGTCGGTGACGAACTTCGCCAGTGCGCCGAAGATCTCCTCCACGGTGGTCGCGGTCGTGAACAGTCGCCCGCCGCCGCGCTGCAGGTACTCCGCCGGCAGGGCCTCGTGGGCAATGAGGACGGAGTCATGCTCCTCGGTGATGCAGAGCTGGGCGGTTCCGGCGAAGGTCGTGGCGTTCATCACGATGACGCCGTCGTGGTTCTCGGTGGCCTCGATGCAGGCGGCGTTGCGCAGCGTGTCGATGTCCACACCGCCCGCGCCCAGCGCCGACACCTCGACCAGCCGGAGATCGACCCGGCGTCCCCACACGCCGCCGCAGCGCTCGTTCACAATGCGGGTCAACGTGTCGAACATGTCGGTCGGATCCCCGACGTCGACGGCGAGACCGGCGCCCACGAGCTCCTCGATCTGAGAGCGCATGTGCACGAGCGTGATGCTGTCGGCGCCGATGCCGGCGTCGGTGGCCCGCCGTTGTGCCGCCGGCGGGTCGTGGGGCAGGCAGAAGGCATCGAGCGAACCGAAGGGGTGGTTGCGGTCGAAGCCCCGCTGGAACTCCGCGAAGATGCCGCCGCGAGGATCGTCGTAGACGTTCGGCGGCGGCTCGCTCACCTCGGTGGTATCCACACTCGCCTCGGCGGGATCGTCACCCTCGGAGGTCTCCGGGGCGGTCGGCATCGTCTCGAACGACGCCGTCTCGCTGTTGTCCGGCGGCGCGGGTGGCGGCGCTGCCGCATCGTCGCCCTCGACGACGTCGCCGCGGCCCTCGTCGACGTCAGGATCGCCGGCGGCCGCGGGGGGCGCGACGGCTTCGTCCGCGGCGGGGGCGGCAGCGGGCGCTCCTGCGTCGTCGGGATCGGCGCCGCTCGCGGCGGCGCCGCTGTCCGCCGCGGCGGGAGTAGCCGCGGGTCTCGCGTCGGGCTCCGCCGTCTCGCCCCCGCAGGCGGTGGCCAGCAGCGCCGAGGCCAGCGCCACCGCACAGGCGCGTCTCCAGAATGATCGCGTTCTCACAACCATCCAAGCTAGACGAAAAGGCACGGCGCGGCAGGAGCCGGGCGCAGGCGTCGGTCAGTTGACCCCGACCTGCAGCTCGCTGTAGTCGCTCGGCATGTGGCAGGTGCCGGCGGTGGTGCCCAACTCCTCGAAGGGACATGGGAAGCGGAAGGTCACAGGCTGGAGGGAATCGCCCATGGTCCACTTGCCGGGCGCCAGCGAGCCCGGCAGCATGCTGACCAGGTCCACCGGTCCGAGGTTCTCCAGAGCGGCGAAGATGTCGGCCCGGCTGGGGTTGGGGCCGGAATCGTAGAGCCCGCGGAGAGCCACCCGATAGATGCTGCACACGAGACCCACCATGCCGTGCATGTTCGTCTCAACCGGATCCCGCGGGTCGTAGTACTCGCCGATGGCCGAGTTCTCCGCGTACTCGCGCATGCACATCTCGTCGAAGGCCGTGGCCGGGGGGTACTCGGGCAACCGGTAGCGGCCCGAGTCCCCGTGCACCAGCAGCACCGTGCCGTCATAGAGTTCGCCGGCCGCCTCGCCGCCGAACGTGACGATCAGGCCCGACACGATCTCGTTGCCCTGGTTGTTGAAATCGGAGTTGTAGAACCGCACGTCGCCCGGCGCGAACCCCTGCGTGACCATCTCGGTGATGTAGGCCGGCAGGGAGAGGGCGTTCGTCGTGGGAAAGAGCACGTCGACGCCCCCCTCGATCAGGCGCTGCACCGACTCGGCCATGCCGCCGATGCAGACGGAGGTGCCGCCGCAGTCGAGCACATCGAACGCCCGCACGTCCACGCCTGCCGCCTCGAGGGTCGCAACCAGGCTGGCCTCGGTCGCCTCCGCCTCTCCCGGCGTGTTGGAGGCCACGACGGCGACGCGGCGGCCCTCCAGGGCGCCGGTCGAGTTGAGGTACTCGGCCAGTGCGCGCAGATTGCCCTCCAGGGTGGTCGCGGTCGTGAGCAGGCGGCCTCCGCCCCGCTGCACGTACTCCTCGGGCAGGGCCTGGTGGGTGATGAGAGCGGAGTCGTGCTCCTCGGTGACGCAGAGCTGGGCGGTGCCCTGGAAGCTGGTGGAATTCAGCAGGATGACGGCTTCGTGGTCCTCAGTGGCCTCGATGCAGGCGGCGTTTCGCAGCGTGTCGATGTCCACACCGCCGACGCCCAGCGCGGCGACCTCCACCAGCTTCAGATCGACCTTCCGCCCCCACACGCCGCCGCAGCGCTCGTTGACGATGCGGGTGAAGGTGTCGAACATGTCGGCAGGGTCGCCGACCGGAGCGGCGAATCCCATGTCCACGATCTCCTCGATCCGTGTGCGCACGTGCACGAACGTGACGGTGTCGGCGCCGATACCGCTGTCCGTGGCGCGCCGAGGCTCGGTCGGCTCACCGTGCGGGAGGCAGAAGGCGTCGAGCGAACCAAACGGGTGATCGCGGTCGAAGCCGCGTTGGAAGTCCGCGAAGACGCCGCCCCGAGGATCCTCGTAGACGTTGGCGGGGACCGCCTCGGCGCCGGCGCCGGTCACCACATCCCCCGGAGCAGGAGCCGGAGTCTCGTCGCCGGCTTCGCCAGTGGGCACGCTCCCCTCCCGCTCGGCGGTCTCGGCACCTGGGGCGGGCGCGCTGTCCGCCGGAGCTGGGGGATCGACAGCAGGGTCGTGGCCACCGACGGCGGAGTCCTCACCGGCGTCGCCGGTGGACCCAGCTCCCTCCGTCACCGCATCGCCGGAGGCGGGTGCTCCCAGCGCCTCGGGCGCAGCGGAGGTGGCGGCGGGCGTTTCATCCCCCTCCCCGCACGCTGCCGCCGTCAGGAGCACCGCCAGCGCCACGGCCATCGAGCGCCCGAGTCGGAACTCCTGCCCCACGGTGACTCAACATAGACGAGACCACGGTTCTACAACACTTGTAGACCAGCCGTTCACCCTCCCCGTCACGCCGTCTGGCTGTCTCCCCGGACGGCTATCGGTTCGGAAATCGGGACCGACCCCGCCGGATGGGGCAGACTTTCGGCGGTGCAGTCCGGATCGCAGGCATCCCCGATGCTGCAGGTACGCAACCTCTCCGCCGGTTACGGGCACGTGCGGGTGCTGTTCGGCGTGAGTTTCTCACTGGCACGCAGCGAGACGGTGGCGCTGCTGGGCGCCAACGGAGCGGGCAAGACGACGCTGCTGCGCACCCTGGGCGGCCTGCTGGTGCCCAACGAAGGTGCGGTGCGCCTCGGCGGGCGCAACATCACCTTCAGCGAACCCGAGACCCGGTTCCGCAACGGGATGGTGCAACTGCGCGGCGGCGAGGGCACCTTCGCCCCGCTCAGCGTCGGCGACAACCTCCGCGCCGCGTTGATCGGGGCCGGCCTGCGGCGTGCAGAGATCCTGGAGCGGCGCGACGAGGCGCTGACCGTCTTCCCCGCGCTGGCGGACCGCCTCGACGATCCCGCCCGCGATCTCTCGGGCGGCCAGCGGCAGATGCTGGCCCTGGCGATGGTGCTGCAGCACCGCCCGGAACTGCTGCTGATCGACGAACTGAGCCTCGGCCTGGCGCCGATCGTGGTGCAAGAACTGCTCGGAGCGCTTGCCCAGCTCCGCGAGCAGGGCCGGACGATGCTGGTGGTCGAGCAGTCCGTGAGCCTGGCTCTCGACCTCGCCGATCGCGCCATGTTCCTCGAGAACGGCCGGGTCGTCTTCGAGGGGCGCTCGGAGGAGTTGCAGCAGCGTCACGACCTGCTGCGAGCAGCCTTCCTGGGCGAATCGGAGGGTGCGGCCGCATCGGCTGGGGAGGGGACGGCCGAGCCGTGATCGAGGTGATGGGTTGGGGGGTCTCGCAGCAGGACCTGCTCATCGGCGGCGTCACCGGGCTCACCTACGCCGCCCTCGCCGCCGGTTTCGTGCTGGTCTACCGAGGCAGCGGGATCCTGAACTTCGCACACGCGGATGTGGGCGCGCTCTGTGCCGCCACGTTCGTGCTGATGCTGGCGGGATACGGGCTCAACTGGTGGATGGCGTTCGCGGTGGCGATCGTGGGCGGCTTCATCGTCGGCGGCGCCATCGAGCTGACGATCATCCGGAGGCTTTCGAAGTCGTCGCGGCTGGTGCTGCTCATAGCAACCATCGGCGTGGGCCAGTTGCTGGTCCTCGCCAGGATCAACCTGCCGGCGGTGCTGCGACCCGGCCCGATCCCACCGCCTTTCGACCTGCGCTGGGAGGTCACCGATGACCTCCGGATCCTGGGCAGGGAGCTCATCATCATCATCGCCGTGCCGCTGATGGTGGGCCTCCTGGGCCTGGTGCTGCACTGGACCCGCTTCGGTCTGGCGGCTCGGGCGGCCGCCGCCAATCCCGAGACCGCCCGCACCTACGGCATCCGCACGCGCCGGATCTCCACCGCCCTCTGGGGTATCGCCGGGTCGCTCTCGGCCGCCACGGCCGTGTTCTTCGCGCCGCTCGAGGGGGTGAGTGCCGCCCAGACCGGCACCGCCGCCCTGGCTCCTCCGCTGCTGCTGCGGGCCCTCGTGGTCAGCCTCATCGCCAGGATGCGCTCGCTGCCGATGACCCTGCTGGGCGGCGTCGCCGTCGGTATCGCCGAGAAGATCGTGCGGGACAATGTGGCGTCGGCCAACCGCTCGATCGTGGATCTGTACCTGTTCGGTGCCGTGGTCGTGGCCGTGCTGTTCGCGGTGCGCGCCCGCCGCGACGAGGCCGGCTGGTCGCTGTCGCCCAAGCTCCGAGCGGTGCCTCGGGAGTTCGGCCACCTGGCGATCGTGCGCCACCTGGGCACAATCGGGCTGGGCGGCATCTTCGTTTTCCTGGGGTTGCTGGGCTGGCTGCTGGACTCACCCACATCTCTCTGGCTCTGGTCGGGAATCCTCATTCACACGATGGTCGCCCTGTCGCTCACCTTGCTGACCGGCTGGGCGGGACAGATCTCCCTGGGACAGTTCGCCTTCGTGGGTCTGGGAGCGTTCTGCCTGGTGGCGCTTACCAAGGGACACGACATCCCCATCCCGCTCAACGCCTTCGACCTCTCGCTCACGCTGAACTGGGGCACGGCGGTGGTGCTGTGCACGCTGATCGGCGCGCTGGCGGCGCTGGTCATCGGCATCCCCGCGCTGCGCGTGCGCGGGCTGTTCCTGGCGGTGGCCACGCTGGCCTTCGCCGTGGCGTCGGCCAACTGGATCCTGGCTCAGGATGTCTTCACCGGCGGCACCACGGCTGTCCGCCCGGTGGCCGAGCCGGTGCTGGGACCGTTCGACTTCGGGGCATCCCGCAAGTCGTTCTACTTCCTCTGCCTGGGGTTCCTGATCGTGGTGACGGTGCTGCTGGCGAGATTGCGGCACACGGGCATCGGCCGCTCGCTGCTGGCGGTGCGCGAGAACGAGGAGATGGCCGCGGCCAGCACGGTGTCGGTCACCCGCATGAAGATCATGGGTTTCGCCATCGCCGGCGGGGTGGCGGCCCTGGCGGGTGCGCTCTACGGCACGCTGCAGGAGAATCTCAGCCCGGCCAACACCTTCGCACCGGGGTTCTCCATCGACGTCGTGGCGATCTCGGTCATCGGCGGGCTCGGATCGATCGCGGGACCGTTCCTGGGTGTCCTCTGGGTCAAGGGAATCCCGGCGCTGTTCGACCCGACGGCGCCACCGGAGTCGATCCGTCTCGTCACGTCGGGCATCGGCCTGCTGCTCCTCCTGCTCTACCTGCCGGGCGGTCTCGTGCAATTCCTCTACAACGGGCGCGATGCCCTGCTGCACATGATCAGCCGCTCGCGCTTCGGGGCACGCGCCTCCCCCCAGAGATCGGCACCGATGCCGGTCTCGGCGCTCACCGTGCCGCCCAGACCGGCGGTCCCCGACTCGCCGGTGTGGCTGCGCACGCAGGCGCTCAGCGTCAGCTTCGGAGGGAACAGGGCGGTGCGGGATGTGGAGTTCGAAGTGCACCGCGGCGAGCTCGTGGGGCTCATCGGCACCAACGGTGCGGGCAAGTCCACCCTCATGAACGCGGTCAGCGGGTTGGTGCCGGCTTCGGGCACCGTCGAGCTGCTCGGAACGGACGTGTCGAGCCTCAGCGCCCACGAACGTCACCGGCGCGGCCTGGGTCGCACCTTCCAGTCTGCGCGCCTGTATCCCGACCTGACGGTCCAGGAGACCCTGATGGTGGCGCTGGAGGCGCGGCGCCGGTCGCTGCTGCTGCCGTCCCTGCTGGGAGTGCCGCCATCGCCCCGCGCCGAGCGGCAGAAGAGGTCTGAGGCTGCCGAGGTGGTCGACTATCTGGGACTCGGGGACTTCGCCGGCTACTTCGTCTCCGAACTATCCACCGGCACCCGCCACGTCGTGGAACTCGGTTGCATGCTGGCCAGCGGCGCCCGTGTGCTGATGTTCGACGAGCCCACCGGTGGCCTATCCCAGCGGGAGACCGAGGAGTTCGGCCCCAGGATCAAGGAGGTGCAGGCCGAACTCGATGCCGCCGCCGTCGTGATCGAGCACGACGTGCCACTTGTGATGGGGATCTCGGACCGGATGTACTGCCTGGAGGCCGGCTCGGTCATCTCGGTGGGAACACCCGGCCAACTGCGCGCCGATCCCGCCGTGATCGCCTCCTACCTCGGTACCGACGAGCGCACGACCGGCCGCACCGTCGTCTGAAGTGGGTGACTCGGGACGCGCAACGGCCCGGGAGCCGCTTGGCACCCCGGGCCGGTTGCCGGATTCCTGCCCTACCGCACGAGGGCGGTAGGGACGCCCGATTCAGGCCTTTGCGGCCGCGTGGTGGTGGTGATGGTCCTCCTCACAGCAGTCGCCGTGATGGTGGTGATGATGCGTCTCCTCGCAACAGTCACCGTCATCGTGCGACGCCTCGGCGTGGTGGTGGTGGTGATCCTCCTCACAGCAGTCGCCGTGATGGTGGTGATGATGCGTCTCCTCGCAACAATCGTCGGCGTGCTCGTCGGCCATCCTGGTTTCTCCTTCGGTCGTCTCCGACGGTCGGGACTGAACCGACGGATCATTGTGAATGATTATCAATCTTGTCGATTGATTCTCATGTAGTCCCTTACGTCCGACTGTATCACCGGGATGCCGTCGCGTATTATCGTTGTCGGAGACGCGCGACATTCCCGGCTTCCAAACGGTGTCGCTGCGATCAACTAGCGTTCGACAGCCGGCTCCTCGCCCAGCGAACAGATCGGAGCGTTGATGAGCAAAGACTCACAGCCATCGGAGCACCACGAACATGGCCACGCTCATGCACACGGGCACGATCACGACCACGACCACGATCATTCCCACGACCACGATCATGACCACAACCACGACCATGACCACGACCACGGGCACGACCACGACCACGGCCGCAAGGGTTGGTTCAGACGCAGGCACGGGCATTCCCACGGACACGACCACGGACACGATCACGGCCATGGGCATGGGCATGCCCACGAACACGACCTGCGGGGAGTAAGCAAGCGCAGGCTCTGGGTCGCGTTCTGGTTCATCGCCGGATTCATGGTCGCCGAAGTCGTCGGCGGCATCCTC
Organism: uncultured Acidimicrobiales bacterium; assembly: GCA_964618115.1. GTDB lineage: Bacteria > Actinomycetota > Acidimicrobiia > Acidimicrobiales > CATQHL01 > VXNF01. Next base: position 76,194 of record CAZTZI010000097.1, read on the forward strand.
TCCGGAAGCCTGGCCCTCCTCGCTGATGCCGGTCACATGGTGACGGATGCGGCCAGCATCGGCCTGGCCATCTTCGCCATGAAGATGGCCGAGCGTCCCGCCTCCATCGAGCGCACCTTCGGCCACCACCGCACCGAGATCCTGGCGGCCATGATCAACGCCCTCAGCCTGTGGCTGATCGCCGGGCTGGTGATGAAGGAGGCCTACGAGCGCTTCTTCGACGTGCCCGAGGTGGAGGGCGGGCTGATGCTCATCGTCGGCTCGATCGGACTGGCGGTGAACATCGCCGCCGCCTGGGTGCTCCACGCCTCCACCGAGCACAGTGTGAACGTCGAGGGCGCCTTCCAGCACGTCATGGCCGACCTGTACGGCTCGGTCGGCGTGGTGGTCTCGGGCATCCTGATCCGCACCCTGGGTTGGAACGTCGTCGACCCGATCCTCAGCGTGGTTCTCAGCCTGCTGATCTTCTACAACTCGCTGGGCCTGGTCCGCAAGGTTTTCCACGTGCTCATGGAGGGCACGCCCCACCACCTCGACGTCTACAAGCTCTGCCACGACATCGAGTCACTCGAGGGGGTCACGGTCATCCACGACGTGCACGCCTGGAGCATCTCCTCCGACGAGGAACTCCTGACCGCCCACGTCCTCATCGACGCCGACTGGGGCGGGAACGTGCAGGAGATGCTCGAGGAGGTCCGCCGCATCGCCTACGAGGACCACAAGCTCACCCACGTCACGATCCAGCTGGAGACCTCGGTGCGGGACTGCAAGGAAAGGCACCACGTGGGCCACCTCGAGGCTCGCAGCCGGGTCCGCGCCTAGGGCGTTTCCATCCGCCTCACTGCCGCAGGGCCCTGACCAGCCTGTCCAGCATCTGCTCCAGCAGGCTCGTGGAGGTGCCGAAATTGAGGCGCACGTGCCCCTCACCACCGGTGCCGAACTCGGAGCCTTCGGACGTGCGCACCCCCGCACCCCCCACCAGGACGGCCGCCGGCTCAGGACCCAGTTCGCGCGCCGACAGATCCAGCCAGGCGAGGAACGTCGACGCCGGGAGGTGACAACCGACGTCGGGCAGCTCCGCCGCCAGCACGTCGGTCACCATCCGCCGGTGCCGGTCGAACAACGCCATGAGATCGTCGAGCCAGCGGGCTCCGTGCCGCCATGCCGCGATCGCCGCCTCGACACCGGCGCGACCCACCCCACCGAGCAGGTGCGCGGGCATCGTCGACTCGAAGCGCTCGCGCAGGTCCTCGTTCCCGAAGACGGCGACGGCCGCCCGCAGGCCCGAGATCGCAAAGGCCTTCCCCGCCGAGTAGAGAGCCACAGTGTGCTCCGCAGCGTCCCGCAAGGCCAGCGTCGGGTAGTGGCTCCCGCCCGGATAGACGAGATCGAAATGGATCTCATCGCTGACCAGGATGACGTCGTGATGGCGGGTCAACTCCACCATGGCCTGCAGTTCGTCCCGGCTGTAGAGGTGGCCGGTCGGGTTGTGGGGACTGCATAGCAGGAGGATCCGGGCCGCCGGTTCGCGCTCGAGCAGTGTCGCCAGGTCGTCCAGGTCGAGGCGCCAACCGTCGGCGTCATGGCGCAGCGGACACTCCATGCTGCGGCGGGCCAGGCTGGGGGCGACATCGTGGAAGTACGGATAGACCGGGGGTGTGGTGATCACGCCCTCGCCGGGCTCCGAGAACGCAGCCACGACGGCCCAGATGCCCTGCAGGACATCAGCCGTCGGGACGACGAGGCCGGGATCGGGGCGCCAGTCGTGGCGGACCTCGCACCAGTCCGCGAAGGCGCCGCCGAGGTCACCCGCCCTGCGGCTGTAGCCCACGTCGGGCAGGTCGACCAGGCGCCGGAGGGCATCGCGCACGACCGGCGGCGGGCCGAGGTCGTGCTCGGCGATCCAGGCGGGCAGCACTCCCTGCGGATCGATACCCCATTTCAAGTTGCCACCCGCACGCTTGGCCACCTGGTCGACATGGTCCGAGACCAACGCCCGCGGGCTGTCACCGCCGCCGTGCGCGTCCGACTCCTCACCGCCCCTCACGCCTGCCATTGTGACAGCAGTAGGGTCGCTCCCGATGCGACCGGCAGGCCAACGGCGACCGGCACGGTACGCTCGCGACTGTGTCCGTGACCGATCGGAGCGCCCTCCACGACGCGGTTCGCCTGCGCCTCGAGGCGAAGGGACGGCGGTTCACCTCCAATCACCGCCTGGTCATCGACGTGCTGGCGGATGCGGGACAACCGTTGACCATCCCCCAGATACTGCCGCGCACCCCCGGCGTTCCCCAGAGTTCGGTCTATCGCACGCTCACCGTCCTCGAGGAGGCCGAGGCGGTCAGCCGGCTGGCGGTGGGAGCTAATCACGCGCACTTCGAGTTGTCCGAGCACCTCGGCCGGCACCATCACCATCTCATCTGCCGTTCATGCGGCATCGTCACCGACGTCGACTTCACCCCCGAGACCGAGTCGACCATCGAATCGGCGCTCGCGGACCTGGCCACCGAGCACGGCTTCCGGGTCGACGGGCATCAGATCGACGCCATCGGTTACTGCGCCGACTGCGCCTGAACGGAGAACCGACGCCCGCTCCGGGCGGCGGGAGTGGACCCCGGTCTAGCCGGATTCCGGGTGGGCGTGGTGGTCGTGAGTCAGGTGGACCGGCCGGCCGGTCTCCGAATCGCTGAGCGTGTGCGCAGTGGCGCACTCCTCGGCCCATTCGTGCATTTCCATGGTCCGCCCGGCGTACGAACTCCGCAGCAGCTCGGCCTTGAGGATCTCCCGCGGTGGGCCCTGCGCCAGGAGGCGCCCCGCCAGCAGGAGCACGTGGTCGCAGTGGTTCGCCTCGTCGAGGTGATGGGTCGACATCACCACGAGGACGCCGCGCTCACGCTCCTCGTCGACGACCTCCAGGATGCGTGCCTGGCTGACGATGTCGAGGCCGGTGATGGGCTCGTCCAGCAGGAGCATCCCGGCGTCCTGGACGAGCACCTGCGCCATGAGCACGCGCTGGCGCTGACCCGTGGACAGCTCACCGAATTGCCGACCTATGAGATCGCCGATCTCCATCCGGTCCGCGGCCTCGCGGGCGGCGCGGCGGTCCGTGGCGCCCAGCCGGCCGAGCAGGCCCCTCCGGCGGTAGCACCCCATGTTGACGACCTCGGAAACGGTCAGGGGCATCCAGGTGCTCACGCCGCGGTGGTGGGGCATGTAGGCAACCGAGGACGGTCGCGAGACGGCACCGGAGGTCGGGGTCACGATCCCCGCGAGCACGTGCAGGAGCGTGCTCTTCCCGGCGCCGTTCGGACCGATCAGCGCTGCGGTGAAACCCCCCGGAAGCTCCAGCGTGACATCGGCCAGGGCGCAATGGGACCCGTAGTAGACCGTCAACCCCTCGACACGCAGCGCAGGGTTCGCAGAGGTTGCCGGCAGAGTCGAAGCCGTCGTCGCAGCCATCGTGGTACTCCTCCTCGCCCGTTCCGGTCCTTCAGCGGTCCAAGCGGAGCCTAGCCGCGACGTTCGCCCGTCCCGGGGCGGGACGATCCCCGGGACCCGCCGGCACGGGCCGGTCGCGCCGGTGCTTGATCCGCTCCATTCCTGCCGATACTATCAGAGTATGGTTCTCATTCTGAACAAATTCCGTCCCTCGCGCACCCCGGCAGGTGGGCACCCGTCCGGTCAAGGCAGCCGAGAATCCCGGCGAGCATCGATCCGAGGACGTTCATGCGCCGCGGCCGTCTGTGTCGTGTCGCTGATCGTGGCCGGCTGCGCCGGCGAGGATTCCGCCGGCGAAGTCGAACCCGCCCCTCCTGCAGCCTCCGACGCTCCGGAGGTCACCGAGGTCGAGCAGATGAACGACGAGGAACCTGCTCTCATCATGGCGACGACGACCATCTGGGCCGATGTGACGCGCAGCGTCGCCTGCGACGGCCTCGCCGAGGTCGAATCCATCCTGCCACCCCTGGCCGACCCGCACGATTTCGAGCCCTCCATGTCGGATCGCGCCCGGCTTGATGAGGCGGACATCATCGTGAGCAACGGCCTGGAACTCGAGGAAGGACTCGAGGACATCCTCGAGGCGGTGGAGGCCGACGGTACGCCCGTGTTCGCAGCCGGCGACTACATGACCACGCTGGAGTTCGACGCCGAGATGTTCGGTGGCCACCACGACGAGGAGGACGACGAGGGCGAGGGCCACGAAGCCGAGGAGGACGAGGGCGAGGACCACGAGGACGAGGAGGAAGAGGACGAAGAGCACCACGGCGACGAGGACACAGACGAGGACGAGGACGAGGGCGAGGACCACGGCGACGAAGAGGACGCGCACGGGTCGGAGGATCCGCACGTCTGGCTGGATCCCGTCCGGGTCGCCCAGGCGGTTGAGAACCTCGGCCCGGCTCTCGTCGAGCAGGCCGGCCTCGACGCGGACCGCGTGGCGGCCTGCATGGACAGTTACCTGGCCGAACTGGCGGATCTGCACCGGGACATCACGGAGACGCTCGAGGTGGTGCCGGTGGCGCAACGCAAGCTCGTGACCAACCACGACTCCCTCGGTTATTTCGCCGACCGCTACGGCTTCGAGGTGATCGGCACGGTCATCCCGGCGACTACCACGCTGGCCGAGCCCAGCCCCGCGGACCTGGAGGAACTGGGCCACGTGATCGAGGAGAACGACGTCCCGGCCATCTTCGCCGAGGCCCTGCACGGCGCCGGCGAGGCGGCCGCCCTCGCCGAGCATCTCGAAGGGGTGACCATCGCGAGCCTCTACACAGGTGCCCTCGGCGAGGCGGGCTCGGGCGCGGAGAGCTACGTGGCGATGATGCGCCACAACGCCCGCACCATCGCCGAGGCGCTCGGCGGCTGAGACGGCGAGGCGCTCGTTCGGACGCTGCCCCACCGCGCTGGACGATCGCCGCGTGCGGGGCAGCGTCCGAACGAGCGCCGTCTGCGAATGACCCTCACACTCGAGCCCCGGAGCGGCTAGGACGGCGACTGTGGACTTCCTCGTCAACCCATGGGAGTGGTGGGTCGAGCCCTTCCTGACCAACCCCTTCATGCGCCGCGCCCTCGCGTCGGCGTTCCTGGCGGTGCTGTCCACGTCGATCATCGGCACATGGGTCGTTCTGCGCGGGCTCAGCTTCCTCGGTGACGCCTTGGCGCACGGCGTCCTGCCCGGCATCGCCGTCGCCCTCGTCCTCGGGGGGAACGTCCCGCTGGGCGCCTTCGTGGCGGCGCTGTGCATGGTGGGCGGGATAAACCTGCTGCGCCGACACTCCCCACTCCCCGAGGACACCGCCATCGGCCTGCTGTTCGTCGGGATGCTGGCGCTGGCCGTGGTCATCATGTCCAGCCAGTCGGGCACCTACGTGGGCGACCTCACCGGCGTGCTCTTCGGCTCGATCGCCGGCGTCACCGAGAGCGACCTCTACCGCCAGCTGATCACTACCGCCATCCCGCTGGGTGGGGCGCTCGTCTTCCACCGCGCCTTCCTGGTTCTCACGTTCGACGAGATGCAGGCCCGGATGCTGGGGATGCGGCCCCGGCTCGCGCACTTCGTCCTCCTGGCGCTGATCGCCGTGGCGATCGTGTCGTCCTTCGAAGTGGTGGGGTCCCTGCTGGTGTTCGGCCTGCTCATCGGACCACCTGCGACGGCCGCGATCCTGGTGCGGCGCGTGCCGGTTCTCATGGCCCTCGCCACGGTGATCGGAGCGATCACGACCACCGTGGGGATCCTGGTGAGCTACCACCACGACACCGCCACCGGCGGGACCATGGCACTCAGCACAGTGTCACTGTTCATGGTCGTGCTGACGATCCGGACGGTCACACGGAACGTCCGTACCCGCCTACATCGGATGCGCCGCGGAACGAGCGGCGCCGTCCCGGCCACGCCCGCGGGCTGATGCGGCGCGCGCCGCATCCGCCGGGGCCGCTCCCGTCAGGTTCGGCTCCCGCCCGCGTCGCCGAGTGCCTCGAACAGGTATCGCCCGGACGAGCGCTGCGACAGGATGAGATAGGAGCCCTCGCCGGCGACATCGTTGCGCACGAGCGTGCACGCCACCCGCGCCACCGAGGCGCCGCAGGCGGCGCCGTCGGGCATCATCTCCTCGGCCGTGTCGACGCTGCACACGGCCGCCAGCACGTCCGCCGCCGCCGGTCCGGTCAACCGGAACATCGCCAGGCCATGCGTGAGATCCACCGTGACGGCGCCGGGTGGCGGTGGGTCGGAGCCGGATCGCTCCCCCAGCAGCAGCCACTCCCCGGGCCGAAGGCCGCAGACCAGCGAGCCATCGGCGGCCGGTGCGGCGGAGCCGAAGTCGACGCCCGGATGTCCCCGGATCAGAGCATCGGACTCGAAGTCCTCGTAGACGAGCAGCTTCGGGGTCGCCGACTCGTCGCGCAGGCTCCAGCTCGTGCCGCGCACCTCGCCGACGCCGGCGACCGGACTCGCGAACCCGGGTTGGTCAGGCACGGCGGCGGTTCCTCGCCACTGGATCCCCGACCTCGCGGGGATGACGATGCCCAAGGCGGCCGAGCGCGGGATTCTCAGACACGGAGCCGCTCGCCGGTGGGATCGAAATGGGCGTGATGGGGCATCACCACCGCGCGGTGGCGCCGGCCGTCGACCTCGACGATGGTGAGGCCGGCGTCGGGCGACGCATGCTCCGCTTCAACCTGCGCCAGACAGATCGACCGCTCCAGCGTGGGCGAGAACCGCGAGGACGTGATGCGCCCGATGATCCTCTCAGCACCTGTGGCGTCCGGCGCCACGATCTGGCAGGCCTCTGACGGCACATAGTCCGGTTCGGTCGGCTGCACCGCCACCAAGCGCGGCAGGCTCTGCGGTCCCGGCGCACCGGGCTCGCCCTCGAGCGCCCATTCGAGTTCGGGTCGGCCCGTGAAGTCCTCCTTGTCGAGCTTGATCAGCCACTCCAGGCCGGCGGTCGGGGCCTTGGTGAGGGCGTCGGTGTCCTGGCCGACGATGAAGTGCCCCTTCTCGAGGCGCATGATGCGCTGGGCCTCGAGACCGAACGGCGCAACGCCCAGGTCGGACCCGGCGTCCAGCAGTGCCTGCCATACGTGCGGCCCGTAGCCGGCCGGCACGTGCAACTCGTAGGACAGCTCGCCGGTGAAGCCGATCCGCCACATGATGCAGCCCGCCACGCCTGCCACCGTGCCCTGTCGCACCTGCATGTACTTGAACGCCTCCGGGCCGAGATCCACGTCGTCGACGAGCCGCCCCAGCAGCGTGCGCGACTTGGGTCCCGCCACGTTGATGCTGGTGTAGACGTCGGTCACCGGCGTCACTCTCACTCGCCAGTCGGGGTTCTCGGTCTGCAGCCAGTTCTGGATCCAGACCTCCATGGCGCCGGCGCCCGAGCTGGTGGTGCTCATCAGGTAGTGCTCCTCGCCCAGGCGCCCGGTGACGCCGTCGTCGAGGATCACGCCGTCCTCGGCGCACATCACGCCGTAGCGCACCGCGCCGATGGCCAGGCGCCGCCACTTGTTGACATAGAGCAGGCTCAGCAGGTCGGTGGCATCCGGGCCCTGGATGTCCAGCTTGCCGAGCGGGCTCACGTCGATGATGCCGGCGTTGGTGCGGACGTTGCGGACCTCGGCCGCGGGATCGCCGTAGTGCTCGGGGCGGATCCACTGGCCCGCACCGATGGGTGTCATCCCGGCGGCGACGTGAAGGTCGTGCAGCGAGGAGATGCGCACAGGCTCGAACATGCGCCCCGCCAGCGCCCCCAGCGTCACGGGGGCGTACGGCGGGCGCCAGGTCGTGGTTCCGACCTCGGCGATGGTCGAGCCGGTGGCCTCAGCCAGGGCAGCCACCGTGTTGACCGTCTCGAGCTTGCCCTGCGCCGAACCCATCGTGGCCGTCGTCCAGCGCTTGACGAGCTCGACCGAGTCGAAGCCCTCGGCCGCGGCGTGGCGCAGGTCCCTCGAGCTCACGTCCTCGGAGAGGTCCACGATGCCGTCGGTGCTCGAGCGATACAACTCGGGGTGCGGATCACGCCCCAGCGGGGTCCGTTCGTCGGGCGGGAACGGCGGCTCGGGACCGTTCACGGGCGCCGCCCAGGCCGTCGCAACCTGCAACCGATGTGCCAGGGTCGCCGCCCGCGCCGCAGCCAGTCGGCCGGTGGCCTCGCCGTGGCCCACGAGCTCCTCCAGCGAGCCGTCGCCGCTGATGCCCCCGGTGCTGAGCACCGTGCCGCCCTCGGCGACGCCGGGCGCAGCCGGGAAGAATCGGGCCGCCGCCGGGTCGTAGCGGGGCCGCGCGCCGGCCATGTTCAGCAACGAGGTGGGTGCGGTCCAGCCGGCCGCGGTCACCAGCAGGTCGGCCTCGAGCCGGGCGCCGTCCGACAGCACGACCCGCTCCAAGCCGCCGCGCCGCCCCTGCGCGGCCACCACGGTGCACCCCGCACGGGCGTCCATGTGCTCCACGGCCGCGCCCGCCGCCTCCAGGTCGGCCGCGGCGGCGTCGCCGGCGGCATTGGCGCTCCAGACCACGGCCCGGCTGCCGGGCCGCACCGCCCAGAGATTCAGCAGGCGGCGCGCCCCGCCGGAGAGCATCACGCCGGGGCGGTCGTTGCCCGCGAACACGTAGGGGCGCTCGATCAGGCCGGCCGCCACCACCAGGACTTTGGCCCTCGCCTTGATGAGCCGCTCGGGGCCGTCGCCGCCACCTCTCTCGACAATGCTCAGCCAGTTGTCCTCCCAGCGGCCTGCCACGGTCGCGTCGGTGAGGATCTCCACCCCGGCCGCGCGGGCTTCGGCGACCAACTCGGCGGCCAGGGCGCGCTCGCTCTCCGCTCCCCACCGCAGGTGGCCTCCCGCCATGTGCTCGTGCTCGACGAGGAGCACCCGGGCCCCCGCCGACGCCGCCGCAGCAGCCGCCGCCAGCCCCGCCGGGCCGCCACCCGCCACCACCACATCGGGGTGGGCGTAACGCTTGTCGTGGCGCCGGGGCGCGCCGACGGGGTCGATCACTCCGCCGGGGGCGAAGCGGGCGAGCACCTTCTCGTAGGCGGGCCACAGCCACCGGGGCCGCATGAACGTCTTGTAGTAGAAGCCGGCGCTGAGAGCGCGCCCGCCGAGGTTGGTGAGAGCCTTGGCGTCCCAGCGCAGGGACGGCCAGGCGTTCTGGGCCGACACGGCCATGCCGGCCTCCAGGAGGCGGTGGCCGCCGCGCACGTTCGGCTCGTCGCCGACCTGAACCAGCGTGTTCGGGTCCCAGAAGTCGGCGGTCAGGATTCCCCGGGACCGGTGGTACTTCATGCTGCGCGAGAACACCGAGCAGCCGCCGGCGGCCAGGGCCGACACGATGGTGTCACCGGCGAAACCGCTGACCTGCCGCCCATTCCAGCTGAAGGTGAGCGGGCGCGTGCGGTCGATCACCTCGCCCGGGCGCTCCGGGAGCCGTTGAGGGCTCACCAAGAGCACCCGATCGTCGTTCCGGCGAAGAGCCTGCACCGGACCCGATCCGGGGTCGGAACCCAATGGACGCGTGGATCCCCGCCTCCGCGGAAATGACGGGAGTGGGCAAGCACGGCAGTCATGGCCGGTCCGGGAACTCGTCGGCGCCGGCCAGTGGTGGGTGGCGGAAGCGGTTCTGGCCGCGGTGGCGCTCGGTCACGAAGAAGCGCCCGCACCCGAGCCCGCAGTACCAGGTCTCGCGGGTCCAGCCGGCGGGGTTGTGCTCCTCGTAGAGATAGGCGCGCCACTCCTGCGGCGTGGCGGTGGCAGGGTCGGGCCGCGGTTCGCTCTCGCCCACCAGCGTGAGGTCGGCGGAATTGCGCGGGCCGCAGTGCGGGCAGGGCACCAGCAGCATCAGTGCCCCACTGCCGCGGCGCCCTTCTCGCCGACCAGCCGGCCCTCGGCGAACCGGCTCAGCGCGAAGGGGGCGATCAACTCGGGGGTCTCGCCGCGGGCGATGCAGGCGGCGAGTTGCTCGCCGGCCACCGGGGCGGCCTTGAACCCGTAGGTTCCCCAGCCCACGTCGCAGTGGAACCCCGCCACGGGCGTCGGCCCGATGATCGGCGAGTAGTCGGGGGTCATGTCGCAGAGCCCCGACCATTGCCGCAGCAGCCGCATCCGCCCCAGGCCGGGCATGAGCTGCAGCACGTGGCCGGCAAGTTCCTCGGCGAAGGCCAGCGAGCCGCCGGTGTCGTAGGTGGCGAGAGGGTCCACGGCGGCGCCGAAGACGAGTTCGCCGCGGTCGGTCTGGCTGACGTAGACGTGCAGCGAGCCCGACACCACCACCGCCGGCAGGAACATCTTGACCGGCTCGGTGACCGCGGCCTGCAGCGGGTGGGTGGAAATCGGCAGCCGCAGGCCGGCCATGGCCGCGATCAGCGACGCCCAGCCCGCCGTGCAGTTCACGACCACCGGAGCCGAGACGTCGCCCCGGTTGGTGCGGACGCCGGTGACTCGCCCTCCCGGACCCTTGCCGCCGGGTCCGGCCCCGCCCGAGGTGGCGATGTCGAGCACCTCGGTGTTCTGGTGCATCTCGACACCCAGGGCGGCGGCCGCCCGGGCGTATCCCCACACCACCGCGTCGTGGCGGATGATGCCGCCCGGCGGGTGGTGCAGGGCGCCCAGGATCGGATACCGGGGCGCCTCGGACGTGTCGAGGGCCGGCACGAGGCGCTTGATCTCCGCCGGGCCGATCACCTCGGAGTCCACGCCCTGGTGCTTGTTCACCTCGGCCCGCCAGCGCATCGTCCGCAGCGCCCCGTCGCTGTGCGCCAGCGTCAGGTGGCCGCGCCGGGAGAACATCACGTTCAGATTGAGATCGACGGCCAGCCGCTCGTAGAGCTGCACCGAGCGGTCGTAGAAGGCGACACCGTCCGGCGTCAGGTAGTTGGACCGCACGATCGCCGTATTGCGTCCCGAGCCGCCGCCGCCCAGATACCCCTTGTCCACGACCGCCACGTTGGTGATCCCCCAGTTCGCCGCCAGGTAGTAGGCGGTCGCCAAACCGTGCACTCCCCCGCCGACGACCACGACGTCGTAGCTGTCGCGGAGCTCGGTGCTCCGCCAGATCGAGGGCCAGGGAGCCTTCCCGCGGCGCAGCAGCGCCGCCGCCGAGTAGCGGGCCGGGTAGCGACCGCGACGGGGGCGCCGTGGGGGGTTCGCCCGGTCGATCTGCGTCACGCCGGAGCCTCTACCGGCAGCCTGTGGCCTGTGCGCCGGTCATCGGTTCAGCGGGCCGCGCTCGGGTAGACCTTCAGGGACAGGAACCGCACCGGGAGCTCCACGAGGGCGGTGGGGCCGTGGGCGACCTCGCCCTGGAACTGCATGGTGTCGCCGGGTTCCAGCAGGTAGCGGTTGGAGCCGTAGCCGTACTCCATGGAGCCCTCCAGCACGTAGAGCAACTCGGTGCCCGGGTGCTGGTACAGCGGGAAGACCTCGTCCGCGGTCGAGAGCGTGATCAGCAGCGGCTCGATCTGCCGATCGGGGCCGCGCAGCGCGCCGAGGCTCCGGTAGCTGCGTCCCCTCCCGCTGCCGGAGTGGATGATCTCGGTCCCCTCACCGGCGCGCACGATGATGGCGTCGTGCTCCTCGTCCAGCCCCCGGAACAGGGCCGTGATGGGGACGTTGCCGGCCCGGGCGAGGCCGCTGAGGGTGGCGATGCTGGGCGCGGTGCGGCCGTGCTCGATCTTGGAGAGCATGCCGATGGACACCCCGGCAGCCTCGGCGAACTGGGCC
>CAZTZI010000098.1:0-23154 GCA_964618115.1 uncultured Acidimicrobiales bacterium
CCCCGGCCCCCGACCGGGCGCCCGACCTAGACGTCCAGGAAGCGGCCCACCGCCACGAGCGATCCAACCACGCCGACCGCGGCCCCGATCCCGGTGACGAGCAGGGAGGTGTTCCACACGACGGCGCTGTCCACCACCAGCGACCGCAGCAACTCCAGGTAGTCGTCCTGCACGAATCCGGCCATCAGGTTGTTCATCAGGAAGAGCATCGGGATCGCCAGCGCCCCGCCGATGACGCCCTGGATCGTTCCCTCCAGCATGAACGGCAATCGCACGTACCAGTTGGAGGCACCCACCAGCTTCATCACCTCGATGTCCTGGCGCCGGGCGAAGATGGCGGTGCGGATGGTGTTGGCGATCAGCATCAACGCCGCCAGCAGCACCACGATGGCGATGATGAGCACGAACACGCTGACCTTCTGGCTGTTCTGCTGGAGCGTGCGGATGACCTCCACCGGCAGCGTCACCTGGCGCACTCCTGGTCGGGCGTCGAACTGCGCCGCCAGAGCCTCGATGACGTCGGCGTCGTCGACGGTGGGCTTCACCCGGTAGGAGGGCGGGAGGATCTCCGGGGTGACGTTCTCGATGAGTTCGGGCCGGTCGGCGAACTCGGTGATGAACTCGTTGTAGGCGCCCTGCTGGTCGACGAAGTCGTAGCCGCCGATCTCGGGGTTCTCGTCGAGGGAGCCCCGGATGGCGGCGTGCTGGCCCTCGGTGGCGTCGGCGTTCATGAAGACGATGAACTCGATGCCGCCGCGCCACCGCCCCGTGGCCTGCTCGACTCCCTCGCGGATCAGCAGCGACGAGCCGAACAGCGTCAGCGACACCCAGACGGCGACGATCGTGGCGGCAAAGAGCGTGACGTTCCAGCGCAGGTTGCCACGCGTCTCGCGGAAGACGTAGCCGAGGGAGAGTGCCAAGAGCGTTCCTAGGAGTAGCGGCCCTTGGCCTCGTCGCCGGTCAGCCGGCCCCTGTCCAACCGCAGCACGCGCCGGCGGGCCGCGTTCACGAGTTGCTGGTCGTGGGTGGCCATGACCACCGTCGTGCCGCGCTTGTTGATCTCGGCGAGCAGCCGCATGATGCCGTTGGAGGTGTCAGCGTCGAGGTTCCCGGTGGGCTCGTCGGCCAGCAGGATCGGGGGGCGGTTGACGAAGGCTCGGGCGATGGAGACGCGCTGCTGCTCGCCGCCGGAGAGTTCGTGCGGGTAGCTGTGGGTCTTCTTCGACAGCCCCACCAGTTCCAGCAGCGACGGAACCTGGGTGCGGATGGCCTGGCGGGAGCGCCCGGTCACCTCGAGGGCGAAGGCCACGTTCTCGTAGACCGTCTTGTTGGGCAGCAGCTTGAAGTCCTGGAAGATGCAACCCACCAGGCGGCGCAGCTTCGGGACGCTGGAGCGGGGCAGCGAGCCGACCTCCTTGCCGGCGATCCACACGGAGCCCTGGTCGGGCTGCTCCTGGCGGTTCAGCAGCTTGAGGAAAGTGGACTTCCCCGAGCCTGACGGCCCCACGAGGAACACGAAATCTCCCTTGGCGATCTTGCAGGAAACGCTGTACAGCGCCAGGACCTCGCCCTTGTAGATCTTCGTGACCTGATCCAACTCGATCATGTGACGCCGGCCGTCCGCACTCCGCCCAACCTTTGGTGACTCCTGATGCGCCGGTTCCGTTCCGGCCAGATCACGCTACCACCGCGCCCGCGAGGCTCAGCGGAACCAGAGTGCGCTCACACGGCCCGTCGGGCTGCGTTAGCATGCCGCCGTGCCGACTCCGGAGACGCCGGAGCGGACAGGACCACTCATAGCAATGTCCCAAAACGGCGACGAAGTCATCATCCTCGACGGGGTCTACAAGATTTTCGGACCCCAGCCCCGCGGGCGGGCCTTCGATCTGCTGCGCTCAGGCATGTCCAAGGACGAGGTGCAGGCAGAGACCGGGCACGTGGTGGGTCTCGACGACGTCACCTTCACCGTGCGGCGAGGCGAGGTGTTCGTGGTGATGGGGCTGTCCGGGTCGGGCAAGTCCACCGCAATGCGCACGGTGAACAAGCTGATCGACATCACCGCCGGGCAGATCACCGTCGCCGGCACCGACGTGCAGGCCCTCGAGGGCTCCGAGCTGCAGGCGTTCCGGCGGACGCACATGGGCATGGTGTTCCAGCACTTCGCGCTCTTCCCGCACCGCAACGTCATCGACAATGTGGGTTACGGCCTGAAGGTGCAGGGCGTCGCCCGCGACGCGCGCAATGCGGCCTCCATGCGTGCGCTGTCGCTGGTGGGGCTCGGCCCCTACGCCTACAACATGCCGTCGGAACTCTCCGGCGGGATGCAGCAGAGGGTCGGCTTGGCCCGCGCCCTTGCCTCCGACCCCGAGATCCTGCTCATGGATGAGGCGTTCAGCGCCTTGGACCCCCTCATCCGCCGCCAGATGCAGGACGAGATGCTGGAGATCCAGAGCGAACTCCAGAAGACGATCCTGTTCATCACCCACGACCTCAACGAGGCGCTGCGCATCGGCGACCGGGTGTGCATCATGAAGGACGGTGCCGTCGTGCAGGTCGGCACTCCCACCGAGATCCTCACCGAGCCCGCCACCGGCTACGTCGCCGAGTTCGTGCAGGACGTGGATCAGGGTCGCGTGATCCTGGTGCGCGAGGTGATGCTCCCGCCGGCACCCGTGACGGTCGACATGACGGTGGATGCGGCCTTGGCGGCTATCGGCGACAGAGCGGGCGCTTTCGTGATCGACAGGCGTGGCGCCCCGACAGCCGTTCTGACGGCCGCCGACGCGGTGCGCGCAGCCGCTGAGGGGGCAACCGATGTCGCCACCGCGCTCCGCACCGACTTCGCCACCTGCTCCTCCGAGAACAGCCTCAACGAGGTGTACGCGCTCGCCGGGAAGGGTTTGCCGATCGCGGCCTGCGACGACTCCGGAGCCCTGCTCGGCAACCTCGATCCCCGTCTCATCATGGAGGAGATGGGGCGTGTCGAGAGCCTCTCGGAGAAGTTCGAGCGCGAGGTGTACATGTGAGCATCCTCGCCCAGTCCACCAATCCGGGCGTCGGCGACAACGCCGTCCTGGATCAGTGGGATGTTCCGTTCGGGGCGTGGATCACTCAGATGGTCAGCTGGATCGACCAGAACCTCGCCCCGGTCCTGAATGTGATCGAATGGCCGTTCACATTCCTGTTCCGCAACTTCGTGAACGGACCGGCGCACCATCCCTGGTGGGAGATCGCCGACATGCCCTGGATCGCGGTCTGCCTGGTGTTCCTGGTCATCGGCATGTTCACCCGCAACCTGAGGGTCGGCGTCTCCGTCGCTCTGGCACTCGCGCTCTGCGGCATCCTCGGCACCGAGTACTGGAAGGAGACGGTGATCACGCTCGGCATCATCGTCGTCGCCGTGGTGCTCTGTGCCGTCATCGGGATACCCCTCGGCATCCTCTGCGGTCGCTTCGACGGCGTGTGGAACGTCGTCCGGCCGGTGCTGGACGCCATGCAGGTCGTGCACCCGTTCATCTACATGCTGCCGATCATCTTCTTCTTCGGCATCGGCGCGGAGCCGGCGACCATGGTGACCATGGTGTTCGCCCTCCCGCCGCTCATCCGGCTCACCAATCTCGGCATCCGTCAAGTGCCGGCCGATGTGGTGGAGGCCAGCAGGGCCTATGGCGCCTCGGAGGGCCGCGTGCTGCGTGACGTGCAACTCCCCCTGGCCCGCCCGGCCATCATGACCGGGCTCAACCAGACGCTGCTGCTGTCGATCTCCATGCTGGGTATCGCCGCCATCATGGCCTCGGGCGGCCTGGGGCGTCCGGTGTTCCAGGCCGTGCAGAATCTCGACACCGCACAGGCCGCCTCCTCGGGCCTGGCGCTGTTCATCGTGGCGGTGGTCCTCGACCGCATCTCCCAGACCGAGGCCAGCGACGGTGAGTACCTGCTCACCCGCATCCGCAAGGCCTGGCGGCATCGCCTCAATCCCGAGGCACTGATGCCGGAGGCGGCCATCATCGGTGCCGTGGCGGCGACGGAGGCCAAGGCTGCACCGGCCGGCGCGGCGGAGCGGCGCAGCGCCACGGTGGCTCTGGCGGGAGCGGCGCTCGGCATCGTCTCGGTGTTCCTCACCTGGGGGACCGATTCGGGGCTGATCTCCGGCTACGGCCGCTTCGTCGACCAGGACCTCTCCGGTCGCAGCCTCAGTGGCCTGGCCGCCGAGGGGGGCTCGGTGTACGGCTACGCGGTCCTGGCCTTCAGCCTGCTGATCGCCGCTGGGGCGCTTGTGACCCTGCGCCGGCCCGGTTGGGGTGCCCGCTGGCTCGGCGCCGACGGCGCCCTGGTGTTCGCCCTCGGCGGGGTGGTCTCGGCGGGCGCCTACCTGTGGGCCACGCCGCACGGCGGCAACGCCGCCTACAGCGACGGCATCGGAGCCTGGTTGGCACTCATCGGTACCGCCATCGCAGCCGTCGGCGCTGTGTCCTGGCTGCGAGCCGCCCCGTTCACGGCTCGGCGCCCACTGGTCAGAACGGTGGCATCAGGCCGGATCGTCGGGACCGCTGCAGCCGCCGCCGTCGTGGTCATCGCCGGCTTCTCGGGCTGGACGTTCGACGAACGGGCGGAATCGGTCATAACCCCCGAATTGGCCGCGGAGATCGAGGAACTCAGGCGCCAGGCGGAGGAGGACCCCGCAGGTAGCGCCGAGGCGACACTGAAGATGACCGCGCTCATCAACCAGGCCCAGCGCACCGAGAAGATCGTCACCGACGGCTTCACGTCGAGCGGGCCCCGGTTCGGCTATCTGGCTCTGATCGTCGCCGCCGTGGGCGCGGTCTGCGCGCTCTTGGCGTCGGGCCTGTTCGGCCACGACGAACGGCGCAAGTGGATGTGGAGCACCGCCACCGCCGGCGCCTCGGTGGGCCTGATCATGATCGCCTTCAACTGGATCGGCAGCCTGACACGGGTTGCCGACGCCAAGCTGGTCACCGGCGCAGGAGCCTTCCTCTGCCTCATGGCCGGACTGACGCTCCTGATGACGACGCGCTCTGTGCTCGGCGAGTTCCGCCGGGCCGAGGTGTACGTCGAGATCGAGAACGGCAACGCGACCGATTCCGATCCGGCTGGGGGCGCGTACCTTTCGGCACAGTTGGCCGACTAGTCTCACCCGCACCAAGGGGTCCACGATGGTGGACCCGTTTCCGGACAACGTCGTTCACGGGGAGATCTCACCATGACACCATTCAGCAAGAAATGGACTTCAGCCGGGATCGCGCTCGCCGCGACCCTCGCGCTTCTCGCCGCAGCGTGCGCGGCCGAGGACACGGTGGCGCAGGACGCCGCCGCGGCGGCCTCGAGCGCCGCATCCTCGGCGTCGGGCGAGGCGTCTGCCGCAATGGCCGCCGCGCAGGGCGCCCAAGCCGGCGCCGACGCAGCGGATGCCAGGGCAGCGGCAGCGGAGGCTGAGGCATCCGCGGCCACAGCCGCCGCGGACGCCGCCGCGGCCGGAGCGGGCGCAGCAGCCGCAGCAGCTGCGGAGGCTCAAGCTGCCGCCGACTTGGCGCAGGCCACGGCCTCGGGCAGCGCGGAGGCCATAGCCGAAGCCGAGGCGGCGCTGGCCGATGCCCAAGCAGCCGCCGAGGCAGCCAGCGCTCAAGCAGCCTCCGCCCAGGCAGAGGCCGAATCCGCCCAGGCAGAAGCGGCCGCTGCCCAGCAGGAGGCAGCCGCCGCCCAGGCAGAAGCCTCCGCCGCGCAGCAAGAGGCCGCCGCCGCCCAAGAGGAGGCCGCTTCCGCGCAGGCCCAGGTCGAGGAGATGGAAGCCGCCGCGATGGAGGCCTACATGAACCCGGGCGCCGGCGTCTCGGTGACCCAGGCCCGTGCCACGTGGTCAACGGGCTACATGCAGGCGGCCATCTACAACCAACTGCTCGAGGAGTTGGGCTTCGACGTCAGCGAGCCCGCCGACAACGAGTTGGCCAACGACATCTTCCACGTGGCGCTCGCCGAGCGTGAGGTGGACTTCTGGGTGAACGGCTGGATCCCGAACCACCTCAACTTCTGGGACGACGAGCTCTCCGACGGCTCCCTGATAGGCGACCACATCGAGTTGGTCGGCGTGTCACTGGCAGCAGCCGGCCTCGAAGGCTTCCTGACCAACAAGGCGCTCGCCCAGGAGCACGGCATCCAGACGCTGGGGCAGATCAACGACGATCCCGAGCTCGTGGCGCTCTACGACGCCGCAGACATCACGCCCGGTGACGGCGTGATCCAGGTCGGGTCGTGCCCGGACTCCTGGAACTGCGCCAAGATCGCCGCGCAGACCTTCGAGTTCAACGGCTGGGACAACCTCGAAGCGGTGCACGCCGGCTACGAGGCCATGTTCGCCAACGCCGTCGCCAACCTCGAGGACGGCAAGCCGTTCATCGCCTACTCGTGGTCGCCCAGCGGGTACCTCACCCAGCTGATCCCCGGCGACAACGCCATCTGGGTCTCGGTGGGCACCGCCGAGAACGTGCTCGACGGCTCCACCGTTGACGGCTTCGACTTCAACGACCTGCCGCCCGCACGGCTGGGTCCGGAGTTCTGCACCGGCGATCCCTGCTACACGGGCTGGCCCGCGGCCGACATCAGGGTCGTGGCCAACTCCAGGTTCGTGAACGCCAACCCGGCCGCCCGGTCGCTCTTCGAGAGCGTCAAGATCTCCGTGGTCGACGTGGCGCTGCAGAACGTGCGCTACGACGCCGGCGAGAACACCACCGACGACGTGAACCGCCACGCCGCCGAGTGGATCGAGGCCAACCGGGCAAGCGTGGACGAGTGGCTGACCGCCGCCCGCGACGCCGCCTGAGCCAGAACCCGGCGGGCATCGCCCCGCCACACTGAACTGAATCCAGCTACCGAAGGGCGGGCCGGTCGGCCCGCCCTTCCGCGTCAGGAGGCGGCGGAGACCTCCTGGGCGCGGCGCCACCGTAGGTAGGCCGCCACGAAGTCGTCGATGTCACCGTCGAGAACGACGTCGACCTTCGACGTGGAGTGCTCGGTGCGCAGATCCTTCACCATCTGGTACGGGTAGAGGACGTAGGAGCGGATCTGGCTCCCGAATCCCATCCTCTTTGCCGCGCCGGCGATCTGCGCCACCTCGTCGGTGCGCTTCTGGCGCTCGAGGTCCAGCAGCTTGGCGGCCAGCATCTGCATCGCCCGCTCCCGGTTCTGGTACTGGCTGCGCTGGGCCTGGCTGGAGGTGACGGTCCCGGTCGGCAGGTGGGTGATGCGCACCGCCGAATCGGTGACGTTGACGTGCTGCCCTCCGGCACCCGAGGAGCGGTAGGTGTCGATGCGCAGGTCACCCTCGTCGATCTCGATCTCGGAGGCCATCTCCGGGAAGAAGGGCACCACCTTCACCGAACTGAACGCCGTCTGGCGCTTGCCCTCCTTGTTGAACGGCGAGATGCGCACGAGCCGGTGGATGCCGTGCTCGCTGCGTAGCAAGCCGTAGGCGTGGCGGCCCTTGACGGTGAACTCCGCCGAGGTGATCCCCGCCTCCTTGCCCTCGGTCACCGACTCCACCTCGAAATCGAAGCCGCGCCGCTCCGCCCAGCGGCCGTACATGCGCAGCAGCATCGAGGCCCAATCCTGGGAGTCGGTACCGCCCTCGCCGGACTGGATGTGACAGACCGCGTCGCGCTCGTCGTAGGTGCCGGCGAGGAGCGAACGCAGCTCGAGCCCGTCGAAATCGACCCGCAGCGAGTCGATGGCCTGGACGATCTCGGCGAGGACCGAATCGTCCTCGAGTTCGGTGGCCAGCTGCCAGAGGGTCTCGGCGTCCTCGAGGCGCGCCTCGAGCCGCTCGAAGGCGGCGATGTCATCGTTCACCGCTGCGAGGTCCTGGGCGACGCGACGAGCCCGCTCGGGGGCGTCCCAGAGTTCCGGACGAGCCGCCTCGGTCTCGAGGGCAGGCCGCCGGCTGCGCAGCCCGGCGAGACCCAGGTAGTGCTCGGACTGCTCGAGACGGCGGCGCAGCCCGGCCAGATCATCGGTGAAATCCTCGTTCACGGGCACCCCGTCAGCCCGCTACCCGGGCCGGCATCGCGATCACTGGACAGGACACGGCAGTGGCTTCGGGTCGCTCAGCGACCGCAGCAGAGCTTGTACTTCTTGCCCGAACCGCACGGGCACGGTGCGTTCCGGCCCGTCTTCTCAGCGGCGCTCCGGACCATCGTGGCGGTGCCGGTGGCCGACTTGGCGGCCGCAGCCGCCGCAGGGGCGGGCTTCGAGCCGGCGAGCGGCACCCCGGCGGCCGCCGCGGCGGCCTGTGCCAGGGCGCTGGGCGCCTCGGAGGGATCGGTCGGACCGGAGTAGGTGACGTTCCGGGTCACAGAGGTCTGCTCGCGCTCCGGCCTCACCACCTGGATGTGCGTGATCATGCGCACGAAGTCTCCCCTGATGCGCTTCATGAGGTCACCGAACATCTCGAAGCCCTCACGCTGCCACTCGCTCAGCGGATCCTTCTGGCCGGCCGCTCGCAGATGGATGCCCTCCTTGAGGTAGTCCATCTCGTAGAGGTGCGTGCGCCAGTGCTGGTCGATGACGCGCAGCATCACCTGGCGCTCCAGGCCGCGCATCACCTCGGCGCCGATCTCCGACTCGCGCCGCTCGTAGAGCGCGGTGGCATCGTCCAGCAGGCGCCCCGCGAGATCCTCGGGGGTCTCCGTCCCGGCGAGGTCTTCGGGCGTCAGGTCGGTGGGCCAGAGGTTGCCGACGGTGGTGAGGATGCTCCGGTGGTCCCACGGATCATCCTCGGGCAGGTCGGCCGCGATCGCCTCCACCTCGTCGCTCAGGTGCTCGAGGGCCTGCTCGCGCAATTCCGCCCCCTCCAGGATCTGGCCGCGCAGCTGGTAGATGACCCGGCGCTGGTTGTTCATCACCTCGTCGTAGCGGAGCACGTTCTTGCGGGTCTCGGCGTTGCGCTGCTCGACGGTGGTCTGCGCCCGCTCCACGGACTTGGTCACCATCTTGGACTCGATGGGTATGTCATCCTCCAGTGAGCGGGACATGACCCAGTCCATGGCGCCCGTGGCGAAGATGCGCATCAGGTCGTCCTCGAGGGAGAGGTAGAAGCGACTCTCCCCCGGGTCGCCCTGGCGGCCCGAGCGTCCCCGGAGCTGGTTGTCGATGCGCCGGCTCTCGTGGCGCTCGGTGCCCATCACGTAGACGCCGCCGACTTCCTTGATCACCTCGCCCTCGGTGCTGCACTGCTCTGAGTAGCTGGCGAGCAGCTTCGGATAGGCCCTGCGGTATTCCTTGGAGCCGGGGTCATAGCCGTCGGCCAGCAGGTCACGCCGGGCCAGCGCCTCGGGATTCCCTCCGAGGATGATGTCGACGCCGCGGCCGGCCATGTTGGTGGCCACCGTCACCCGGCTGAGGCGGCCGGCCTGGGCGATGATCTCGGCCTCGCGGGCGTGCTGCTTGGCGTTCAGCACCTCGTGCGCGATGCCCCGGCGCGTGAGGTGGCCCGAGAGCTTCTCGGACTTCTCCACCGAGATGGTGCCCACCAGTACTGGTTGACCCCGCTCGACCCGCTCGGCGATGTCATCCACGATGGAGTCGAACTTGGCGTCCTCGGTGCGGAACACCAGGTCCGGCTGGTCGGCGCGGATCATCGGCTTGTGCGTCGGGATCGACACCACGTGCAGGTTGTAGGTGCCGAAGAGTTCGTTGGCCTCGGTCTGGGCGGTGCCGGTCATGCCTGCGAGCTTGTCGTAGAGCCGGAAGTAGTTCTGCAGGGTGATCGTGGCGAGGGTCTGGTTCTCCTCCTGGATCTTGACGCCTTCCTTGGCCTCGATGGCCTGGTGCAGCCCGTCCGACCAGCGCCGGCCGTCCAGGATGCGCCCGGTGAACTCGTCGACGATCTTCACGTCGCCGTCCTTGAGGATGTACTCCTTGTCGCGCCGGTAGAGCTCCTTGGCTCGGAGGGCTGCGCCGAGGTGGTGCACGTAGCTGACCTGCAGCGAGTCGTAGAGGTTCTCCACCCCCAGCGCCCGCTCCACGGCACCGACTCCCTCCTCGGTTGGCGCCACCGTGCGCTTCTCCTCGTCCACCTCGTAGTGCTCGTCGCGCGCGAGCCGCCGGACGATGGAGGCGAAGCGGTAGTAGGTGTTGGCGGCCTCGGCCACCTGCCCGCTGATGATGAGCGGCGTGCGGGCCTCGTCGATGAGGATCGAGTCGATCTCGTCGACGATGCAGTAGCGATGGCCCCGCTGCACCTGCTCGGGAGCCGAGAGGGCCATGTTGTCGCGGAGATAGTCGAACCCGAACTCGTTGTTGGTGCCGTAGGTGATGTCGCAGGCGTACTGCTGGCGCTTGAAGTCCTGATCGCGCACGCCGGGGACCACGAGCCCGATGCTGAGACCCAGCCAGCGGTGGATCTGGCCCATCCAGTCGGCATCGCGGCTCGCCAGGTACTCGTTGACGGTCACGACGTGGACGCCCTCGCCGGTGAGGCCGTTGAGGTACACCGGCAGGGTGGAGACGAGGGTCTTGCCCTCGCCGGTGCGCATCTCGGCCACCCACCCGAGGTGCAGTGCCGCGCCGCCCATGAGCTGCACGTCGTAGTGGCGCTGGCCGATGACGCGCCACGACGCCTCGCGGACGACGGCGAAGGCCTCTGCCAGCAGGTCGTTGAGGTCGGCGCCGTTGGCGAGGCGCTGGCGGAGTGCGGGCGTGCGGGCCTGCAACTCGTCGTCGCTCAGCGCCTGCATCTCCGGTTCGAGGTCGCTGATGTGGGGAACGAGGCCCTGCAGGGCCTTGAGTTTCTGCCCCTCGCCCGTGCGCAGGAGCTTGCCGATGATCGCCATGTCTTCTCGGAGTCTACGAAGGGGTACGCCCACTCACCGCGCCGGCGGCGATGTCGACGACCGACGCATCCGCCAGCCGCGCCAGTTCGCCGGGAGCGACGGGGAAGCAGGCGTCGGGCGTGCCGGCCGCCGCCCAGACCACGTCGAAGTCCAGCAGCCGCCGGTCACAGAAGGTCTCGAGGGGGCGGGTGTGGCCGAACGGCGGGACACCGCCGATGGCAAACCCGGTCGCTTGCTGAACCTCGCCGGCGCGGGCCTGCCGGGAGTCGGCTGCGCCGGCGGCGACCCCCAATCGTTCGGTGTCCACCCTGTCGGCGCCGGAGACGAGAGCCACGACGACGCGGCCGCCCGCCACGAAGACCAGCGACTTGACGATCTGTCCGAGTTCGCAGCCCACCGCCGCGGCCGCGTCGCGTGCGGTGCGGGTGCCCTCGGGGTACCGCGTGACACGCAACTCCACCCCCGCATCGGCGGCCGCTGCCACGAACCGGTCAACAGCGCTGCTCATCTCCGCAGCCTATCGTCGCGCCGTTCTGATCTGACATATATCGATATGATGTGAAATATGAGATTTCTCAATGGTGTTGCGCCGACAGCGTGCGGCACGACGTCGACCGTGTGGTGTCTACGTGCCGCTCGCTGCGCGGTGGGCCGCAGCCTGCTCGACTGCGAGTTCCTGCGGTGTCATGAGCACTTCGCGGGCCTTGGAACCTTCTGACGGCCCGACGACACCTCGCTGCTCGAGAAGGTCCATGAGCCGCCCGGCGCGCGCGAAACCCACCCGGAGCTTGCGCTGCAGCATGGAGGTGGAGCCGAGTTGGCTGTCGACGACCAGTTCCATCGCGGCCGCCAGCAGTTCGTCGTCGTCGGGGTCGCCGACGCCCCGTGTCCCCAGCAGCGTGGGTGTGTCGAGTGCCTCCGCGGTGATGCCCACGGACTGTTCCGGGCGGACGTTCTGGCGGCGCCACGCTGCGGTCACCTTGCGGATCTCCTCCTCGCTGACCCATGCCCCCTGGATGCGCCGCGGGGTACCGGCCGAGCCGTCCAGGAGGAGCATGTCGCCGTGGCCGACGAGGCGTTCGGCGCCGGCCTGGTCGAGAATCACCCGGCTGTCGGTCAGGCTCGACACCGACATCGCCATGCGGGCGGGGATGTTGGCCTTGATGACCCCCGTAATGACGTTCGTGGAGGGTCGCTGCGTTGCGATGACGAGGTGCACACCCACCGCCCGCGCCATCTGCGCCAGACGCCAGATCGCATCCTCGACCTCGCGGGGGGCGACCATCATGAGATCGGACAACTCGTCGACCACGATGACGATGAACGGCAGGCGCTGCAGTTGCTCGTCCTCGTCCTCGGAGTCCTCGGCGCTGCGGGAGCCGGACGCCAGTGATGCCTCGTAGGCGGCGTTGTAACCGGTGATGTCCCGGCATCCCACCCGCGACAGCAACTCGTAGCGGCGCTCCATCTCCCGCACAGCCCAACCGAGGGCGTTGGCCGCCTTCTTGGGATCGATGACCGGCTGGGTCAGCAGGTGCGGCACGTTGGCGTACTGCCGCATCTCGACCATCTTGGGATCAACCAGGATGAGGCGGACCTGCTCGGGCGTGCAGCGCATCAGGATCGTGGTGATGATCGAGTTGATGCAGGAGGACTTGCCCGAGCCGGTTGCTCCGGCAATGAGGATGTGCGGCATCTGCCCGAGATTCGCCATCACGGCCACTCCGGTGATGTCGCGGCCGATGGCCACGTCGAGGGGGTGTGTGGCGCCGGCCGCCTCGTCGGAGGTCAGGATGTCGCCGAGCGTCACCGTCTGGCGCGCCGGGTTGGGGACCTCCACACCGATGGCCTGTCTCCCGGGAATCGGAGCCAGGATGCGCACCTCCGCGGAGGCCAGGGCATAGGCGATGTCACGGGACAGGGCGGTGACGCGCGCCACCTTGACGCCCTCCGCGAGGACCAGTTCGTAGCGACTGACGGTCGGTCCGACGACAACGTCGACCAGCGTGGCTTCCACGCCGTGGGCCGCGAGTGCCGCCTCCAGCGCGCGCCCGCGCTGGCTGATGAGGCGGCGATCCACCTCCTGGCGGGGCGTGCGCTTGAGGATGTTGAGATTGGGGCGGCGCCACTGCCCGCTGTCGTCACCGGCGGCTGCTACGGACGCCTCGGGAGCCGCTGCCGGGGGCGTACGCCTCGTGCGGGATATCGCGGTGTCATCGGGCATGCCGTCCGGGTTCTCGGCGTCACCCGGGCGCCCGATCGCCGTGCCGGGCGGGTGGCCGGCCGACAGCGGGGCGGCCGCGGGCATCGCCAGGGGCGGTGGACCGGCGACGCCGGCCGGGGGCACGGGTCCGCTCGGGTCGTCGGCTTCGGAGCCGGCACGCTCCGGTGCAGGCTCTTCGGAGGAGAGAGCACGCCTGTCGGCCACGACCAGGCGGACGACGGCACCCAGTGCCAATCCCGCGCGACGCAGGATCCGCCAGGTCCCGCCGGCAACGGTGCTGAGCGGCATGCCGCTGATGGCGAGCCAGCCCAGCAGGCCCACCGCAACCAGGATGACCACGGCCCCGGCCACTCCGGCCAGCCACGCCAGCGCACCACCGGACGCGAATCCCAGATACCCGCCCGCATCCTCGAAGTCGGCGAGGCCATCACCCCAGGTGGGTCGGCCCGCCGCGAGATGGAGGATGCCGGCAAGCGCGGCCATCACGAGACAACCGCCGAGGATGCGCACCGCGGCGCTGCGCTCGTCCTCCTCTTCTGTCCCATGGCGCCCGGAGATCAGCAGCACCCCCGCCGCGGCGAGAGCCGGAGGTACCGCCAGGCGGCCCCAGCCGACGCTCACGCCCGCCGCTCGCCGGAAGGCCGTCCCGACGAACCCACCGAGGCCCCCGTAGATGCCCAGGGCACAGAGCAGCGCCGCCAGGAAGGCCACGAGGCCCCAGATCTCGGAGCGATGCGCCCGGTAGAACGCTGCGATGGCGGAAGGCCGCTCGGGCGGCGTGCCACCGGAGGCGCCCCCGTTGCGCGCCTGGCTCCCCCGAGAACTCGGTTGGGCCGAGCGTCGTGCGGGCGCGGGAGTATTGGTGGAGCCCGAAGGGGACTTCGCCATCATCGTCAACACTAGCACCACCGACCACACCAGCCCCGCGCCGGGGCAGGCGTGGCCAGGGGCGCGAGCACGGGTTCGCGCCTAGTCAGGCGGGGCGAAGCGCCTCTCGTGCTCCGGGTGGACCGCCCGGCGAAGAAATGGATTCCGGCGCCCCACCGGGCGCCACCTCAGAATTCGAACTGCACCGCTGCCCGGGTCTCGAGGATGGGGCGGACAGTTGAGGCGATGAACGCCTGATGGTCCGAGTCGTCGCGGTAGACGACGAAGCCGGCCTCGTCGTCGAAGTCCACCGATACACAGAAGTCGAAGTTGCCGGCGTTGATGCCCGCGTCGGGACCGTAGGCGTAGGCGCGAACCGTCTCGCCGGTCGTGAGCAGCTTGACGAGCCCCTCGAGGAATGCCGCCTCCTTCTCATCGGTAACCTCGCCGTTCCACTTGAACATCACGCAGTGACGGATCATGGCCGCTCCTCTCCTCCGGGCCGGATTCCCCGCGAGGATAAACTGAACCGACCCCGAGCGCCCGCAGAGAGCGATGCCACATGAGCACACCAGGACGAAGTGAGCGGGCAACCGGCGCGGGCATGTCCGGCGAGATCCTGATCACCGGCGGGACGCTCATCGACGGTACCGGCGCGCCGGCCCGGGACAATCCCGGCGTGCTGCTCCGCGACGACAACATCGAGGTGGTGGGACCGGAGGCAGCCGGCGCGGCGTCGCGGGGCGCCGAAACGATCGACGCCACGGGCAGGACGGTGATGCCGGGGCTCATCGACGCCCACTGCCACGCCACCTTCGACGACGTGCAGTCCAACGACGAGCTCTTCTTCCACCGCGACCCGGCGACGGCCGCGCTGGTGGCGGGCCAGAACCTCACCAAGATGCTGCGGGCGGGCGTCACCTCCTATTGCGACCCCGACACGCTGTTCTCCATGGGTCCGTCGCTGCGCAACGCCGTCGAGGCGGGTGTCGTGGCGGGCCCGCGCATCAGCACCGGTGTGCAGGCGCTGGTCACGGCCGTCGGCGGCACCGCCGGGCGGCTGATCCCCGACGAGGGCGTGGTGGGCTACGCCCAAGTGGTCAACTCCCTCGACGAGGCCGTGATGTGGACCCGCCGGCACATCAAGTACGGCGCCGACTGGATCAAGATCCACGCCACCGGGCTGTTGCCGGGACGCTCAGGCGAGGTCCTGGGATGGAGTCGCGACGAGTTGCGGGCGGTCTGCGACACGGCGCACGAGCTCGGCACCTCGGTGATGGCGCACTGTCGCAGCCCCGAGAGCGTGACCGCCTGCGCGGAGGCCGGCGTGGACATGCTGCTGCACGCCTCCTTCATGGACGCCGAGGGACTGGAGGCGGTGATCCGCTCCGGCAGCGCCCTCTGCCCCACCTTCACGTTCCTCGCGAACCTGGCGGACTTCGGCTCGACGGTGGGAGCCGGTGCGGGCATGGAGGATGTCTTCCGGGGAGAGATCGCCGCCACCGCCAAGATGATGCGCGCCGCCTACGACGCCGGTGTGCCGCTGTTGTGCGGTTCCGAGGCCGGGTTCGCGCTCACCCCCTACGGGCACTGGCACGGCCGGGAGGCGGAGATCCTCGTGAACGAGTTGGGCCTCAGCCCCATGGAAGCCATCGTCTGCGCCACCGCCAACGGTGCCATCGCGATGCGGCTCGAGGGCCGCATCGGCACCATCACCGAAGGCTGCCTGGCCGATGTGCTGGTGCTCGACGGTGATCCGCTGGCCGACATCCGGCTGCTGAACGACCGCAGCCGCATCGTCGAGGTCATCAGCCGGGGCCGGCGGGTGGACCTCAGCGGCCCGTGGCCGGCCCACGGGCCGATCCCCGGCGACAAGGTGCGCAACTGGGCGGAGGAGATCCTCACCTACGAGCGGGCCTATGGCTGACGGCGCGTCACCCCCAGCCCGGATCCACCGAAGGACTGGTGGTGTCGGGAGTGTGTCGGGTGACTGTTCGGTGCGCCCGTAGGCGGCACCCCTCGGCCTTACCGGCGACCTGACAGATCGTGAACGACGCGCCGGGGGAGTACGGGCGCAACCACTGGACCGCCAGCCAGTTCAATCATTGCCATCTGAGCACGGCCGTCACTCAACCCACGGAGTCGCGCCGCGCGGGTGGTCGGACTGTGGACTCCGGTCCACAATGGTACGATGCGGAGGCGGCATCGACGGATGCTCGAACGACTGCGGTCGACACCCACGCTGGCAGACATCAAATGGCAGGAGATCGAGTCACTGTTGACCGCCTTGGGAGTCAGGCTGGTCGAGAGAGCGGGTTCCAGGGTGCAGTTGGTGAAGGGAACCGACTCGATCGTCGTGCACCGGCCCCATCCGCGGCCCGAGACGAGGCGAGACACGGTCCGCGACATGCCAGGTTCATCGAACGCGTCGGAGAAGGCTGATGCTGGAGTACAAGGGTTACGTCGGCGAGGTGGTCTACGACGATGAGGCCGAGGTGCTGCATGCGAGAGTGATCAACAGCGGCCCCTACCCCGTCGCGAACGCCGAAGCGGCCGACGTGGAAAGCATCAAGCGGGAATTCCGGAGATCGATCGACGTCTATCTCGAGGGATGCTCCGAACTCGGCATCGATCCTGTGCGGCCGTCAGCGGTACCAATGCAGACCCGAGCGAGTTGACCGCCCGGGCGCTCTGTATCAGGGTCCCGGTGGTTCCTGACGACCCGGAGCGGCCTGCGCGAGCGTGGTCCACGAGCGAGGACTGCGGTCACGAGCCGCCGACTGGATCATCGAGGCAGCATCGCCTCGGTCGGGATCTCGGGCACTCGCCGATGGAGCGAATTACGCTACCGTTCGTCCTCTCACACGACTGCTCGGCCATCATCCTGAACGCGCACCGCACTTGATCCGCCATTGACCTGCTTGGGCGATGCAGAAACTTCACATAGTCCTTTCGTGCACCGCTCGCAAGCGTTCCTCAGAGCCTGGGCATCCGCGGCTTGGGAGCGTGATCCGGGCCCCCGTGTCTGACCGCGTTGAACGGTGGGTAGCTCTCGTTCAAGCGGCTCCTCGCCAGTACATCGCAGCCGATCTGTACGCCGGCCAGTACTGGCAGGCCGGGATGGAACTCGCAGCTTGCGCCGCGTTGTCAGGGCAGATCGGCGTGTCCGCCATCTCGGCTGGACTCGGTCTCGTTGACATTGACGACGAAGTGCCGATGTATGAAGCGACCCTTGCTGCTCGCCACCCTGATTCGGTGCTCACAACGTCGGACCCAGCGGACCCGAGCCATGTGCGGCGCCAGTCGCCGTGTCGTGGTTTGGGCGGATCGAAGATGCCGATGCGATTGTGTTGCGGAGACTGTTCTCAGATGCGGACCTCGATTTCACCCCCGCGTCGGCAGATCACACTGACATCCGAGTTCCTCGGAGGGTCAGGGCTGTCAAGCGCGTTGGTATCTACTCATTGTCAGAGTCTGCGGCCCAGAACGCCGCGCGCTGGATTCGCGACGAATGGCCCGGCGTCGACGTGCGACTGTCGCATGCTCACTCGAACAATCCCGAGTTGGAGGGTCTTGTGCGTGGCTCGGACGTCGTTCTCATGCAAACGAGCCACGCCAAGCACGCAGCCACCACCGCGATCGAGCGCTCGATCGAGACATCGCGGTTGGTGCGTGTGAACGGACGCGGCGCCACATCCTTATTTCGCGGTCTGCTGGAGTGGGCCACGATCGCCGACTAGCTGTGACGCCATCTGCCAATCGGGTTCTCCGCCAAGGAGACCCGGGCGGCGCGTACTCCTACAACACGTGGCGGGTGGTCTCGTGGACGGTGCGGATGGCGAAGCTGGACCGCAGCCGCGCCACGCCGGTGAAGCGCGACAGGTAGCGGTTGAAGATGCGTTCGAAGTCGCGATGGTCCTTGACCGCCAGGTGCAGCAGGTAGTCGGCGTCGCCGGCCACCAGATGGCAGGACATCACCTCGGGGCAGTCCCCCACCTCCGACTCGAAGAGCCGTAACGACTCCTTGCTCTGGCTGAGCAGCGACACTTCCACGAACACGTCCAAGTCGCGGCCGATGGCCTTGCGGTTCACGATCATCACGTACCCGGCGATGAAACCGCTGGCCTCCAGGCGTCGCACCCGCCGGTGGCACGCCGAGGTGGACAGGCCGACTCGCGCGGCCAGCTCGGCGTGCGAGACGCGACCGTCGCTCTGCAACTCGTTCAGGATCTGCCGATCCGTGGCATCCAGCGATTCCATGGCGAGTATTATGCGCTATTACATCGAATTGCGCAAATCTTGTGCACGACTTGGGAATTCTCCAAATAGGTGACTTGTTGTCTCGCCATAGAGCGCACTATTCTTGTGATTGACACGACGAGGAGGTGATCATGCACATCGGCGTCCCGAAGGAGATCAAGAACGAGGAACGGCGCGTCGGGCTGACCCCTGACAGCGTGCAAGAGTTGGCGGCCCGGGGTCACGATGTGTTCGTCGAGCACCATGCGGGTGCGGGCGCCGGATTCAGCGACGAGGACTACGCGGCCCGCGGGGCGACGATCGTGGCGAGCGCGGACGGCATCTTCGACGTGGCCGAGCTGATCGTGAAGGTGAAGGAGCCGCAGGCCACCGAACGTGCCCGGCTGCGCTCCCATCACACCCTGTTCACCTACCTGCACCTGGCGGCGGACCCGGAGCAGGCCTCGGAACTCCTGGCGAGCGGCGTGACCGCGATCGCCTACGAGTCGGTCACCGACAGCGCCGGCCGGTTGCCTCTGCTGGCACCCATGTCGCAGGTGGCGGGTCGGATGGCCATCCAGGCCGGCGCCCGTTGCCTCGAAGGTGCCGCCGGCGGCCGGGGCGTTCTGCTGGGGGGCGTGCCCGGCGTCGCCGCCGCCCCGGTCGTGGTCCTCGGCGGCGGAGTGGTCGGCAGCAACGCCATCCAGATGGCGCTGGGGCTCGGCGCGGACGTCACCGTGCTGGACCGCAACCCCGTGGTTCTGGAGCAGCTGGCCACACGCTTCGGTCCGGCCCTGACGACCCTTTACTCCAGCCCGCCCGCCCTCGAGCGGTCCGTGGCCGGCGCTGACCTCGTCGTCGGGGCAGTGCTGCTGCGCGGCGCCCGGGCTCCCCGGCTGATCACCCAGCAGATGGTGAAGGAGATGCGCCCGGGCTCGGTGCTGGTGGACGTGGCGATCGACCAGGGCGGTTGCGCGGCGACCTCACATCCCACGACCCACGCCGACCCGACCTTCACGACCGAAGGTGTCGTGCACTACTGCGTCGCCAACATGCCCGGCGCCGTGCCGCGGACCTCCACCCTGGCGCTCAACAACGCGACGCTCCCCTACGTGCTCCAGATCGCGGACGAGGGCCCCGCGGCGGCATTGCGCGCCGACGCCGGCCTGCGGGACGGCCTCACCGTGCACCGAGGCCGCATCACCGAACCGGCCGTCGCCCAGTCCCTGGGCCTCCCCTACACCGCCCCCGCGGTCTGCCTGAACTGACCGCGCGACGTCTCGAACCGGTCGGCGGCCGAGCCGCCGCTACGGGTCCTCCCGGCGTTCTGGAGCATCGGCGGCGAAGCCCAAGCCGCGCTGAAACGCCCGCACGATCTGTGGGTGACGCTTCTCGAAGTGCCGTACCACACGGTCGCGAACATCCTCACCCACCGTGGCGCGCAACATGGGATCGTCCTTCACGTCGGCGAAATAGCCGAGCCCCCGCACGAGCGCGTGGATCGACGAGTGCCGCAGCGAGAGGCCGTATCGTCGGGCGTAGAGAACGATGCCCTGCTCGATGCTGATGCCGTCGAGAAGCTCGATGCACATCACGTCGAAGTAGTCGCGCAGAATGTGACGGTCGGCGATGGCGGCGCACTTGGCCGCCATGATGTCGCTAACCGACCCAACGTGCAGACCCGCCAGTGGCGTGGGCTCTTCGAGCGTGTGCGCCCCGGCGTCCCACAGAATGTCGAGCCTCACCGAGTCGAGGGTCCCGTGCAGGTGACCCTCAGACTTGCGGGACAGCACGAATTCGCCAGCTCGCCCCAGAGAATCCTCCAAAGGGTCCGGGTCGAACCTGTCCGGCGTGAACAGGTCGAGATCCTCGCTCCGACGGTGACGTAACCAAGTTGCCAGCGCCGTTCCCCCCATGAGCACGGTGCCCTCGGGGACCACTGAGGCGACCTTCGGCCAGACGGCGATCGTGCCGTCGCTCAGAATGTCGAGGAGTTCAGACAGCTTCCGCACACCGCTCGGCCAAAGCGTTGCGGACCATCGCGGCGGTCTCCGGCGGCGTGCACTCGTCCGCGGCCACCTGCGCTAGCGCATCGGTGGGCAACGTCGAGATGGCCCAAGCCCACGCCTCGATGTCGTCGCAGGAGAGCAGCTGTTCAGCCACGAACGCCGCGTCGCGCGGCAGCCTGATAACCGAGGGGTCACCCCACCAGAACTGCTGGTGGAATCTCTCTGGCAGACGATCCTCCATCGGCTCCGGACGCACCGTCGGTAGCGGAGTTCGCTGCACCTCGGGCGCAGCGGCGAACCACGGCTCGCCCACCCGCAACCGCCAGACAACCTCCCGCCGCACGGGACGGGAATGCACGACCTCCATGTCACCGCTCACGAGACCCAGCGCACTCAGTCGTTCAAGCGACAGGGCGACGCTGTCCTCCTCCACGCCAGATGCCACAGCGACCGCGGAACACCCGGCGAGCCCCAGAGGACGCCGAGACAGCGCGGCGAGGATCCTCTTCTCGGCCGACGACGGTGCCCGAGCGTCGCACGTCGCCGACTCGTTCATGTCTCCGGCAACGTCCATGACCTGCGCTTTTACCACGCCAATAGTCTACACGAGACACAACAGCTCACGCCCCCGGACGACTCGCCTCCGCCGCGTCTTGCTGGACGCCCCTGAACGCGCGGCGCTTCAATTCGGCAGGGTGACCACCGTGGCGTTGCCGACGTGGGCGTAGCGGCCGGGCGTGCACGTGAGCACGATGACCTGGCAGTCGCGGCCGGCGGCGGCGATGGCGGCGCCCATGCGGGCCAGGCGGCCGGGGTCGCTCCAGCCGAGGGCGTCGTCCAGCACCACCGGCGCCCCTCCGCCGTCGGGGCTGACGATGGCCGCGCACGCCAGCCGGGCCAACACCCCGATCTGCTCGCGCGCCCCGACGCTGAGCTGGTCGACGTCCAAGGCGACCCCGCAAAGCGTGCGACGCACGACCCGCAAGTCGTCGTCCAACTCGACCTCGAAGGTGGGGCCGAAGACGATCCGCCCGAACTGCTCGATGCGCTGCTTGAAGGGCGCAAGGTAGCGTCGACGGCTCTCCGCCCGGCACCGCTCGAACGTCTCGTGCAGAAGCTGCGCGGCCTGCGCCCGCGCCTCGGTGCGCTCGTGGGCGGCGGCGAGATGCTCGTCGCGGCTGCGCGCCTTCTCAAGACTCTCGGCAAGCCCCTGCTCGCCGCGTAGTTCGAGGCTGATGTGCAGCCGCTGACGGGCGTCCCGGTTGGCCTGCAGGTCTCTTCCGGCCCGGTGCCGCGCGCCTCGGGCGTTGTCGAGCAGCTCCTCCAACGAGGCAGGATCGGCGGCCTCCAGAGTCTCGGTGACCTGCCTCAGGTCGTCGGCTGCGGCATCCAGCGCCCGCTGAGCCGCCAGCACATCGGCTTCGAGCGCTGCGTCGTCGCGTTCGTCGCGGGCGGCGGCGAGGGTTTCGGCCGCGCGATCCCTCACGCTGCGGGCGATGTCGATCCGGCCGGCCAGGTTGGCCTCAGCCAGCTCGGCCTTCCGGCGAGCGGCGACGGCCTGCTCGGCGAACTCCTCGCACCGGTCGCGCTCGATCGCACGGTCGTCCGCGGCGCGAGCCGCTTCGGCAGCGAGCCGCTTCGCCTCCTCGAAATCAGCGGGAGCGGACGGGTCACCCGATCGCTCGGCGCTG
This sequence comes from uncultured Acidimicrobiales bacterium, assembly GCA_964618115.1. Lineage (GTDB taxonomy): Bacteria > Actinomycetota > Acidimicrobiia > Acidimicrobiales > CATQHL01 > VXNF01. Next base: position 21,872 of record CAZTZI010000098.1, read on the forward strand.
TAACGGGCGATGCGCCGGCGGAGCCGCGCCACCTTGTCCGCCAGCGCCTCGGTAGTGAGGTCGCGCAGATCCTGCTCGATGGCCTTGCGGGCATCGACGAGGGCGCGCCCAGCCGCCCGCCGAGCCTCGGCTGCCTGCTGCGCCTCGGCGAGGTCTCCCACTCCGCCCTGTGCGCACAGCCTCCCGAGTTCGCCGCGGGTGTCCTCCAGAGCAGCGACGCGACCCCGTGAATCGCCGCCGGCCCGCACGCGTACAGCGACGACGTCCGGCACCCGTATCTCCGCCTCAGCTTCAACGGTGGTCGTGTGGGCGGTCCCGGCCCGAAGCGTCATCTCGTCGCCGGCGACATGCACCGTGAGGTCGCGCAGCGCGGTGGTCTCCACCGAGGCGGCGGCGGCGTTGGCGGCGGCCTCGGCGCGCACCACGGCCAGGTGTGCCCGCTCGATGCTTGCGAGGAGCTCGTCATCGACGACGGCTGCCTCGATGCGGGCCTTGGTGGTGCTCAGAGCCTCCTGCGCCGCCACGACCCGCTCGTGGCGCTCTCCGAGCTGGGCCAACTCGATCCTGTTGCGATGGTGGTCGCGGTCGTAGCCGGCGCGGGCCTTCTCGCTCTCCGCGCTCCGCAGCGCCGCGCGGGCGTCATCGAGGGCGGCATCGGCCCGATCAGTCTCAGCGATCGCCGCTGCCAGCGCCGGGGCGGCGCGCCCGGCCTCCGCTTCGAGGTCCCGCAGTTCGGAACTGCGGGCCTCCAGCGCCTCGGACTGCTCTCGCCTCTGGCGCAGCTCGCCGGCAGCGCGCCCGCGGCGGTCCTCCGCAGCGCGGCAGTCGGCGGTGCGTCGGTCGGTCTCGTTCCGCAGCCGCTCGATCAGCCCCCACCGTTCGCGCAGCTCACGCAGGGTTCGCTCGCTCGACTCCCCGACGCCCACGAGCCGCGCCTCATCGGCGTCCAGCCGAGCCACCTCGGCAGCGTCCCTCTCGATCTCCGCCAACTCCGCGGCGCGCCTCGCAACGTCCTCCTGCGCCGCCTCGACGGCGCGCCCCGAGGAGAGTCGATCCTTCAGCGGACGCCCGGTGGGGGTCCAGTAGCGGTCACGCTCGGCGACGATCCGCTCCCAGAGGTCGTCCTCGCGGCTCCCGGACAGCTCGCCGGCGGCGGCGCGGTCGAGTGCCCTGCCCAGCGACGGCACGGCGAGGTGCGGCAGGACGAGTTCGGCGCCCTGCTCGACCCGCAACGCCCGCCAGAGCGCGGCGTCGAGAGTCTCCTCGAGAATCGCCTCGACCCG
>CAZTZI010000099.1:0-14802 GCA_964618115.1 uncultured Acidimicrobiales bacterium
TGGCAGCCCGGTGCCGCCGCCGGGTCAGTCTCGCCAGACCTGCCGTTTCAGGATCTCGGTGTCCATGTGGAAGTCGAGACCGACGATGGCGCCATCGGAGACCCTGGAGACCAGAACCTCGACCAGATCCATCCGGGCGCCCTCGATGTCGTTGCCCTCGGGCCATTCCCCCCGCCCGGTGCCGGTCGCCCGGTACACGTAGCACGCCCCGTTCTCCTCGACGATGCGGTGGAGGATCTCGAAGGTGGCGTCGGGGAAGTGCTCATAGAAGGCGCTGTGCATCTCGTGCAGGCCGGCGCGGTCGTAGGGATACGGCGCACCCTCGTCGTTGATCTCGCAGTTCTCTGCCAGCACTGAGACCAGCAGATCAGGGTCGTGGCTGTTGACTCCCTCGAAGAAGGTCTCCATGAGCCGTTCGTTGGTCTGTCGCATGATGTGGCTCGCTCCGCGGTGAGTCGGTCAGTCGCTGCCGGGTCCGTAGTCCTCGGGGTATCCCTCCATGGGCTGGGCCAGGATCCCGCCGTCGACGGTGAGAGACGTGCCCGTCACGAACGACGACAGCCCCGACGCCAAGAAGAGCGTGGCGATCGCCACGTCGTCCGGGCTGCAGAGCCGACCCAGAGGCACGTGGTCGACGATGCCGGCGAACTCCGCCTCGACGTCGATGCCGTGCGGCGAGACCGCCTTGATGAAGTCCACGACCCCTTCGGTCAGCGACGCCCCCGGGCAGATGGCGTTGACCCGGATGCCCCACGGCGCCAACTCCATCGCCAGGGCCCGTGTCAGGCCGATGAGGGCGTGCTTGGAGGTGATGTAGTGGATCAAGCCCGGTGAGGACGGCTGGAAGGAGTCCACCGACGCCATGTTGATGATCACCCCGCCGTTGCCGTCGGCGCGCATCGGTCGGGCCGCCGCCTGCGCGCACAGGAAACTGCCCGTGATGTTGGTGTTGATCACCCGCTGGAACTCCTCCGGCGGCATCTCGTCGAGCAGGTAGTTCGAGAACGCACCGGCGTTGTTCACGAACACGTCGATGCGGCCCGTCAACTGCTGCGCCTCGGCGACGAGGTTGAGGATCGAGTCGTGGTCGGTCACGTCCACCCGGATGGCATGACCCCTGCCGTCAGGAATCGAGGCCGCGACGTTCTGCGCCTTGTCGAGACTGCGGGCGGCGGCCACCACCGTCGCGCCGGCTTCGCCCATCCTGCGGGCGATGGCGGCGCCGAATCCCTGCGAGCCACCGGTGACCACGACGCACTGGCCCGACAGGTCCACCAGTTCGGAAATCCCCTTGTTGCCGGCGTCCATCGCGTACCCCCTCACCGCGGCTGTCCCAGCGGCGCCAGAGTCTAGTGCTGTGCTCACAATCGCCTGCGCGCATGGCGCGACAACGGGCGCAATTGCTCGGCGCTGCAAAATGGCCGTTCCCGGCACCGGTGCTGATATGAGCCTCCCCGGGTCTTGCGCAGCCGACGGTTGTCAGTGTTGCAGTTGCTGCAAGAGGCGAGGCCCGAACTCAACTTGACGGGGCATCTGCAGTGCAGCTTGAACCGATGCCGGATCAACTTCGATTTCATAGAGGAGCGCCACGAGTTCGACGACCCACTCGGGCGAACACGGACGATCCTCTTCGACCTGTGCAAAGTAATCGCGTACATCATCTGCCAGGCTCTGCCGTGTCATGCCATGCCAGGGGTTCGGTGAGTGTCGCCAACTCCAACTGGTCCCACGGTCATTTCGTATGATTACGCGCGTCCCGTCGCTTAAGTCCGCGAACTCTGTGTAACTGAGGGAAACGCCCATTCTTCGGCGCTGCCGATACGCCATCGAGCGCCGCTGGTACCCCGGAGCTTGATCCACAGTGGTATGTACGAGCCGCCGATCGAGCCACCGACGGGGCGGACGAACTGCAGTATTCGGGTCTAGGGTTTCTGGCTTCGTTGGCGTCGGAGGGATCAAGACCCTGGGCATCAGCGCTGGCAGGTCGCAGTCAAACGCCGGCAGGTCGGGGGCTCCGTCGCTCAACTCACAAGTCGCGCCGAAAACGACGACGCTCTCCACCGACGGCGTCATATTGGGTTCAGAGACTGCATCGAACTACCTTCTCATTCGTCGCGGTATCATATTTGTCAAACCACCCAGAGATGGGTACCTTCACTTTGGTATATGTCCGCCAACTCGCGGATTGACTCGTGGTACACGGAAAGTGGACAGCGACCTGCTGCCCCGAATACTTCCAATGTGCTCTCGTCGCCTGTGTGACCCATTTGCAAGTGTAAGGGTATTGATCCATGCACAGCCATGCTTGAAGCTTCACCGTTACGAAGGCCTTGCTCGGGCAATGGCTCCTGGGGTTCGATGTGTTTACCCAGTTTCCATGCCCGGACGCGTCGTTTCCCGAACGGTGCGGGTCGTGGGCTTCCGCTCTGAAAGTGCACGACCGCCCAGGCCAACTTTGGGCGTGTACGTCCGGATCGGGTGTGCTGGGTGAGGGCTGCTCGACTTCGTCCAGTTCCGGACTGCTGGCTGACGCTGAACTCGTGGCGGTGCCAAGAAGCACTACGGCAGCCAGGACCAACGACAAGTTGACTGATACGAATCTCTTGATCCGATCCCTCGTCGTCCGCGTCGATCGATGATGATTCGTCATGATGGACCTTTCAGTGTGTTCTGATAGCGTCAACTCTCGGATGACGCGATAATTAAGAGCGTTAGCGGATAGGCGATCACCAGCGACGAACAATGCCAATCAGGGTGCCCTCTCGACTCTCTTACCAGCGGAAAAAGATACACCGGTAGAACCGCAAATCCCCTGGTCAGAGCCTATCCGCGCGCTCTGTAAGAACAATATGTCTACCGAGACTGGAATTTCTGTCGCGCGGCAGGATTTCTGAGACAGGTCGTGGTTCGGTGCTGACCTGAATGAGATCTGATGGGCCAGGCTCGGTCGAAGTCTGTGGAGGACAAGGTTCGGATCGTGTTGGCGGTGCTGGGGGTGAGATCTCGATCCCGGCGGCGGCGCGCCGTGAGGGCACGTCGGCGGTGTCGAACTCGAAGTGGCGTGATGTGTTCTTGGCGGGTCGCCAGCGGGCGTTGGAGGACGCCGCCGGTGCGGGTCCGTCGGGTCGCGAGCAGCAACTGGCCGGCGAGATCGAGGAGCTGGACCAGGCGCTGGGCGAGGCGCACACGGAGTTGCGTCTGTGCAAGGTCTGTGCAAAAAGGAGGCCTCGCTGCACTCGGCGTCGACGGCCTCTTCCCGTCGCCGCACGCCGAGGTGGTGGATCTCGTCCAGGGCGCCCTTCAGGACGCCGGGTTGCGGGTCACACGCCTCGAGGAAGAGTCCGGCTTCGCGAGACTGCGGGTGGATTCCGGCGACGACTCCACAACCGTGGATCTCGGCGCCGATTACCGCCTCGCGGCCCCGGTGCGCACTGGGGCGGGCGAGTGTTTGCGCTGGAAGCTCTCGCCGCTGGCGAGGTATCCCCGAACTGCGGCGACTCTTGAGCGAGGAGCAACCAAAGACGACCGCTCTGTACTTCGGCTCGTCGCGGGAGCTGGTTGAGTGTTAACGGGGAGCATGCAATCGACCTGGCGATGGCGGCCCCTACCCGGCGCGACCTCCTAGACACCGTGACTCCGTAGGTCGCCGTCTCCTGCTCCTGATGAGATCGTCTAGAATCCGCCGCGAAGCTGCTCGTAGCTTCTAAAGGGGGAGTTGCAGTTTCTGGGGGGAGGACATGCACATGAGTGCCCTCGTTAGGTCTTCTGTTGTACGTGTACTCGTCGCATCCCTGGCAGTGGTTCTGCTTGCCACGGCCTGCGGCGACGATGAGGCTGAGGAGGCGCAGCCGCCTCCGCCCGCCCCGGCGCCGGCCGAGGCACCTGCCCCGGCACCGCCGGAGCCACCGCCAGAGCCTCCGCCACCGGCTCCCACCGAGGCGCCTGAACCTCCGCCGCCCCCGCCCACCGAGGCGCCTGCCGAGAAGCCGGTCTACGGCATGGTCACGGCCGTGCAGCACCCCTACTACGCGCCGACCGAGGCAGCGGTCGGTCCCACGTGCGAGCGACTGGGCTGCGAGGTCATCTTCCTGCAGCCCTCCTCGTGCGATGCCGCCGAGGAGAGCCAGCTCATCCGCGACGTGCTGGCGGCGGGGATCGACGGGCTCGGGGTCTCGGCATGCGACGCGGCCGGCGTCCTGCCCGTGGTGGAGGAGGCCGCCGCCACCGGTATCCCGATCGTCACGTTCGACGCCGACTGCTGCGCCGACATCCGGACGATCGCGGTCTCCAACAGCGACTGGCAGATCGGCGAGTTGCACGCCGTGGCGCTCAACGACCTCCTGCCCGACGGCGGGAAGGTCGTCAACATCATCGGATCGCTGGCGATGGAGAACGTGCGGACTCGCCTGGACGCGCTCGCGGAGGGCATCAACCCCAACATCGAGATCGAGAACTTCGAGGACCAGAACGACCTGACCAAGACCGGCCAGATCATCAGGGACGTCCTGACGACTCAGGGCGACGAGGTCGACATCTTCATGACGCAGACCGGGAGTGCGGCGGTCATCGCCCAGACCCTGGTCGACGAGGGCTTCGATCACATCCCCGTCGTCGGCATCAACGACTTCGAGGACATCCTCGAGTGGGTCCGCAAGGGCAACATCGTGAGCACCGTGGCGCTGAACCCGGGCGCCCAGGGGGAGTTGGCGCTCGTCGCCCTCGACAAGCTCCGCCAGGGGCTCACCCCGTCGACGGACTTCTTCGGGACGGGCGGCGTGATCATCACACCGGAGAACGTGGACACCTACGCCGACGACGTGGCGGACCTGAACGCACGTCTGCGGGAGGAATTCGAAGCTCTCTGGTCGTAGCACCCAGCCCGCACACCGGACGTCAGGTTCCCGCGCCGCGCCCGTAGCCATGAGCGCCAACGGAGATCCGCTCTACGCCGGGTACGGCCTGACGAAATGGTTCGGCGGGCTGCGTGCCGTCCACGACCTCTCCGTGGAGTTGTTCGCCGGGCAGGTTCTGGCGCTCGTCGGTGACAACGGCGCCGGCAAGTCGACGACGCTGAAGATGCTGGCGGGGTCGCTCCGGCCCGACGCCGGCTCCATCACGCTCGACGGCGAGCACGTCCGGCTGGCCGGCCCGCGGACGGCTCGGGCACTCGGGATCGAGACCGTGTACCAGGATCTGGCCCTCGCGGACACGCTCGAGGTGGTGCAGAACGTGTTCTCGGGGCGGGAGCTGACCCGCTACGGCTTCCTCCAGCGCATCGAGATGACGAAGCAGACGGAGAGCCTCCTGGAGGAGTTCCGCGTCAAGATCCCGAGCGTCTTCGCCCAGATCTCCTCGCTCTCGGGCGGTCAGCGCCAGGGGTGCGCCATCTCGCGGGCGGTCAGCGGGGGCAGCCGGGTGCTGCTACTGGACGAGCCCACGGCAGCGCTGGGGGTCGCCGAGCGCAGGAACGTGCTCGAACTCATCAAGAGCCTGCGCGACGCCGGCATCGGCATCCTCATCATCAGCCACAACCTGCCCGACGTGTTCGAGGTCGCCGATCGGATCACGGTGCTGCGACGCGGCGAGCGGGTGGGGACGGTGCCGGCCGCGGACGTCGACGCCGGCGATCTCGTCGCCATGATCACCGGCGCCTCGGGCAACGCGGCGCCGGGGGACTCCTGACGTGGCCTTCCTCGAGGGGCGCGAGGGCCTCGCGATGACCGCACGGGACGGATAGAGAGTGGGGAAGTACACCGAGTACCGCAACCTGCTCTTCGGCGCGCAGCGGTACCCGAAGATCATCCTTGCCGCCGTCATCGTCGTCGGCGTGATCACCGTGATCATCGACACGCGATTCGCTTCGTGGTTGAACGTCACCAACGTCCTGCGTGCCGCCGCACCGGTCGGCGTCGCCGCCGTCGGCCAGACGATCGTGCTGATCGGCGGGAACTTCGACCTCTCGATCGGTTCGATGGCAGGGCTCACCGGGCTGCTCACGGCGGTGTTCCTGCACAACGGCCTGGGGGCTCCCGAGACCATCGTGTTGGTGCTGCTCGTCGGTATGGGCCTCGGGCTGGTGAACGCCTTCGTCGTGGGGATCATCCGCATCAACCCCATCATCGGCACGCTGGGCACCGGGAGCGTCTTCTTCGGCGCCGCGGTGCTCGCCACCAAGGGCGTCCCGCAGGTCTACCCGCGCGAGGGCCTGCTGTTCCTGGTGACCAAGCACCTGGGGATTCACCCCTCTGTGTTCGTCTACATCGGCGTGCTGCTGCTGTTCGGGGTGTTCCTGCACATGACCGTCTGGGGGGTGCGCACCTACCTGATCGGCGCCAACGTGGAGGCGGCGCGCACCTCCGGCGTTCCCACCACCCAGACCGTGATGCTGACCTACGTGATCAGCGGGCTGCTGGCGGCGGTCGGGGGAATCCTGCTGACGACCGAACTCGGCTCGGGCCAGCCGAGCGGCGGCCAGACGTGGCTCCTGTCGACTCTGGCCGGTCCGATCATCGGCGGCGTGGCGGTGACCGGGGGCGCAGGGACGCTGTTCGGGGCCTTCCTCGGGATGGTGCTCATATCCGAGATCAACAGCGCGCTGGTCTTCGCCGGCTACACCTCCTTCGCCAGGGAGTTGGCACTCGGAATCGCCATCCTGGTGGCCATGACCACCCAGGCCGAGACGATCAGATCGTTGCTGCGGACGGCCCGGCAACGCGCCCGCCTGCGGGCCGGCGAGGAGCTCGTGGACTGACCGGCTAGATCCCGTCCAGTTTGGCGTCGTCGAAGCGCCCCGCCTCGATGTCCGCCAGGGCGCGCTCGAAGATGGCCAGGGCCTCGTCGGCGTCGCCGCGGGTGATCGTCAGCGGCGGCGTGATCTCCATGACGTTCCCGAAGGCCAGCAGGATGAGCCCCAACTCGAAGCACCGGTAGGCGAGCCGGTGGGCGTCGGTGGTGGCCGGCTCCCGAGTCTCCTGATCGGCGATCAACTCCACGCCCAGCAGCAGCCCCTTGCCCCGGACGTCGCCGATGAGGGGGTGACTGCGCTTCATCTCGAGCAGCTTCTCCTTGAGGTAGCCGCCCACGTCGGCCGCGTTCCCGGCGAGGTCCTCGCGCTGCATCACCTCCAGGAAGGCCAGGGACGTGGTGCACGAGACCGGGTGACCTCCGAGCGTGTACGCCGTGTAGATGTCGACCTCGAGGATCTCCGAGCGCCCGACCACGGCCGACAGGGGGAAGCCCCCGCCGAGCGGCTTGGCCAGGCCGACCGCGTCGGCCTGTATGCCGAAGTGCTCGAACCCGAACATCCGCCCGGTGCGGCCGAACGCCGTCTTGATCTCGTCGAAGATCAGCCAGATGCCGTGCTCGTCGCACAATTCCCGCAGCGCCGGGAAGTAGTTGTCCGGGGGCACGATCTCCCCGCTGTCGGACTGGATGCTCTCCGCGAACACGGCGGCCGTCTGGTCCGCAGGCGAGACGTTCGTCAACAGCTCGGTGCGGAGGTAGTCCAGGCACCGCAGGGAGCACTCCTGGGGGTCGCACGGTCCCCACGTGCAGCGGTAGGGGTTGGGGTAGGGCGCTTTGGTGATGTGGCCGCCGGGGATCGGTGTGCTCAGGGCGCCGTGCCCGGAGATGGCCCCGGAACCGATCGTCATGCCGTGGAACGCGCCGATGAAGGAGACGATGCGGGGACGGCCCGAGGCCACCGGGACCACCTTGGCGAGGTAGTCCATGGCGTCCGATCCGGAGACGCCGAACCAGACCTTCTTGTCGAAATCGCCCGGGAAGAGGTCGACGAGCTTCTCGGCAAGTTCGACGGCGGGCTCGTGGATGTAGCAGACGAGCGGATGCGCGTACTCCTTGTCGATCGCCGCGATCGCGGCATCGCGCACCTCGGGATGGCCGTAGCCGACGGGGACCGCACCACCGCAGCCCATCCAGTCCAGGTACTCGTTGCCGTCGGGGTCCCACATGCGCACGCCCTCAGCCCTGCCCACGACGAAGGGGTAGAGCCGGTACTTCAGCGACTTGGTGATGACCGCGTCGTCGCGGCGGGCGATCTCCCTGGTCAATCGAATATCCCTGGACCCGTGAGCATCCATCGCTAGGTTCCTTCACTCATTGTCGAGGAGCGGCGCTTCCGGAGTGATCATCGTGACATGCGCGGGGCGCGCTGTCCTAGTAGGTGCTCTCCACGGTGCTGGCGAACTTGCCGAGCAGGTGGGGGCCGGCCAGGACCGGCTCGTAGCGGGGGGACTCGCCGGGAGCCAGGCAGGTGGGCAAGCAGCGGACTTCGGCGTCCCAGGCCACGTTGTGGAAGAACACGATGCTCTGGCGCCGGGTGGAGCCCTCGGCGTCAGGCGGCGGCAGGCCGACGCGGTGCAGCGTGGAGACCCAGCGGTCGTTGGTCCAGCGGGCCATCATGTCGCCCAGGTTGACGACGAAACCGCCCGGAACCACCGGCACGGCGGCCCAGCCGTCGGATCCCATCACCTCCAAGCCGCCGGGCGCGTCCTCGTAGCAGAGGATGGAGAGCGTGCCGTAGTCGGTGTGCGCCCCGGCGCGCAACTGATCCGGCAGCGGGCGGGCGTCCAGGTGGGGGTAGTTGATCGCCCGCATGGCGCCGGAGTGGTGGGGGAGGAACGGCTCGAAGTGGTCCTCCGGCAGGCCCAGGCCCACGGCCATGACCGACAGCAGCCGGCCGGCCAGGTCGGACATGGTTCGGAAATACGCCTCCCAGGCGGGGCGCAGCGCCGCCGGGCGCTCGGGCCAGCGGGGCTCGGCCAGGATCGCCTCGGCGCCCGGGGGGATGACCACCGGCAGCTCGAGCGGACCCATGTTGAGGCTCTCCTTGAGGTCCGGCGGCGTGGTGTCGCCGAGGGAGCGAGCCAGGGTCTCGCCCCTGATGGGGGAGTAGCCGTAGGCGTAGTCCGGTGACGGGGCCGGGCTGCGGCGCTTGGTCTCCAGCGGCAGGTCGAAGAACTCCCGTGCGGCCGTCCACACCGCATCGCTCGTCGCCTCGGGGACGCCGTGGCCCACGATGACGAAGAAGCCGATGTCCCGGCAGGCTTCATCGACGGCGCGAGCGACGCCCGCGAGCCCCTCACGCCCCTCGGTGGCGGGGGAGATGTCGATGATCGGAACCGGCGAGTCCGCCGCCGCCGGAATGCTCATCGGATCCCGGTGCCGCGGGTGTGTCGTCTCGCCAATCCGGCGAGGCGCTTGGCACAGAAGGACATATACTGAAACCTACTGTGAACCTATCTCGGTGGATTCGTCGCCACCGGGGCGCAGGTTCAGTGATGCGGAGTTCATGCAGTAGCGCTCGCCGGTGGGGGCGGGACCGTCATCGAAGATGTGTCCGAGATGCGCCCCGCAGTTGTTGCACACGGCCTCGGTGCGGGTCCGCCCAAAGCTGCGGTCTCGGCGTCGCCCCACGCGGCCGGAGCCCATCTCGGAATGGAAACTCGGCCAGCCGGTGCCGGAGTCGTACTTCGTGTCGCTGGAGAACAGCGCCACCTCGCAGACCACGCAGTGGTAGGTGCCGTCGTCCTTGCAGTCCCAGTACTCGCCGGTGAACGCCCGCTCCGTGCCGGCCTCCTGCGTGACGTGGTACTGGAGGGGGGACAGGCGTTGGCGGAGTTCCCGCCGGTCGGGCTGTTCGGTGGTCATGGCGCCTCCAAAAGACGTGCAGCGAACGGGCGTTTGGATTACACTGCTGTAATCCGGGGTTGGGACAGGTGCTACACCACAGGTTCTATACCCAGTGTGTCACACCCCCTCCCCAGAGTATTCACAGACGGACTTCCCCCGAACGATCGACGGAGCCGGCGCCCACGGGGGCCGGGGACGCAACCCACCCAGGAGGTAACGGACCGATGACGAGGGACACTGCAGCCACCAACGGCAACGGCAGGGTGCGCGAGCAGGCGCTCGACCTGGCCTTGCGCCAGATCGAGAAGAACTTCGGCAAGGGCGCGGTCATGAAGATGGGGGAGAAGGCCGCCCTCCAGATCGAGTCCGTGCCCACGGGGGCGCTGGCGCTCGACGTGGCGCTCGGTATCGGCGGTCTGCCACGCGGCAGGGTCACGGAGATCTTCGGGCCCGAGTCCTCCGGCAAGACCACGCTGGCCCTGCACGTCGTGGCCGAGGCGCAGCGCACGGGCGGGGTGTGTGCCTACATCGACGCCGAGCACGCCCTCGATCCGGTCTACGCCCGGGCCATCGGGGTGGACGTGGACGAGATGCTCATCTCCCAGCCCGACACCGGCGAGCAGGCCCTGGAGATCGCCGACGTGCTGATCCGCTCGGGGGCCATCGACGCGGTCGTGATCGACTCGGTGGCCGCGCTCACGCCGCGGGCCGAGATCGAGGGGGAGATGGGCGACACCCACGTGGGGCTGCAGGCCCGGCTCATGTCCCAGGCCCTGCGCAAGCTCACCGCCAACCTGCACAAGAGCCACGCCGTGTGCATCTTCATCAACCAGCTGCGGGAGAAGATCGGGGTCATGTTCGGCTCGCCGGAGACCACCCCCGGCGGCCGGGCGCTGAAGTTCTACTCCTCGGTACGCCTCGACATCCGCCGGATCGAGTCCATCAAGAACGGCGCCGAGGTGGTCGGCAACCGCACGCGTGTCCGTGTCGTGAAGAACAAGACGGCGCCGCCGTTCCGCACCGCCGAGTTCGACATCATGTACTCCCAGGGCATCAGCCGGGAGGGCTCGGTTCTGGACCTGGCGGTGAGTCTCGACATCGTGAAGAAGTCGGGGGCCTGGTACACCTACGAGGGTGACCAGGTCGGCCAGGGGCGCGAGAACGTCAAGGCCTTCCTGCGGGAGAACCCCGCCCTGGTGCTGGAGATCGCCGGCAAAGTCACCGAGCGCCTGCTGCCACAGGTCGCCGAGACGCCCGAACCGGCCGAGGCGGAGGTCGCCGCGACCCGGTAGAACGCCGCGCCGCGCCGCGGCCGGCTGAGTGCCCGGCCGCGGCATCTGCCCTCAACGGGGCCGCCGGCACGAGGCTGCCTCTACGCTTGCACATGTGAGCGGCAACAAGCGGTACTACATCCGCACGTTCGGCTGCCAGATGAACGAGCACGATTCGGAGCGTGTCGCCGGCCTGCTCGAGGCCGACGGCATGCTGCCCGCCAACGATCCCATCGATGCCGACGTGGTCGTGGTGAACACGTGCTGCATCCGCGAGAAGGCGGACCAGAAGCTCTACGCCTACCTGGGAGGGCTGAAGGCCCTCAAGCGCTCTCGCCCGGGCATGCAGATCGCCGTCGGCGGCTGCCTGGCGCAGAAGGACCAGGATCTCGTTCGCAGCCGGGCACCACACGTGGATGTCGTCTTCGGCACCCACAACGTGCACCGGGCCGCCGAGTTGCTGGCCCGCGCCACCGAGGCCGGTCCGATCACCGAGATCCTCACCGAGGCCGTGCGTGCCGACGCCGAGGCCTTTCCGTCCGCGCTCGGCGTGCGCCGGGACCTGCCGCACTCGGCGTGGGTGACGATCCAGGTGGGCTGTGACAATTCATGCGCCTTCTGCATCGTGCCGGCGGTGCGCGGCCCGGAGATCAGCCGCCCCTTCGAGACGCTGCGGGAAGAGGTCGGTGAGTTGGCCCGCAACGGCGTGGTGGAGATCACGCTGCTCGGCCAGAACGTCAACTCCTACGGCCGCGACCTTGCTCTGGCACGCCGCCGCGCCGGCGAGAAGGTGTCGGTGCGGCCGCTGTTCGCCGACCTGCTGCGGGCCGTCGGCGCCGTCGAGGGGATCCGGCGGGTCCGCTACACCAGCCCGCACCCGAAGGATCTGCGACCCGAGACGGTGGCGGCCATGGCCGAGACGCCGGCGGTGTGCGAGCACCTGCACCTGCCGCTGCAATCGGGGAGCAACGCCACCCTCGCGGCCATGCACCGGGGCTATACGGCGGAGCGCTACCTCGAAAGGCTGGCGGCCGCCCGGCGCTCGATACCCGACCTCGCCGTGAGCACCGACATCATCGTGGGGTTCCCCGGCGAGACCGAGGAGGACTTCGCCGCGACGCTCGCCGTGGCCGCCGAGGCGGGATTCGACAGCGCCTTCACGTTCGTGTTCTCGCCCCGCCCCGGGACCGAGGCGGCTGCGATGACCGGGAAGTTCGTGGATCCCGCCGTGGTGACCGAGCGCTACGAGCGCCTCCGCGCGGTCGTGGAGCGTTCTGCGCGGCGTCGCCACGAGGCGCGCATCGGCCGCACAGAGGAGTTGCTGGTGGAGGGGCCCAGCAAGACCCGCCCCGAACTCGGTAGCGGGCGGACGCGCCAGAACAAGCTGGTGCACTTCTCGTCCGGCGAGCCGGTGCGCCCCGGCTCCTTCGTCGATGTGGAAGTCACCGGCGCCGGGGCGCACTACCTCCTCGGCGAACTGGCGGCCGTTCGCGCCACGCCGGCGCGCCGCGAGCGCATCCCGGTGGTCGCAGCCTGAGCGATCGGCCCGCCGGGCTCCCTCGGCGTCTCGCCATCGTCGGCCCTACCGCCTCGGGCAAGTCGACCTTGGCGCTGGCCCTCGCCCGGAGGCGACAACCTGCCGAACTGCTGTCGATGGACGCCATGGCCGTCTACCGGGGAATGGACGTCGGCACCGCGACGCCCACCCCGGGAGAGCTGGCCGGCCTTGCGTGCGGCGGGATCGACCTCGTGGCTCCCGGCGAGGACTTCTCCGTCGGCGCGTACCAGGCGGCGGTGCGGGCCATGCTGTCCGGCGCGGACCGGCGCGGGGTCGCCATTGTGGCCGTCGGCGGCACCGGGCTCTACGTCCGCGCCGTCGTGGACGACTTGACCATTCCCGGCCGCTATCCCGGCGTACGGTCCGAGCTGGAGGCCGAGCCCGACACCGCCGCCCTCTACGACCGATTGCGGGACCGCGATCCCGCTGCTGCCGAACGAACCGGACCGCAGAACCGGAGACGCATCGTGCGCGCCCTCGAAGTGACGCTCGGCAGCGGGCGACCGTTCTCCTCCTACGGTCCCGGACTGGAGAACTACGGCACGAGTCGCTTCCGCCAGGTCGGGTTGCGCCTGCCGCGCCCGCTGCTCGACGCCCGGATCGCCGACCGCTATCGCGACCAGCTGGCCGGCGGGTTCCTCGAGGAGGTCCGCCGGCTGCGTGAGTCCACGGCGCCCCTGTCGCGCACGGCTCGCCACGCCCTCGGCTACCGGGAACTGCTGGAGCATCTGGAAGGTCGCTGCAGCCTTTCCGACGCGCTGGAGGGGGCGATCCGCAGGACTCGCCGGTTCGCGCGACGTCAGGAACGATGGTTCCGGCGCGATCCCCGCATCCGGTGGTTGGATGTACGCGAGGATCCGATGGAGGTTCTGCCCGCTCTCCTGGAGACATTCGACCGATGCACCTGACCAAGCACCACGTCTTCGGCAACGACTTTCTCGTTGGACTCGAGACCGGCGACGACCCCTGCCCGCCCGGGTGGGTACGGGCTCTCTGCAACCGCACCAGCGGTGTGGGCGCGGACGGGATCATGTGGGCGCGACCCGACGACGAGCCCGGAGCTGCGACCGGCCGGGGCGCCGGGCAAGGGGTGCGGCCGCTGCGTGCTGCGATGCGCCTCTACAACGCCGACGGCGGCGAGGCTGAGGTGAGCGGCAACGGTCTGGCCTGCCTGGCCCAAGCGCTGACCCTGCGCGCGGGTCGTGACGAGGCCGAAGCCACCATCGCCACGATTGCCGGCGACCGAAGGGTCGTCATCGGGAAGACCCGTTTCGCGGACGCCGACGACACGGGGTCGGGTTTCGGGCGCATCCGCAGCCGTGCCGGCATCGACTTGGGGCGGCCCCGCACCGATGGCGAGCAGACGCGGCGTGCCGAGGAGATCCTCGCGGAGGTGGCTCCCGTGCGGCCGCGCGCCGGCTGGGTCTCGGTCGGCAACCCGCACGTCGTGGCGCTGCTCGACGACGGGAAGGCCCTCGAGGCGCTGTCGCTGGAATCCGTCGGCACCGCCATGCAGCAGCGCTTCGGCCCGGTGAACTTCGAAGCGGTCGCGGTTCTCGACCGTTCGCGGGTGCGCATGCGGGTCTTCGAGCGCGGCGTGGGCGTGACCTCGGCCTGCGGCAGCGGCGCGGCGGCGGTGGCCTGGCGGCTGCACCGGTGGGACCTGGTCGAGGGCACCGTGGAGGTCGAGATGCCCGGCGGGGTCGCCGAGGTGCTCGCCGGCCCGAGCGTCGAGCTGCGCGTGCCCGTGATCTACGTGGCGGATGTCGAAGCGCCGGAGCCTGCGGTTCCCGGCGGCGGTGATTCGTGACCGATCGAGCCGGCGGCCGGCGCGCCGGGACTCACCGGGGGGCCTTCGGCGAATTCGGCGGCGAGGACGGTGGTTTCATCGACCGGGCCTTCCGCGAGCAGATCGTGCTGGTGGGCGTGGTCACGCCGCCACGCTCGACCGTCGACGTGGAGGAATCCCTGGAGGAGCTGGCCCGGCTCACCGACACCGCCGGCGCGGATCCCGTGCATCGTGTCGTGCAGCGCCGGGATCGCATCGATCCGGCCACGTACGTCGGGCGGGGGAAGGCCCTGGAGATCCGGGATGTCTCCGAGTCCTGCGACGCCGACACGGTGGTGTTCGACGACGAGCTGTCGCCGGCGCAGCAGTTCAACCTGGAACGGATTCTGAAGCGCACGGCGCTGGACCGCACAGCGGTGATCCTCGACATCTTTGCCCAGAACGCCACGACGCTCGAGGGCAAGGCCCAGGTGGAGCTGGCCCAGCTTCGCTACCGGCTTCCCCGCCTGCGGGGCCGTGGCCGGCAGCTGTCT
>CAZTZI010000100.1:0-5465 GCA_964618115.1 uncultured Acidimicrobiales bacterium
GGCGGGTGCTGCTGTCGCGCGGCTGACCCGTTCAGGACCGGTGGCCGGGCGAGGTGAGGATGCGTCCGCCGAACGGTGCCGGGGGGTGGAAGCGACTCCCCGCGTAGACGAGGTCGCCGTGCACCCAGACGGCGTCGATCCCCTCGGGCGGGACCATCGGATCCTCGAAGCTGTTGCGTTCCCGCACGCTCTCCCAGTCGAACAGCACCAGTGAAGCGTCGGCGCCGGGTCGCAGAACGGGGTCTTCAAGTCCCAGGAACCGGCAGGGCAGCGTGCTCATCCGGTGGACGATCTCCTGCAGCGGGATCCCCAGTTCCCGGGCCATGCGGAGCGCCTTCGGGAAGGATCCGACGGAGCGGGGATGTGGCTTCTGGCCGGGGCCGGGCATCAGGCCGTCGGTGCAGATGGCCATGGTGGGCCGGCGGAAGAACCGCTCGACGGTGGCGTCGTTGCCGTAGTGGGTGATGATCGTGATCTCGCCCCGGTTGGCCACGAAGAAGTCGATGACGGCCTCGTGCGCGGCGAAGGAGGCCAGGTCTCGGTGCCCGGCGGCCCTCGCCACGTCGCCGAGCCGCCTGCCCAGGAAGTCGTCGCCGACGCCGCTGCGCACGCCGGCGATCTGCACGCCGTCCAAGCCGCCGCAGAAGTCGACGAAGTTGTCCCAGGTGGTGGTGTCGCCGCGGATCCGCTCGTAGGCGCTCCGGCGGGCCGCGGGATCACTCAGGCGGGCCAGGAACTCCTCGCGGAGCCCGGCGCGCACCTCGGGGGGGAAGATGGCGTCGCCGGTGGTGCTGCCGGCGGGGTAGGGGTACATGTTCTCCATCGTGGGGATGAAGTCGGCGGCCTCGGCGATCAGGTCGACGAGGTCGTTGTACTTGTCCCAGTTGCGCCGGCCGGCGATCTTGCTGTGCTCGTTGCAGTAGCCGCCGCCGCCCTCGAAAGCCGGGATGAGCACCTCGTTGAGGGCGTTGACGATCTCGTCGCTCTCCGAGCGCAGGTGGGGGAACAGCGCGCCCGGCTTGACGTCGTTGAAAGCCGAGACGAGGAGCGTCAGCTCCCGGCGGTCGCAGTAGACCGCCGGGTTGTAGACGAGCCCCGTGGACAGCCCCAGGGTGAGTGGCGCCTCGCGGCGGACCACCTCGCACATGTCCCGCAGTTCCTGGTCGTCGGCCACCCGGTCGAGGTTCCCCATGACGACGCGGCGCACGGCGCTGTGCCCGAGGTGGATGCCCATGTCGGTGACCGAGCGCCCCCGGTGCCAGGCCAGGAATTCGGCCACCGTCGACCAGGACCACGGTTCGCCGATCGACCCGTCGAGGGGGACGAGCTGGGCGGCGTACTCGTCGCGCTGGGCCGGCGGTATCGGTGCCGGTGACAGCCCGTCGGATCCGCAGATCCGCTTGGTGGCGCCACCCCGCAGGGCCATCTCGCAGGTGACGGGGATGCCGTGGTCACCGATGCGCGTGCCGCCGAGAGCCCCGTGGTTGTGCGTGTCCACGAACCCGGGCGCCAGAACCCGCCCCCGCCCGTCGATGACGCGGTCGGCGTCGTCGGCGGCGCTGCGCGCCACATCGCCCATCTGCACGATCAGGCCGCCGTCGATCAGCACGTCGCCCTCGTAGGGCTCGGTCCGCCCGTCGCCGTTGACGATCACCACATCGGTCAGCAACTGGCGGACGGCCATCACTGCACGGTACCGGCCACTGTGATCCGCTGTGGCGCCGGGCGATCTCAGGGCCGCAGGTGGGTTATCGCCACGATGGCTATGCCGTCTCTGGTCTCGAACGCCCGGCCGCCGGCCGTGATCACCATGAGGCGGCGCGGTTCGCCGGCCCGCGCGGTGTCAATGTTCTTGCGCAGCTTGCGTAGAGCTCCAACGCCCTTCTCGATCAGGACGGGACCGCCAAGCTTGACTTCGACAGCGGCCCAGTCGCGGTGACCGCGGGTGATGATCGCGTCGACCTCGTGGTTGGCGCTGTCCTTGTAGTGCCGCACCTCTGCGCCGAAGGACTGCGCGTACACCCGCAGGTCGCGTAGCACCAGCGATTCGAAGAGCAGACCGAACGTCGCCGGATCGTCCAGCAGGCCTCGGGGCGTGGCCCTGATCGCCGCGGCGGGCATGGAGGGATCGACATAGAACCGCTTGGGCTTGACCCGCAGTGTCGCCTTACTGCGCAGGTGCGTTGACCAGGCGGGAAGAGGCTCGATGATGAACGCCTCGATGAGTCGATCGATGTAGCGGCCGACTGTGTCCCGATCGGCAGGGCCTCCGGCGTCGGCGGTGTCGGCGATGAGCGTCCTCGCGGATGCCGCCGTCGCCTCGTTGCGGGCGAGCGAGGTCATCAGCGCGAGCATCTTCGCGGGATCGTGCGTCGCCGATTCGTTGGTGCTGAGGTCGATGCGGGCGATGTCGCGGAGGTAGTCGTGCGCCCGGTCCCGGGCGTCGAGCGGATCCAACCTGATGAATCCGGGCAGTCCGCCGCGGCACACCAATTCGGCAATCCTGCCGACGCCGGACCCCCGCCCAACGGTCCGGCTCTCACCACCAACGTTCGCCATGTCATGATCGGCGGCGTCGGCGGCGCATGGTTCGCCGTCCAGCAGCCCGCTCAGCGAGATGGCGCCGGTGGAATCGCCCGACTCGAACAGCGACATCGGGCGCATTCGGAGCCGGGCAACGCGCCCGGCTCCGCTGTGGTCGATCCGGTTGCGAGTGGGCCTCACCGATCCGGTCAGGATGAATTGGCCGTTGAGGGCCCTGTCGTCACAGGCGTGGCGCATTGCATTCCACAGGCCGCCGGCCAAGTGCCACTCGTCGAGCAGCCGCGGCGTCGTGCCCGCAAGGAACGACGCCGGTTCGATCTCCAGCCGCAACCGCGTGGCCTCGAGTTCGTCGAAGCGGACCTCACTGGTGGCGAAGCGCCTGCCCGTCCACGTCTTGCCGCACGCCCGGGGGCCTTCCACGACGACGGCGGGTGCCGTGCGGAGCATGTGGTCCAACTGCGCATCGACCACGCGGGGCAAGTATCCGGTCGGCGTGAGGTGCGTCAAAGACATACCGCAAAAGATAACATATCGATACCCCCAAAAACAACAGATCTATCCCGCAATATATCGAACATACGTACCGCAAAATCGGAGAAAATATACCGCGAACCGCGGCTTCTGCTCCACCTGCTACCCGGATCTGATGAATCCCCCCAAGACAGCGCGCCCGGCGCGCTCAACGGGAGCCCCCGAGCCTCGACCACCGAGGGCAACCTCCCCGGAACGCGCATCTAGGCTGAGCTCGTGCGAGCGCTGGTGCAGCGGGTCACGGAGGCGCGGGTGCGGGTGGACGGCCGGGTGGTCGGTGAGATCGGTCCGGGTTTGTGCTGCCTGGTGGGGGCGACTCACGGCGACGATCGCGAGTCCGCCGTGAAGCTGGCCGCCAAGCTGTGGCACCTGCGGATCTTCGCCGACGGGAACGGTCAGATGAACCGCTCGGTGGCCGATGCCGGCGGCGAGATTCTGGTGGTCAGCCAGTTCACCCTGTACGGCGACACCCGCAAGGGCCGCCGCCCGTCGTTCGTCGCCGCGGCGGCTCCCGACGAGGAGGCCCGGCTGATCGACGAGCTGGTCGCCGAGCTGCGCCGCCTGGGTGCCACCGTGGCGACCGGCTCCTTCGGCGCCGAGATGAAGGTGGAACTGACCAACGACGGCCCCGTCACCCTGATGCTCGAGGTCTGATCACGGGACGATCGTGAAGGTGCCCCCGTCCAGCGGGCGCATGACACTGAAGTGCCTCCGGTCCAGCGTCAGGACGGTGCGGGTCCGGTAGCGCTGTGCGAGCACTGCGATGGAGGCGTCGGCGAGACCGACGCCGAGATCCCGGTAGCGCTCGATCACCCGTCGCGCCGCCGCCACATCGGGCGCGTCCATCGCCGCGAAACAAACGAAACAAACGAGTCCGGCCGAAACAAACGAAACAAACGAAACAAACGAGGGGTGGGGGTAGGGTGGTGGTGTATGAGTGCCGTCAACCCGTTCTCGCCGCGCTTCGGTGCTGTGCCTCCGGTGGTCGCCGGGCGCCGCGAGGTGCAGCGGGACCTCGCCCTGGTCGCCGCCGGCGATCTCAACAGTCCGAGTTGCGCGTCGCTGCTGCTGGGAGCGCGCGGCGTCGGCAAGACGACGTTGCTGCAGGTGCTGGAGGACGAGTTCGCCCGCGAGGGCTGGTTCACGTTGTCGGTGACCGCCCGGCCCGGTGGTGGCCTCGCCGAAGAATCGCTCGGGTGACCGGCTCCTGCGCGCACTCCGTCCAATCGCCGTCAGATGGCCTGCGCGGCTGGCTCCGGCCGGTAACGCTCGACTCGAATCCTGTCCTCGTCCTTGCGGGCTTGTGCAAGGTCATAGGACATCTGCCGGCGCAGCCAGAAGTCCGCACTGGACCATCCCGCTTTCTCAAGGCGAATGGCCATGTCGGGCGAGATCGCCGCGTGGCCGTTCAACACCCGCGAAAGAGTGTGGCGGGCGACTCCCAGAGCCTTCGCCGCCTCTGTAACGCTCAAACCAAGAGGATCCAGACAGTTCTCCCTGATGCTGCGGCCGGGGTGGGGTGGATTCTTCATGGACATTTGCTTCCTCTTCTCTAGTGGTAGTCCACAAGATCTACGTCGTACACGTCGCCATCTTCTAACCGGTACACATATCAACCTCGGCGGCGCAGGCCCGGACCGTGTCGGTGTCATAGCCGCGGTCCAGGTGCAGGGTCTCGACGTCGGCGAGCAGGCCGCGTTCGGCGGCGGCGAGTGTGGACTCGAACAGCGTCCGGTCACATCGGTTGGCGCCGTCGGCGGCCCAGCCCGCCGGGATGCCGTCCCGGCCGCAGCAGGGACCACTTCTGACCGGATTTGCCCCGGCCGGTGGGGTTCGGGCCGGTGCCAACTGGTGAAGGGCACCCACCACACACCCAACCCCCCAGGTCAACGCCTATCCGCGCGTCCTCTTGGGGGGGATTATCCACCACATCACCGCGGGCATGCCCAAGACGGCGTTCCAATGGATCGCCGCGCGGCCCGCGTGACGCCATCAGCCGGGTTCACCTGCGGCGATGACGCTGTGCCCAGAACCCCGGCGGCGGGACCGCCGCAGCCGAAGAATGTCGCCCAACCGCCGCCGAACGGTGGCTGTCACACCGTGTCCCTACAGTGTCACTCAGGGCATACTCGCCACTTGAACCAGCGAAGGAGCAACACAATGCCTGAACTCACTTTCGAAACGCTCCGAGACAGCGTCGAATCCGACGCCACCTCGCCGAACAACACGGGCTGGGCCCGCAGATGCTCGATGTCCGCGCAGCACTCCCAGCCGCCCGCGAGCGTCAACAGAGCATGCACCAGCACCTTGCCCCGATCATGAACAGGCTCCCGCCCACCCCCCGGCGGAACCGCAGCCGACAGCGCACCGCCAAGCCCCAAACCGTCACA
>CAZTZI010000101.1:0-3003 GCA_964618115.1 uncultured Acidimicrobiales bacterium
GGAATGAGTCTACATAATGTAGACAGCACCTGCTCAAGCAGCGCCCCAGCCGCCAGCAGTCGCCGCTCAACGATTCCTGCCGGGGGCGCAGTCGCTCGATGCCACGCGGTGCGAACCCGGCATCGGCCCGCCACCTGTGCCACGCCATTTCACTGGCTACAGGAGGCTGACCTGGGTCGGCGGTGTGGTGGCGGCGAGTTTGGTCAGTTCGGGCCAGGAGGTCACGAGGCTGTTGTAGTCCAGGGCCTCGGTGGCCCAGCCCTTGCGTTCGCAGATGAGGTAGAGGCGGTAGGCGAGTTCCTTGGCGGATTCGCCGTGACCGCCGACGGCGTGGAGGAGGGCCGCGGCTTCTTGCTCTCCTTGTTCGTGGATGCGGTGGATGAGGTGATGGGCGACTTCCCAGACGGTGAATCGGCGGTCGGTGGCCGGATCCCAGTCGGGGTCCAGCTCGTCGCGGCCGAGTAGGCGCACCTTGCCGGCGCCGGAGGCGACGATGCCTGCCTCGGCGAGACCGGCCACGGAGGTGTTGCGGGACTTCGAGAGCAGTTCGGCCCGGCCGAACTCCCCCTCCTCGAAGCCGTACTCGGCGAACCAACTGGTCGCCCAACGGGTGTCGTAGTCGAAATCGGCGTCGATGCCCTCGGCGACCTCGTCGAGCGTCTCGTTGATCAGTTCCAGCGCGGTGCGAACCCGCATAGTCTCGCCACTCGCCTCCATGACACGGGCATAGCGAGAGAACACCGCCATCCCCGGGCCGATCGCCGCCTGCGCCATGTCCACCGGGGCTATACCGCCCTCGCGAAGAAGGCGCAACGCCTCGGGCAGTTCGGACACCAGCGCAGTCAAGAACTCCCGCCGCGTCGCCAGCGGGGCAGCGTCGGGACGGGGGCGGCACACGAGGACGATCGACGACGCAAGCGCGTTGGCCCCGAAGGCACGCGGGCGGTTGGATCGCTCGCTGCGTACCGGCCAGGTGGCGCTGATCGTCAGCCCGGAGTCGATGAGGCTCTGCAGCATCGTCTCCCAGCCCGTGGAGGCCACACTCCCGTCGCGGGCCGTCTCGGTCTGCTTGAAGGCGTAGTACACGGTCATGGGGAACCGTTCGTCGTGTTCTCGGCCCAGATGACCGAACACCTTCGCCATCCCCGACTCGAAGAACCGGTTGGCCGCGGCCCTGCCGTCGTCGAACCGATGGGGGTCGGCAACCAGCTCCGCTCGCTTCGGAGCGGCCAGGGTAGAACACACCTCCGGGAACACCGAGCCGACACAACGCCGCAACCACACGTAGAAGAAGTCCGAGAGGTCGGCGTACGGCACGTTGTCGTAGTACGGAGGATCGGTCGACACCACCGCAGGTCGCGACGGGCCCGCTCTTGCCGCGTCCGCCTGAGAGGCAACGCCGCCTCCGCCAGCGGGCAGCACGGCCAGCGCGTTGGCAACCCACGTCGTCGCCGTGTCGAGGCTGCCGGAGGAACCGCTGAACGGGTTCGCCTCGGCGAAGTCCCATACCATCGCCAGCGCTTGACGCGTGAACGTGTTGGCAACTGTCTCTCGGCCCGGCTGCCAGAACGCCAGCGACGAGCCCCGGTCGGCCACTCGCATCACCACGAACGCCAGATACAGCGACACGGCCTCGGCGTAGGCGACGGCGCCGGTGCCGCCCTCGTGGAGCGGGGTGGGATCGTCGCTGAGGCCGGCGGCCAGCGCATCGGCCCGGATGCGATCGCGTGCCTCGCCAACCAGATCGCACAGTGTCGTCAGCGCCCGGAGTTGCCGGGCTGTGAACAGGTCGGCCCAGCGCGTCATGCCGTACCGCTGCACCCGGAACCCCAGTGCCTTGTCCGGCAGGTCACCGGAGGGGAGATCGAGCGGGGGTTCGACATCCGCGATCGCCACGTGATTCTCCAGTGGTGCCAGATAGGCCCGACGGCCGTCCCCGTCGGCGACGACGGCCATGAGTTGGCGACTCAGACGGCCGGCGCGACCCTCGGCTCGAAGGTAGTCGAACGGCATCGAGGCGCCCGTGGCAAGACAGCGAGCACCTCTGTGGGTGAGGGTGCCCTCGGGCGGGTCGGCTTCGACACCGGTACGGATCGAGTAGTGGACCGTCCTGATCTCGCGGTCCACCGAGGGCTCCAACCACACCCGGCGGCCCTTCTTGCTGCTCAACACGAAGCTCCGCACGAGCGGCACGTGGCTACGCCACGCCGGATCTGCTGAACGCACCGTGCGGGCCCACAACCAGGCGATCACCTTCACCTCACCGCCGCCGTGCTCGGGCGGCAGAGCGACCTTCGGGTAGAGGTGGCCGATGCGGTGTTCGGCCTCGTCACGCATCCAACGGCCGTAGTGGCGCACGTCGGCTGCGAGGCCCTGCGCGCCCGTCCAGCCGCGCAACCTCGCGACGCCCTCCTGGTCGGGGTGCACCGGTGGGCGGTTGGCGAACCGGGACGGGATCTCGATCTGCGCCTTGTTGATCAGCACCGCCACGGGATTCAAGTCCGAGGCGTGCGCCTCCAGGCCCAGCCGCTGTGCCTCCAACGGGATCGACCCGCCACCGGCGAACGGGTCGAGCACTGCCGGAAGGTCGCCGTCGCAACTCTCGGCGATGGCTGCTCGTGCTTCGGCCAGGGCAGCGGGATCGTTGCTGTTTCGCCAGGGAACCAGCCGCTCGATGATGCCGAAGAGGCGCCTACGTTCGGTAGCCTGATCCTCCTCGGTCGGGAACCTGTCCGGGT
This sequence comes from uncultured Acidimicrobiales bacterium, assembly GCA_964618115.1. GTDB lineage: Bacteria > Actinomycetota > Acidimicrobiia > Acidimicrobiales > CATQHL01 > VXNF01. The sequence continues at coordinate 2,739 of CAZTZI010000101.1, forward strand.
GCGCCGACGGGTCGTCCACGAGAGAGGCGAACAGCACCGCGCGGCACGCTGCCAGCGGACGGCGCGCCCACCAGATGTGCAACGTCGACGGGTGCGCGTGGAAGATCGTCTTCTCCGCCGACGCCGCCGCGTTGATGGCGTCCAGCGGCAGCGCCACCTCGATGAGCTTCCGCCGCGGCTCAGTCACAGGCGTTTCCTCTCACGCCGGGCCGCCGGCGAATCCACGGACCGTCGCTGTCAGCCTGCATCGAGGTGCAGGACGAGG
>CAZTZI010000102.1:0-8630 GCA_964618115.1 uncultured Acidimicrobiales bacterium
GGCCACCCGGCCGTCGAGGTGGACGTGACCGTCGAGGAGCACTGGACGGCCGCCCTGCAGACTGTTGCGGAGACCTCCGGGCGCCTCGACGTGCTCGTCAACAGCGCCGGGATCCTGGGCGTCGGGACCGCCGAGGACACGAGCCTCGAGCAGTGGCACCGCGTCCTGGGCGTGAACCTCACCGGCGTGTTCCTGGGCTGCAGGGCCGCCGTGCCCCACATGCGGAGGAGCGGCGGGGGAGCAATCGTGAACCTCAGCTCCTTCGCCGGCCTGCGCGGCCTCGTCGGCATGGTGTCCTACGCCACCTCCAAGGGCGGCGTCATCACGCTCACGCAGTCGCTGGCCAAGGACCACGCCGCCGACGGCATCAGGGTCAACGCCGTGTGCCCCGGCTCGGTGAACACCCCGATGATCGCGGCGGTGCTGGCCGCCTCCGACGACCCCGAGGCGCGCCGGGCGCGGACGATCGAGGGCTACCTGATCGAGCGTCTCGGAGAACCCGCCGAGATCGCCGCCACCATCGCCTATCTGGCCAGCGACGACGCCTCGTTCGTCACGGGCCAAGCGCTGCCCGTCGACGGGGGCCGCACCATCCACTGAAGCCGGCCTTCGATGTCGTCACACGCTTCGAGGCCTGGCCGGATCGCCGGCGGCAATGCGCCGCATCAACCCGTAGTGTCTCTGATGAATGCGGCCATGCCGGGAATGGTGAATGCCACGAGGCCGCGGGTGGGCGCGTAGATGAGGCCGCGGCGGATCAGCTGGTCGCGGTTGGCGCTCAGGTCCTTGTGCGGCTTGCCGATCCGGGCAGCGACGCGCCCGCTCGGCGCCGTGCCGTCCGTGGTCTCCTCGGCGGCCATCGCGGCGAGGTAGGCCTTCTGGGCCGGGGCGGTCCGCTCCCATCGCGGGCCGTAGAAACTGTGCCGGAGTTCGATCTGCGCCTCCCCGACACCCACGCGGGCGTCGTCGGCGGATACTGCGTCGGGGCCCGGGGCACTGTCCCAGATCCTTTTCCCGAAGACCTGCAGGAAGTACGGGTAGCCCTCGGCGGCTCTGATTGTGTGATCGAGCGCGTCGGGCTGCCAGGTGACGCCCAGAGCCTCCGCAGGGAGCCGGAGAGCGTCCGCGGCCTCCGGCCGAGCCAACGCTTCGATTCGGCGGTAAACGAACAGCCTCTCCGCGTACGTCTTGGCCTCGGTGAGAAGGGTAGGAAGGTTCGGGAGGCCGGCACCGCAGACGGCCACGGGCAGCCGGAGACGGTTGGCGCGGTGGGCCGCTCCGGCCAACGCCGCGATACCGGATCGGGGGAGTTCTTGAAGCTCGTCGACGAGCAGCAGCACTCCGGCGCTGAACCCGGCGGCGGCTTCTCCCAAGTCGGCCAGCAGTTCGCCAAGATCCAGTTCGAGGTCGCCCGAGTCGGCTCGCCCATCCAGCGGATCGACATCGATGCCTACGGCGATCGAGCCGTCGGTCGACGCCTGCAAGGAGAACGACTTGAACACTCGAAGGGCGCTTCGAAGGCGTGCCGAGGATCGGTGTCGCAGCGATGTGGCGCGGAGTGAGCCGGTTAGCGCCCTGCTCGCCAGAAGGCGGAACGGGCGGCTCGAGTCGGCTTCGACGAACGCGGACACCCAGCCGCGCCGATCGGCCAACGAGCGGAACTCCTCCAACAGCACGGTCTTGCCGACGCCGCGCAGACCTGTCAGGAGCACACCACGCTCGGAGCGGCCTGACTCCAAACGGTCGAGCGCCACCGCGAAGGCATCCAACTCGGACTCGCGGCCGGCCAACTCGGGTGGCATCTGACCGGCACCGGGAGAGTATGGGTTCCTGACGGGATCCATACCAGAAAGTCTATTGATGTCTAGAAGATTTTTTTAGACATATGTAGAATCTGATAGACAGCACTTCGCGATGCTGCCGGTCGCCTCAGATGGCGGTCCAGCCTCCGTCGACCTTGAGGGCCGAGCCGGTGATCATGCCCGAGGCGTCCGAGGCCAGGAACACCACCGCACCGGTCACGTCATCGACCTGGGCAAGGCGGCCGATCGGTATGCGTCCGAGGGTGTCGGCCAGGAACGCCTCGTCCTCGAAGTAGGGCGCGGTCATGGGGGTCAGCACGAACGTCGGGCACACGCTGTTGACCCTGATGCGGTGCGGCGCCAGGTCGATGGCCATGGCCTTGGTCATGCCCTCCATGGCGTGCTTGCTGGTGCAGTAGACCGAACGTCGCGCCCCGCCCACGTGGCCCATCTGCGAGGACATGTTGATGATGCTGCCGCCCTCGCCGGCCGCCGCCATCTTGGCGGCCACCGCCTGGGCCACGAAGAACGCACCCGTCACGTTGATCCGCATGACGGTTTCGAACGCCTCGCGGGTGACCTCCAGGAACGCCTGCGGGCGGTTTGTGCCGGCGTTGTTGATCAGCACGTCCCAGTGGCCCGGCGCCCCGCCGATCACCTCGGACACCGCCTCGGTGTCGGTGCAGTCGCAGACCAGCACGTCGGCTTGGCCGCCTGCTGCCTCGATGCTCGCCGCGGCCTGCTCCAGTTCGCCGTGAGTGCGGCTCAGCAGGGTCACCGCGGCGCCGGCCTCCGCCAGCGCCTCGGCGCAGGCCAGGCCGATACCCCGCCCGGCGCCCGTCACGAGCGCCCGCTGGCCGTCGAGGCGCAATCCGCGGCCCGGCAGGCTCCCCGAGCCCGCCGCGCCGGAGCCCTCGCTCACGACAGCCGCCGCACCCTGATGTCGGCCTGCTCCTTGTGGCCGGCGAAGCCCTCCAGGGCGCAGAGCCGCGAGCAGTATTCGCCCAGCAGCACCGAGGCCTCGTCGGTCAGCACCTTCTGGTAGGTGCAGGTCTTCAGGAACTTGCCGACCCACAGCCCGCCGGTGTAGCGGGCCGCCCGGCGGGTGGGCAGCGTGTGGTTGGTGCCGATGACCTTGTCGCCGTAGGACACGTTGGTGCGGTCGCCCAGGAACAGCGAGCCGTAGTTCGTGAGCCGCTCGGCGAACCAGTCCGGGTCCTCCGTCATGACCTGCACGTGCTCGGAGGCGATCTCATCGGCGAGCCGCACCATCTCCTCGTCGTCGTCGGCCACGACCACCTGGCCGTAGTCGCGCCAGGCCGTCCCGGCGATCTCGCCCGTGGGCAGGATCTCCAGCTGTCGCTCCACCTCGGCCATGGTGGCGACCGCCAACTCCTCCGAGGTGGTCAGCAGGACCGCCGGCGACGTGGGGCCGTGCTCGGCCTGGCCCAGCAGGTCGGTGGCGCAGATCTCCCCGTCGCTGGTGTCATCGGCGATCACCAGCGTCTCGGTCGGTCCGGCCAGCAGGTCGATGCCCACACGCCCGAAGAGCTGTCGCTTGGCCTCGGCCACGAACGGGTTGCCGGGGCCCACCAGCATGTCCACCGGCGCCATCGTGGAGGTGCCCAGCGCCATGGCGCCGACCGCCTGCACGCCGCCGAGGCAGTAGATCTCGTCGGCCCCGCCGAGGTGCTGAGCGGCCACGATGGCCGATGCGGGGCGACCGCCGAACGGCGGGGCGCAGGTCACGATGCGCTGCACGCCGGCCACCTTGGCGGTCACGACCGACATGTGCGCCGAGGCCACCAGCGGGTACTTCCCGCCGGGCACGTAGCAGCCCACCGACCCCACGGGGATGTTCTTGTGCCCCAGGATCACCCCCGGCAGCGTCTCGGCCTCCACGTCCAGCAGGGCGTCCCGCTGGATCTGGGCGAAGTTGCGGATCTGCGCCTGGGCGAAGCGCACGTCGTCGAGGGTCTCGTCGGGGATCTCGTCGAGGGCGGCGGCGATCTGGTCGTCGCTGAGGCGGAAGTCCGCGGGGTCCCAGTCGTCGAAGCGGATCGACAGCTCCCGCACGGCCTCGTCGCCGCGACGCTCGATGTCGTCGAGGATCTTCGTGACGGTGTCCCGAACCTCGTCGTCGCGGGCGCGCTTGACGTCCTCGGCGATCCCTGTCTTCAGCCAGCGGGCCATGTCTACTCCTGCTCATCGGTCGGCGGCGCGCCGCCGCGCCGGGTCGTGAACCTATCGGGGTGGTCGGCGTTCAGCCTCCGACGGCGAAGCGCGGTTCCGTCAGGCCGCTCACGCCGGCGTCGACGGCGAACACGCCGCCCGCCTGGGGCTGGCCGGGCTCTGTCGGGAAGCCGCCGCCCGGGCCGATGGACGTGATGAAGATCGTGTCGAGGTCGCTGCCGCCGAAGGCCGGCATCGTGGGGATCTCCACGGGCAACTCGACGATGCGGTCGACGTCGCCGCGGGGCGTCAGGCGGGCGAGCGACCAGCCGAACGCGCAGGCCGACCAGTAGCAGCCGGTCTCGTCCACCGCCGCGCCGTCGGGAACGCCAGGCAGGCCCGACCAGTCCGAGAACACCTCCGGGTCGGAAGCGGTGCCTGTCCCGGGGTCGTAGCGGTAGCGCCAGACGGTCGAGCGCATCGAGTCTGCGAAGTACATGCGGTCGCCCTCGGGCGAGAACGCCAGTCCGTTGCAGACGCCCACGCCGTCACGCAGCACGGTGTGCGTGCCGTCGGCGTCGATGCGGTGCAGCCGCCCGGTGAAGGTTCCTTCGACGACGTACTCGTGCATGCTGCCCACCCAGAAGCGCCCCACCGGGTCGCAGCGGCCGTCGTTCATGCGGTTCGCTGCTTCGCCCGGCTCCAGGTCCAGCCAGGGGGTGAACGACCCGTCGGAGGGGTCCAGCCAGCCGGCGCCGTTGCGCATCGCCACGAGCAGCCGCCCGTCGCCGCAGAGCGCCATCGAGCCCGGCTTGTCAGGCATCGGCCAGGACTGCTCGGCGCCGCCCGCCGGGTCGTACCGCCGGATGCTGCAGCCTTCGATGTCGAGCCACCACAGCACGGCGGCCTCGCCGTCCCAAAGGGGGCACTCGCCGAGCAGGGCTCCCGCGCCGGTCACGTATTCGGCCACCTGTTCCCCCTCCTGCCTGCGTCGCTCCGGGGCTGACTCCGCCGCGAGAGTGCGCCACGCTCGCTCGCTCCGGCGTCTCCGAAACGGTACTCCCCGCCTGCGCTGTCCTGCCGGCTCCAGCGGGACCGCTGCCCGCTCCCGCCTTCCGGGCGCCTCGACACGTCACCGCCGGAGTCGCACGGGTCGCCCGCGTGCAACCTGGCCGTCAGTCCCGCGAGTGACATGGTTGAAAAGCAACGACTACAGTCGGCAGGCACTGGAGGCCGTCATAACCGTCCGACCGCCAGCGGTAATGCCGGATACAGAGGCCCGCCACAGCGGGCTCGAAGGGGGTTGCCATGTACCCGCCGTCGTTCGACTTGACGGTGGCCCGTTCCGTGGCCGAAGCCGTCGACGCACTTGCCGAAGGGGGTGAGGACGCCCGCATCCTGGCCGGGGGCCAGAGTCTGATACCGATGCTGAAGCTCCGGTTCGCCGCCCCGTCGCTGCTCGTGGACATCAACGAGATCGCAGGCCTCGATGTCCTGGAGCGGACCAACGGGCACCTGCGCATCGGCGCCACCGCCCGCCACGCCGACATTGTGGCCTCGGACCTGCCCGGCGGCGCGGTCGCCTCCGCCGCCCCGTGGATCTCGGACCCGCTGGTGCGCAACCGCGGCACGGTCTGCGGCTCGGTGGCGCACTGCGACCCCGAGGGCGACTGGAACTCGGTGCTGCTGGCGACAGGGGCCACGGTCACCGCCACCGGCCCCGGCGGCGAGCGGTCCATCGACATCGGCGACTTCGTGGTCGACTTCTTCACCAACAGCCTCGCCCCCGGCGAGATGGTGACCGAGGTCCACGTGCCGGTGCCGGCGGGAGCCTCCGGCGGCGCCTACATGAAGCTCGAGCGCAAGGTCGGCGACTACGCCACCGTCGGGGTGGCGACCCACCTCGAACTCGGCGGCGACGGGACCATCAGCGCCGCCGGCATCGCCATGACATCGGTGGCGCCGGTGAACCGCAAGGCCACCGACGCCGAGTCCCTGCTGGTGGGGGAGGCGCCGAGCGACGAGCTCTTCGCCGCCGCCGCCGAGGCGGCCGCCGCGGCATCCGAGCCGCGCAGCGACGTGCGGGGCTCGGCCGAATGGAAGCGCAACGTGGTGCGGGTCTACACCCGGCGGGGCCTCGAGGCGGCCCTGGCGCAGGCGCAGGCCGGCTGAGGAGGAGATCAGACATGGAGATCAGCGTCACCATCAACGGCACCGCCGGCTCGCACGACGTGGAGCCGCGGCAACTGCTCGTGGACTACGTCCGCTCGACGGTCGGCCTCACCGGCACGCACATCGGCTGTGACACCACCAGTTGCGGCGTGTGCACCGTGCTGCTCGACGGGGTCCCGGTGAAGGCCTGCACCGTGCTGGCGGCGCAGGCCGACGGCCACGAGGTCACCACCGTGGAGGGGCTCAAGGCCGACGGCCAGCTGCACGCCGTACAGAAGGCCTTCAAGGAGAACCATGGCCTGCAGTGCGGCTTCTGCACGCCGGCCATGATGCTCGTGGGGGCCGCCCTGCTGGAGTCCAACGACGACCCGTCCGAGGACGAGATCCGCTGGGCCATCTCCGGCAACCTCTGCCGGTGCACGGGATACATCAACATCGTCAAATCCATTCAGGCCGCTGCGGCCGAGAGGAGCGCGCAATGACCGCCACCCCGGACCTCTCCACCCCGCCGGAGATCGGCGGTATCGGACACAGCGTCCTCCGGCGCGAGGACGACCGGCTCATCGAGGGCCAGGGCGACTTCCTCGACGACGTGGTCCTGCCGGGCATGCTGCACATGGCCATCCACCGCTCGCCGGTGGCGCACGCCCGCATCCGCGGCATCGACAGCTCGGCGGCCTCGGCCGTCGAGGGTGTCGTGGCTGTGGTGACCGGCGAGCTCATGGCCGCCCACAACCTGGCCTGGATGCCGACCCTGTCGGGCGACACCCAGGCGGTGCTGGCCACCGACAAGGTGCGCTACCAGGGCCAGGAGGTGGCGGCGGTGATCGCCACCGACCCGTACGTCGCCGCGGACGCGGCCGGCCTCATCGAGGTGGACTACGAGATGCTGCCCGCGGTCACCGGACCGCAGCAGTCGCTGTCCGCCGACGCCCCGGTGATCCGGGACGAGAAGGAGGGTCAGACCGACAACCTGGTCTACACCTGGGAGAACGGCGACCAGGCCGCAACCGATGCGGCCTTCGCCGCCGCCGCCAACGTGGTGAGCCTGGAGACGTTCTACCCGCGCTCGCACCCGGCGCCGCTGGAGACCTGCGGCATCGTGGCCGACGTCAACTCGGTGACCGGCCAGGCCACGCTGTACCTCACGTCACAGGCGCCGCACGCCCACCGCACGCTGTTCGCCATCGTGGCGGGGCTGCCCGAGCAGAACATCCGCATCATCAGCCCGGACATCGGCGGCGGCTTCGGCAACAAGGTGCCCATCTACCCCGGGTACGTGGTGGCCACGGCGGCCTCGCTGCTGCTGGGCACGCCGGTGAAGTGGATCGAGTCGCGCAGCGACAACCTCATCTCCACGGGGTTCGGGCGCGACTACCACATGCGCGGCGAGCTGGCCCTCGACGGCGACGGGCGGATCCTGGCGCTGCGGGCCGACGTTCTGTCGGACCAGGGGGCCTTCTACTCCGACGCCCAGCCGACGCAGTTCCGGGCGGGCCTGTTCCACGTCGTGACGGGGTCCTACGACTTCCCGGCGGCGCACGTCACGTGCCGGGGGGCGTTCACCAACAAGGCCCCCGGCGGTGTGGCCTACCGCTGCTCGTTCCGCATCACCGAGGCCTCGTACCTCATCGAGCGCCTGGTGCAGACCGCGGCCTACGAGATCGGCATGGACCCAGCGGAGTTCCGGCTGTTGAACTTCATCCGCGAGGACCAGTTCCCCTACACCACGCCGACCGGCTTCGTCTACGACTCCGGCGACTACCACACCGCCCTGCGCAAGGCCATGGACGAGGTGGGTTACGCCGAGCTGCGAGCCGAGCAGGCGGCGGCACGGGAGGAGGGCCGGCTGATCGGCATCGGCATCGCCCACTTCACCGAGGCCGTGGGTGCCGGGCCGTCGCGCACCTACGACATCGCCGGGTTGAAGATGTTCGACTCGGCCGAGCTGCGGGTGCACCCCACCGGCAAGGCCATCCTGAAGCTGGGCGTGAAGACCCAGGGCCAGGGGCACGAGACCACGTTCGCCCAGATCGTGGCGAGCGAGCTGGGCATCCCCGTGACCGACATCAAGGTCGTGCACGGCGACACCGACAACACGCCCTACGGCCTGGGCACCTACGCCTCGCGCTCCACGCCCACCAGCGGCGCCGCCACGTCGATGGTGTCGCGCAAGCTGGCCGACAAGGGGCGCAAGATCGCCGCGCACCTGCTGGAGGCCGCTGAGGCCGACATCGACCTGGCGGCCGGGGTGTTCTCGGTGCGGGGCACCCCCGAGCGGTCGGTGACCATCCAGGACGTGGCCTTCGCCGCCTACACCAACATGCCCGAGGGCCTCGAGCACGGCCTCGAGGGCAGCAGCTACTACGACCCGCCGAACCTCACGTTCCCCTACGGCAGCTACATCGTGGTGGTCGAGGTGGACGCCGAGACCGGCGTGTGGAAGGTGGACCGCATGGTGGCGCTGGACGACTGCGGCGTGCG
>CAZTZI010000103.1:0-3620 GCA_964618115.1 uncultured Acidimicrobiales bacterium
GTGCTGGTCGGCGTCGTTGTCGCGCAGCACAATCGTCACCCGGGCGCCGCCGGTGTCGTAGTTGCCCAGGGACGTCCAGCCGTAGGCGTTGCGCTGCGCCACCCACTTCGTGTACTCACTGCCGCCGATGTCGATCCTGTACAGCACCGTGGCAGTGGCCTGGGCGTTGGGCACGTAAACCTGGATCTCCTGGCGGCCGACCCGGCGGCCCATGTCCCAACGAGCCCAGTTGTCGGGACTCGACTCACCATTGATCCCGTACGTGAACCGGTAGTTGTTCGACCCGTAGCCCTTGCCCGCGTCGCCCGCCCACCAGTACCGGCTCGGCCCCTTCAGCGAGGGATTGTCATTGACGTACCAGGACGTCTGATCCTGCGCCGCCGCCGGCGAGGACACCGCCGCCGGCGCCAACGACCCCGCAATCACGGCAGTCACGACCATCGCGACGAGATGCATCCGGGACTTCATGACGAGGTTCGCTCCATCGGATCGGCTCACCCGCGGCCCGCTGATCGCGTCGGCGCGGGGCGGCCGCGCGACCCTCCGGCGGCCGGCCGAGCGGGAAAGTACCCCCCCCCCGCGCGCGATGTCAAGCACTTGCGTGGGCGCCGATCAGGTGAGCGACGCTCGACGCGGTCGGCCGATCCTCGCCGTCGGTCCTTCGCCTCAGCGGTCCGCCGACGGACTCGGTAGTGCCCCGCAAGCGGTGCGACGCCAAGGCACGGCCGGAGCGTTCCTGCTGCTGGTCAGCGAGGTCGGCGGCCAGGTCCCTCGAGTCGGCGGCGATTCGCTTCGATCGTCTGCTCGACCTCGACCGCGCGCCGTTCGTGCCTGCGCAAAGCCGCTCTATGACCGAGAGATGCCGCAACCAGCGCGCCGTTCATCGGCACAGTCAGTTCGTCGCGGGCGCTCACTGGCCGGGACTCGAAGGCTCGAATCGTAGGACAATGTTACGGAACGCTTACAGGCCACTATCGGACAGGAACCGTATCAACGCCACCCGACAGGCCGTCGCCACCTGCTCAGCGTAGGCCCGGGGGCCTGCGCGCAGCGCCGGCCGTGTCGCCGGCCAGCGCCTCCGGCGGTGCTAGGTGTCGCTGCTGTTCTTGGTCTCGGCGGACTCGCCGGTGGCCGATTCCTCGAGTTCGTCACCGGCGTTCTTGCGGAACTCTCTCTGGGCCTGCCCGAGGGACCGCGCAAGCTTCGGAAGCTTGGCGCCGCCGAAGATCACCAAGACGATCACCAGGATGATGATCAGTTCGGTCGTTCCGATTACTGCCACGGCTTCAGGTTACCCGCTCGGCGCTCGGGGAGACCGGCAGCGGGCCAGAACCGCTCGCCGACCGGAGGTCCCTCAGGCCGTGGCGGACTCGCTCGCCTGCCGGCGCGCCTGGGCCCGCTCGCGGCGAACGCGACGGCGCTCGCGCTCGCTCATGCCACCCCAGATTCCGAACTTCTCGCCGTTCTCGAGGGCGTACTCGAGGCACTCCTGGCGCACGACACAGGCGCTGCAGACCCGCTTGGCCTCCTTGGTGGACGCTCCCCGCTCGGGGAAGAAGAGATCGGGATCCACGCCGAGGCAGTTGGCGAACTGCTTCCAGGGGTCCTGGAGATGGGATTCCTGCACGAACATCCGGACGTCCTTCCCGATCGCCGGCAACTCGACCCGGGAGCGCCCCCGGTCGGGCTGCTGGCGACAACCGCTTGCGAATCTGCTGGTGCCTGTGATTTCCACAGGACTATTCACACCTGTGTAATTACAAGCGTGTAACCGGAATTATGCCGGGCGTTCGAGCCAAAATCAAGTGCGGCAAGCGGATTATTTCGGGCGTTTCCCGAAGAACGGATCGGTCGCCGGTAACGTAACGGCCACCAGAGCCCTACCCCGGCCCCCGGAGCCTCCGGGTCTGCGCGCCCCTGCGCCCCGTACCGAGGAGCGACGACGCTGAGTTCGACCGCCCCCACGACGACCGCACCGAAGCCCGTAGCTGCCCGCCGCGCCCCTCAGCGGCGGCGGGACCTCCCCTGGCCGCTGAATCTCTACCAGTCGGCCGTGGGCAAGAAGTGGGTCATGGCCCTCACCGGGATCGCCCTCCTCGGGTTCGTACTGGTGCACATGCTCGGGAACCTGCACCTCTACGAGGGCGCCTGGGAGACGCACGAGTACGCCGAGACGCTGCGGGATCTCGGCACGGAGGTCATCCCGCGCACCTGGGTGCTGTGGGCATTGCGAGCCGGACTCATCGCCGCGTTCGCGCTCCACATCCACTCGGCATTCAGCCTGGCCAGGATGAGCAGGACGGCCGGCAGCCGCTACGCCGGGGGTCGGGACTACATCGCCGCCAACTACGCCTCTCGCACGATGCGCTGGACGGGACCGCTCGTCGGGCTCTTCGTCGTGTACCACCTGGCCGACCTGACCTGGGGGCACTTCAACCCCGACTACGTGCGAGGCGACCCGTACCACAACGTCGTGGCGAGCCTGTCCAACCTGCCCGTGGCCATCTGGTACATCGTCGCCAACGTGGCCCTGGCGGTGCACATCTACCACGGCGCCTGGAGCATGTTCCAGAGCCTCGGGATCAACAGCCCGCGCTGGAACCCCCTCCGCCGCAGGTTCGCGCAGGCATTCGCCGCGGCGATCCTCGTCGGAAACCTCAGCTTCCCGATCCTCGTCCAGTCCGGAGTCATCGACGACGGCGGGCGCTCCGTGGTCCGGGAACACACCGAGCAACCCGACCCCGCAGGTGGCGAGGCTCTCGAGGAAACGGGAGGCTCGCCATGATCGGCAGCCTCGACCCGCGCCTGCCCGAGGGGCCGATCGAGGACGCCTGGAGGAACCACAAATTCTCCCTGCGCCTCGTCAACCCCAACAACAAGCGCCGGTTCACCGTCATCGTGGTGGGAACGGGCCTGGCCGGCGCGTCCGCCGCCGCTTCGCTCGGCGAATTGGGCTACCGGGTCAAGGCCTTCACCTACCACGACTCGCCACGCCGGGCGCACTCCATCGCCGCGCAGGGCGGCATCAACGCCGCCAAGAACTACAAGAACGACGGTGACAGCGTCTTCCGGCTCTTCTACGACACCATCAAGGGCGGCGACTACCGCAGCCGCGAGGCCAACGTGTACCGCCTCGCCGAAGTGTCGGTCTCCATCATCGACCAGTGCGTGGCCGCCGGCGTGCCCTTCGCCCGGGAGTACGGAGGCCTCCTCGACAACCGTTCCTTCGGCGGGGCGCAGGTGTCGCGCACGTTCTACGCCAGGGGCCAGACCGGCCAGCAACTCCTACTCGGCGCCTACTCGGCGCTGATGCGACAGGTGGCGGCGGGCACAGTAGACCTGCACACCCGGGCCGAGATGCTGGATCTGGTGGTCGCCGAGGGCCGGGCGGCCGGCATCGTCGTGCGGGACCTGCTGTCGGGCGAGGTCACCGCCCACGCCGCCGACGCCGTCATCCTGGCGACCGGCGGCTACAGCAACGTCTACTACCTCTCCACGAACGCCATGTTGTGCAACGTCACCGCCGCCTGGCGGGCACACCGGCGCGGCGCACTCTTCGCCAATCCCTGCTACACGCAGATCCACCCCACCTGCATCCCCGCCGGCGATGACTTCCAGTC
>CAZTZI010000104.1:0-10916 GCA_964618115.1 uncultured Acidimicrobiales bacterium
GCGCACGGCCTCCCCGGCGGCGCGGTGCACGGCCTCGTAGTCCTCCCCGGCGACGGTCACGCCCGGGATCCCGTAGGCGGCCGCCCGCGCGCTGATGTCGGCGACGCTGGTGGAGTAACTCACCGGCGTGGACTCGGCCCAGCCGTTGTTCTCGCACACGAAGACCGCCGGCAGGCGCCAGATGGCGGCCAGGTTGAGCGACTCGTGGAAGATGCCCTGGTTGGCGGCCCCGTCGCCGAAGAACGCCACTGCCACCCGCCCGTCGCCGAGCACGTCGGCGGCGAGGGCGGCCCCGTTGGCGAGGGAGATCCCCCCGCCGACGATGGCGTTTGCGCCGAGCATGCCCCGGCTGAAGTCGGCGATGTGCATGGAGCCGCCGCGCCCGGCGCACAGCCCGGTCTCTCGCCCGTAGAGCTCGGCCACCATGCCGTCGAGGTCGCAGCCCTTGGCGATGCAGTGCCCGTGCCCGCGGTGCGTGCTGGTGATGAGGTCGGCGTCGGTCAGGTGGGCGCACACCCCTGCGGCGATCGCCTCGGCGCCGTGGTAGGTGTGGACGAAACCGGGCATGTCGCCCTTGGCGAACTCCCGCTGCACCCGGTCCTCGAAGCTGCGGATGCGCGCCATCATCGCCAGGCCGGCCAGCAGCGCCTCCCGGTCAGCCGTCGGCGCGGCGGCGTCCACCGTGTCCTCGACTGCGGTCATGCGCCGCCCAGTTCAGCCAGCTCCTGGGGGGTCTCGGCGATGACCCCGATGCGGGTGCCGATCGGCGCCTCGAGCCCCGGCTCGGCCTCCCGGTGGAGCCGGCCGTCCACGTCGGACTCGATCTCCATCTCCACCTTCTCGGATTCCATCAGGAACAGCGGATCGCCGGCAAAGACCTCGCCGCCCTCGTCCACGAGCCACTCGATGAGTGTCACATCGCCCTCGTAGATCCCCGTCTTGGGGAGGATCACCTCGAACACGGCTCAGCCGGGGGTCGGTACCGCAGCAAGCTCGGTCGCCCGAGGGACTCCGGGGATCCCGGCCTTCGCCGGAATGACGGCGTGGAGTGGGCCGGCCCCGCGGGACCGCGTGAAGCGGGATGACGGCGCGTGGCGGGACAACGGGACGGCGGGAGGGATGACCGGGTGTGCCATCAGGCGTCCTCGGTGTGGGGGACGTAGCCCTCCAGCGGCTGCACGAGGATCCCGCCGTCGACGGGGAGGAGCACGCCGGTCACGAAGGCGGCCATGTCCGAGGCCAGGAACACCACGGCCCGTGCCACGTCGTCCACGTCGCAGAGCCGCCCCATGGGGGTGCGGTCGACGATGCCCTCCCACTGGGCCTCCACGTCGATTCCGGTCTCCTCGCCGCCGGTCACCAGCTCCATCGCGCCCTCGGTCATCGCCGCACCGGGGCACACGGCGTTCACCCGCACGCCGATCGGAGCGGCCTCCACGGCCAGGGAGCGGGTCATGCCGGCGATGGCGTGCTTGGACGTGGTGTAGTGCGTCAGCCCCTCCGCCGAGGTCGAGAAGGCGTCCACGGAGGCCACGTTGACGATGACCCCGCGCCCGGCGCCGCGCATCTGCCGGAGGGCGGCCTGCGAGCACAGGTAGGCGCCCCGCACGTTGATGGTGAGGATCCTGTCGAACTCGGCGATCGGCATCTCGTGGGCGAGGTGGTTCGAGAACACGCCTGCGTTGTTCACGAGGATGTCCACCGGCCCGTGTTCGGAACGCCAGCCGGCGAAGGCCGCCGCCACAGCCGCCTCGTCGGTCACGTCGAGGCGCTTGGCGACGCACCTGGCGCCGGTGCGGTCGGCGATCCGTGCGGACGCGGCGACGGCGTCGTCGAGTCGCACGTCGGCGATGACCACCGTGGCCCCGGCTTCGGCGAGGCGGTTCGCAATGGCGGCGCCGAACCCGCGGGCGGCGCCGGTGACGACGGCCACGCGGCCGCCGAGGTTGGCGAGTTCGGTCAGGGAGGGATGCTCCGCTCTCATACGACTCCGGTCTGGGGAAGGGATCCTGGAACGTCCAGAGCCTGCAGCGAGCCGTGGCTCAACGCAAGGACTCGGCGGCGGCCCGGGTGTGCAGGTGGTGGGTGTACCGGCGGGCCTGCTCGAAGCGCTGGCGCACCTCGGAGCCGCGCCCCGAGGGCTCGACCTTCTCGCCGCCCTTGATGACGGCCGTCAGTCGCTCCCGATCGCCCAGGATGCGCACGTCCTCGTCGGGGTTCCCGTCCACGACCAGCAGATCGGCGAACTTGCCGGGGCGCAACGTGCCGATGCGCTCGGTGTCGCGGGGCGCCGCGGTGGCCGCGTTGCGGGTCATGCACAGCAGCGCCTCCATGTCACCCATGCCCAGATGGCTCACGAACAGCTCCATCTCCCGGGTGTGCCACTCGCCGTAGGGGGTCATGGCGAAACCGGTCTCCGAACCGGCGATCAGGGTGGCGCCGTCGGCGTAGGCCTTGGACAGGATCGCCACGGCGGCGTCGAGCTCCCGTTTCATGGCGTCGGCCACGAACGGCCTGTGGCCCGGTGCCTCGAGGCTGTTCACCAGCAGCGTCATGGCCGGCAGCAGCGGGATTTCCTTCTCCAGCACGACCTCCAGCGTCTCGGGATCCATGTAGGAGGCGTGCATGATCCAGTCCACGCCCACTGCGGCGGCGTCGGCCACCGACTGCCTTGAGCGGGCGTGCATGGTGATGGGCCGGCACAGGCGGTGGGCTTCTTCGACCGCCACGGCGAGTTCGGCACGGCTGAAGGCGGCGTACTCGGTGGTGCCGGGGCCTGATCCGGCGATCTTGATGAGATCCACCGTGTCCTTCACCTGGTTGCGGATCTCCTGCAGCAGGTCCTCGGTGCATTGCACGAGGGCGCCGAAGGACGACTCGTGCACATCGATCCAGCGGGGGAGCGTGTCGCCGATGCCGAGTTGCGTGGTGATCTGGCGGCCGGCCGCGGAGAACCTCGGGCCCAGGACGAGTCCACCGTCGATGGCGTCGCGCACCGCCGGTGCGACCCCGTTGGGGCCGCCCGGGTCGCAGGCGGCGGTCACACCGGCCAGCAGCACCTTCTCGGCGTCGATGGCGGCTCGGATGGCCCGGTACGGCGCCGGCGTGTAGATGAACAGCTCCTCCTCGGTGCGTGGCTCGCCGAAGCTGATGTGCATGTGGCCGTCCACGAGGCCCGGGATGATCGTGGCATCGCCGGCGTCGGTCATCGGGATCTGCGGGTCCTGGTAGGCAGCAGGGAGTCCGGCCCGCGTGCCCACCCATTCGATCAGGTCGTCGCGGACCACGACAGTGGCGTCGGTCAGCACGGTCTCGTCCTCGCACGGCACCACCCTGGCGGCGTCGAAGCGCTGCAGGCCGTCGGGACGTGCAGTCGGGTTGTAGGTCATGGCGCTCCTCTCGGGGCGGACAGTCGCCGGATTGGTCGCATTGGTCGCACTAGTGGCCGTCGCCGCATTCGTCTCCCTCGTGGTACTGGAAGGGGATGACGGGGAAGTAGCGGCCCCCGATCGGCTCACCGGGAGCCAGGCCGACCTCCTCGTCGGTGTAGTTGTACTCGTAGCGCTGCGCCCCCAGCCAGATGGTGCCATCGGCCACGTAGCGCATCACAATCGCCCGCCGGCCGCTGCCGGAGAGGTTGGGTCCGGAGGCGTGCCACGTCAGGGCCGAGTGCATCGACACCTCGCCGGCGGCCAACTCCACCACCTCCACGGGCAGGCCCAACTCGGTGGGGTCGCCGACCTCGAGGACCGTCGCCGGGCGGGACTCCCGCAGGTAGGGCGTGCCGGTGCCGAACACCACCGGCAGGCGCTCACCGAGGTGGTTGCTGCCGCAGGCCATCAGCATGGCGCCGTTGTGCTGCGTGGTGTCGTCGAGGGCGACCCAGGCCGTGACGGCGTTGGGCTGGGCCAGGGGCCAGTAGGAGTAGTCCTGGTGCCAGCGCAAGTCGTGGGGGCTGGGGGACTTGTTGAGGGCGTTGTCCTCCAGCAGCCGCACGCTGGTGGTGCCGAGCAACTGCGCCGCCCAGCGAGCCGTCGTGGGGTTGAACGCCGCGGCGCGGAAGTCATCGTCGGTCAGCCACAGGTTGAAGAGGAAGTCGAAGCTCTGCGCCGGATCGCGAGCGGCCCCGGCACCTGCCGTCTCGCCGTCGCCGTCGGTCACGTCCGGCCACATCGCCGGGTCCAGCAGGTCGTAGCGGCGACCGGCCTCCTCTTCCTGCCGGGTCAGTCGCTGGACGACGGCGCGCAGGAACTCGACCTGCTCGTCGCTGAACACCTTGCCGGGACGGACATAGCCCTTCTCGTAGAAGGTGGTGATCTCCCTGGCGCTCAGGGGCGACGTGCGGACGTCCTCGGCGCCGTTGGTGGCGATCCCCACCCCGGTGGCGACCCCTCCGGGGTCATGCTGCCGGGCAGGCTCCGGATCGTTCCGAGCCCTCATCGCGTCCCCTCGCTGTCGCCACGAACAGGAGCAAATCATACTTCTATACTCCCCGCATGGCGGAGAGTGACGGACCCGAGTACGTCGTCAGAGCCGACACGACGCCGCTGGACGACCTCACCGGTACTGCTTTCGCCCATCTGGACTGTCGCTCGCTGGTCTCCGGCGCCCGTCAGGGTTCGCAGAAGGTCATGGTGGGGCGGACCGTCTACCCCGGCGGCGGCGGCACGCACGAGCACCACCTGCATCCCGACGCCGAGGAGGTCGTGATCGTGCTGTCGGGGCGGGGATGGCATCGCGTCGGCGACGCGTACTACGAGATCGAGCCGGGCGACGTGGTGTTCGTCCCGGTCAACGCGGCTCACTCGGCCGGGTCGATCGGTCCCGAGGACATGGTGATCCTCTGGGTCCTGGGTGGGGTGCCGTCAATGGAGCGGGCCGGCTACCGGGCGGTACCCGAGATACCCGGGATCCCCTCGGGCTGAACGGAGCGGGCCGAGACTTGGACGCCTCCGGGCTCTCGATCGCGCGCCTCGGGGAGTTGTACGCCGCCGGCGAGACGGATCCCTCCGAGGTGCTGTCCGCCACCCTCGAGCGGATCGATCGCCTCGACGGCGCGCTGGGGGCGTTCGCCGAGGTGACCGCCGAGCGGGCGACCGCCGAGGCAGCGGAGCGGACCAGCGAGTTGCGACGTGGTGAATCCCGGGGCCCGCTGCACGGCGTGCCGGTGGGGGTCAAGGAGTTGTTCGAAGTGGCGGGTGCCGTCGGCGACTACGGCTCGGAGGTGCTGGCGGGGAGGGTTTCGGAGACCGACGCCGAGTTGGTGCGGCGATTGCGTGCGGCGGGTGCGGTGATCGTCGGCGTCACCCGCTCGCACGAGTTCGGTTGGGGTATCACCTCCCAGCACGCCACGAGGACCAGCCCGCGCAACCCGTGGAATCTCGACAGAGTGCCGGGGGGCTCCAGCGGCGGGTCGGCGGCGGCGGTCGCCTCGGGGATGGTTCCCGCCGCGGTGGCGAGCGACACGGGCGGGTCGGTTCGCATCCCGGCGGCGTTCTGCGGCGTGGCCGGCATCAAGCCGACGTTGGGGCGGATCAGCCGGGCCGGCGGCGTGGGGCTTGCGCCCTCGCTGGACACTCCGGGCGTGGTGGCGGGGCGCGTCGCCGATCTGTGGCCGCTGATGGCAGCTATGAGTGGCCCGCATGCCGGCGATCCGGCGACGCTGGCCGATCCGCTGCCCCCCGAGCCCGATCCGGCGTCCTTCGGCGACGGCCTGGCCGGCGTGCGTGTCGGCATAGCGCCGGCTCTGCGCGGCACTGTGGCGTGGGGCGGGGGAACGACCGCCGGATTCGACCGCACCTGTGAGGCGCTGCGCGCCGCCGGCGCAAGCCTCATCGAGGTCGACCTACCGGCGGCGGAGGACATGCTGGCTGCTTTCATTCCGCTGCAGATGGCCGAGGCCTACGACTTCCACCACCGGCGGCTCGGCCTGTTCCCCGATCGCTCCGACGACTACGGCGCCGACGTGCGCGGCCGCCTGAAGATGGCATCGGAGGTGACCCTGGGGGAGTATCAGGAGTCCTGGGAGCGGCGCCGGGAGTTCATCTGGGCGTTCGACCACGCCTTCGAGTCGCTGGACACCCTGCTCACGCCGATCTCGGCGGTCGGCCCCTCGACGGTGGGCGATCCGGACACGGTCCTCGTCGATGGCGAGCGGCGAGCACTGCGGGAGGTGCTCATGGGATTCACCGTGCCGCAGAACCTCACCGGGCTGCCCACGGTGGCGGTGCCGGTCGGCTCCGACGCGGATGGCATGCCGGTGGCGATGCAGTTCACAGCCGGGCGGTTGCGTGAGGACGTGGCCATCCGTGTGGCGGGGGTGGTCGAGCACGTACTGGGAGCCGATGCACCACAGGTGCCGGTAACACCGAACGAAGGGGGCTAGCAATGCCGCACGTCAAGGTCAGCGACGGGACCAACATCTACTACGAGAGCCACGGCGACGAGTCGCTGCCGACGCTGGTGCTGATCCGCGGCACCGGCGCGGACGGCACCCGCTGGATGCCGCAGGTCAACGCCTACCAGTCAGAGGTGCGCTGCGTGATCTTCGACGGCCGTGGCGTGGGTCGCAGCGAGACCACGCCGCCGCCCTACAGCGTCGAGAGCATGGCCGGCGACACGTTCGACCTCATGGACGCGCTGGGCATCGATGCCGCGCACCTGTCGGGCTCGTCGCTGGGCGGCGCCATCGGCCTGCGCATGGCGGCCGACGCACCCGAGCGGGTGCTGTCGCTGCAGACGCACTCGTCCTGGCTGGGCACCCACGGCTTCAGCGAATTCTCCCTGGGGTTGCTGAAGGCCCACCTGGTCAGCGGCGGGGTGGAGCACTACTACGCCGCCACGATGCCGATGCTGCTGAGCCCCGGCTTCATGTCCCGCAACTTCGAGATGCTCATGAAGATCCTCGACCACATGCGCGCCAACGCCGCCAGCTACGACGGCCTGCTGGGCCAGATCGAGGCGAACCTCTCCTACGACATGCGTGCCGAGGCCCACAAGGTCACCTGCCCCACGCTGGTGACCGTCGGCGAGATGGACGTGGTCCTGCCGGTGCAGTGCTCCGAGGAGATCCACGCAGCCCTCCCCGGCTCCGACTTCCACGTCTTCGAAGGCGCCGGGCACCTCTCGGGCATGGAAAGCCCCGAGGAGTTCAACCGGGTCACCCTCGACTGGATGCGCAAACACCTCTGAGTCGGTGCTGGAGGGAGTGCCCGCCGGCTGAGCCGCGAATCCAACCAGTCGCCGCCACTCGGGCCGAGGTTCTCCCGGTTTGGATTCTCGAGCGCGCAGTCCCCGGTCGTCGATGCGGTCTGCTGGGATCAATGTGGCATACTCACGCTCCACCCCTGTCTGGGGGAGATGAAAGGAGATGGGGATGAGAACGAACCGACGTGGGCTGCTCGCGCGTGCCGGTGTGCTCGTAGCCGCGCTGGCTTTGCTGGGCGCGGCCTGTGCGAGCGACGACGGGAGCGCGGACACCGTAGCGGAGGCCATGAGCGTGGCCGGTGCCGCGTCCGGCGACGCGGGAGTGGCCGCGAGCGAGGCGCAGTCGGCCAACGCTGCTGCAGCAGCCGCGCAGGCGGCCGCCGACGCGGCGCAGGCAGCGGCCGAACTGGCGCAGGCGACGGCCACGGGCAACCAGGCGGCAGTTGAAGCGGCCGAGGCTGCTCTTGCCGATGCCCAGGCGGCGGCCGACGCGGCGCGCAGCGAAGCGGCAGCCGCCCAGGACGAAGCCGATGCGGCACGGCAGGCGGCCGAAGAGGCCGCGGCGGCGGCGCCGGCACCGGCGCCGATGGCGGACGAACCCGCCGCCGAGTCGATCACGCTGGAGTTCTGGTCGTGGAACAACGAGGGCGCCTACCCGGTCGTGCACGAGGAGGCCGAGGCGCAGTTCGAGGCGGACTTCCCGAACGTGGACGTCGTGCGCACCTACACGCCCTTCGCCGACTACATGACCAACCTGCGGGCAGCCATCGCCGCGGGCGAGCCGCCCGATGTGGCGCAGGTGCCGTGGACCGGTGAGTACACCGATCTGGTCAACGGCGGCGCGCTCGCCTCGCTGGAGGGTGAGTTCACCGACGGCTTCCCCGCCTTCTTCCCGCCGATCGCGTCCATCGCCAGCGTGGACGGCGTGCCCTACGCCATCCCGCTGGACGTGAACTCGTTGCAGATCGCCTACAACAAGGACATCTTCGCCGAGTTGGGCCTCGAGGTGCCCCGTTCGTCGGACGCCCTGAAGGCGGTTGCCGCCGCGCTCGACGACGCCGGCTACTTCGGTGTGGCCGTGGGCACGAACGACATGTGGGCCGGTGCCGACCTGTTCTTCGCACAGCTCGCTTACACCGACCCGACCAACACGATCATCGTGCAGGCCGATGCCGGTGCGGCCTCCTGGGACGATCCGGAGTTCCTGGGCGCGGCGGAGAACCTCGCCGACCTGATCGACAACGGCGCGTTCGCGCCCGGCGCCAACTCCATGGTCTCCTTCGTCGGGGCGCTGGAGCTGTTCGTGGCGCAGCAGGCCGCGATGTTCTACCCGGTCGGCAACTTCATCACCGGCGGCATCGCCGCCCAGGTGGAGGACAGTTTCGAGTGGGGTCTGTTCCCCTTCCCGTCGCCCGACGGCGGTGAGGGATTCGCCACCGGCGGTGTGGCCGAGATGTTCTCGATCCCGTCGGATGCGGCGAACGTGGACCTGGGCATCGAGTTCATGCGCTACCTGACCAACGCCGACAGCGAGGCCGTGCTGGTGGCCAACGACTTCATCCCGTCGTGGGGCATCGATCTGCCGGCCGACGTGAGTGACCTCTACCGCGACCTGATCGCGGCGCAGGCCACGGTCCGCAACCGCACGATCTACACCACCCCGGTGTACACGGCGCTGATGAACGGCGTCCAGGGTCTGCTCAGCGGCTCGGTGACGCCGGCTGAGGTGGTCGCATCCATGGCTGACGCCGGCTAACGCCGGCACCCAACGGACAGTTGTCAACCGCGGCGGCGCCGGCGGCAGGGCCCACCCTGTCGCGGCGCGCCGTCCGCGCCGCCGACCGCCGCCGCGGTGGCAACTACGCATCGAGTCTCGGCGTCGCCATGGTGGCGCCGAGTCTCGCCGTTTTCCTGGGGCTCATCGCCGTCCCCATCGTCGTCGTGGGGTTGGTGTCGCTGTCGGAGTGGACCGGCTTCGACATCGCCGACGTCAGTTGGCTGGGCCTCGAGAACTACCGCACGATCGCCGGCGACGAGATCTTCTGGCGGGCGCTGCGCAACACCCTGCTGTTCACGGGTCTCACGACGCTGTTCCTGAACATCATCGGCTTCGGCGTCGCGCTGCTGATCTCCACCCGGGTGCGCGGCACGGGCCTGCTCCGGGGTGTGATCTTCCTGCCCGCCCTGCTCCCCTCGGTCCTGGTCGGCCTCATGTGGCAGCGGGTGCTGGACGCCTTCGGGTTCGTGAACCAGATCCTGCAATGGCTCGGAGTCGCCGACCAGCCCATCTTCTTCCTCGGAGAGGAGCAGTTCGTCCTGTGGGCCATCATCGGCGTGACCGTCTGGCAGTTCGCCGGCTACGACATGATCCTCTACTACGCCGGCCTGCAGGGCGTCGACCGCTCGATGCTGGAGGCGGCGGCCCTCGACGGGGCGCGGACTCCCGCCACGGTGTTCCGGGTGATCATCCCCTCGATGTGGCACATCGTGGGCGTCGTGGCGCTGCTGAACGTCATCGGCGGTCTCAAGATCTTCGACGTGGTCTTCGTGATGACCCGGGGAGGCCCCAACCGCAGTTCTGAAGTGCTGGCCACCTATATGTTCGAGCAGGGCTTCCGCTTCAGCATCATGGGCGTGGCCTCGGCCATCGCCATCGTGATCGTGGTGCTGGCGGTGATTGCAAGCGTGGCCCGATTCCGGTTGGCGAGGCGTCTTGTTTGATCTCCGCTCGACGTGGGCCAAGGCTGGGCTGTCGATCCTGGCGGTCGTCATCGCGGTGACCGTCGTGCTGCCGGTGGCCTGGATCGGCGCACTGTCGCTCAAGACCGGCCGGGAGGTCTACAACCAGAAGTTCCTGCCCGACGAATGGGTGCCGGGCAACTACATCACCGCCTGGCAGGAGTTCGGGCTCGGGGGCTACTTCGTCAACAGTGTCTTCGTGACGGTGGTCTCCGTCGTCTTGACGATCCTCGTGTCGCTGCTGGCGGCGCACGCCTTCACCTGGCTGCGGTTCCCGGGATCCGACGTGGTGTTCACACTGCTGCTGCTGGGCATCATGATCCCGCCGGCCGCCCTCGTTCTGCCGCTGCTGATCGAGGCCCGCCACCTGGGGTTCTACAACGACCTGTTCGGTCTGAGCCTCGTGTACGTGGCGTTCGGCCTGCCCATCTCGATCCTGATCTTCCGGGGCTTCTTCGCCGGCATCCCCGGCGAGTTGGTGGAATCGGCGCGCCTCGACGGCGCCAGGGAGTGGAAGATCCTGTTCCGGGTGATCGTCCCGGTCGCCCGCCCGGCCGTGGTGACGGTCACCATCCTGCTGTTCCTGGCCAACTGGAACGACTTCATCCTGGCGCTGGTGCTGCTGCGGGACGCCGACACCTACACGCTGCCGGTGGGCATCAGCCAGTTCATCGGCCAGTACGCCACGCCCCACGAGCTGATCGCCGCGGCCTCGATCATCGGATCTGTGCCCGTGTTCATCCTGTACCTGGTGCTGGAGCGCCGCTTCCAGCAGGGCGTGACCGCGGGCGCGCTGAAGGGTTGAGGGATGGGGCGCCGGCCGGAATGGACCGGGCGAGCCGGAGGGGCGAGCATGACAGCAGCGAGGAGGACGCCATGACGACTGAGGGAGTGCTGGCCGGCAAGGTGGCCATCGTCACCGGGGCAGGCTCGGGGATCGGCCGGGGGAGCGCCATCGCGCTCGCCGGCGC
>CAZTZI010000105.1:0-6989 GCA_964618115.1 uncultured Acidimicrobiales bacterium
GGTCTGGGCGAACAGCCCCCCCTTGGCCGAGCTGTAGGCCGACATGCCGGCCAGGTGGCGCAGGCCGGCCACCGAGCCCACGTTCACGATGCAGCCGTTGCCCCGTTCGATCATCGGGCCGCCGAAGGCCTGCGCGCAGAGGAATGGAGCGGTGAGATTGAGGGCCACCGTCTTGGTCCAGCCGCCCTCGGCGACTTCGAGAGCAGGGGCCAGGAAGCGGGCCCCGCCGGCGTTGTTCACGAGGATGTCGATGGGGCCCAACTGCTCGGCGGAGAGCGCCGCGGCTCCCGCCACAGCCTCGGCATCGGTCACGTCGACCGGGACGACCGCGGCGCGGCGCCCCATGGCGTGCAGCTCGGCTGCGAGGGCCTCGAGCCGCTCACGCCGGCGCGCCAGCAGTGCCACATCGGCGCCGGCGGCGGCGAGGGCAACGGCGATGGCCCGCCCGATGTCGCCGCTGGCACCGGTGACGGCGGCGTGCTTGCCGGCCAGCGAGACGGAAACGGAGCCGCCGGTGCCTGCTCCGCTCATGCGGCGATCCCCTCGCTGGGCGTGTACGACACGCAGAAGGAGGCCATGCCGCGACTGATGAGGGTGGGGTGCCACTCGGCGGGTTCGGGGCCTGCGCGCAGGTCGGGCAGCCGCCGGACGAGGGCATCGAGGGCGATGGACCCTTCGAGGCGGGCCACCGCGGCGCCGAGGCAGTAGTGCAGCCCGAAGCCGAAACCGAGGTGGTCGCTGGGATTGCGCTCCAGGTCGAAGGAATCCGGGTCCGCGAAGACGTCGGGGTCCCGGTTGGCCGCGGCCTGCACCAGGTGGACCATGTCGTGGCGGCGGATCACCTGGTCCCCGACATCGACGTCGGTGGCGGCCATGCGCACCTGCATCTTCGAGGGACCGTCGAAGCGCAGGATCTCCTCGGTCGCCGCACGCAGGTACTCGCCGTCGTCGTTGGTTCGCAGCCGCTCGAGCTGATCGGGGTGTGCCAGCAGCGCGTGCAACCCGTTGCCGATGAGGTTGGTGGTGGTCTCGTGGCCCCCGAACAGCAACAGGATGCAGGTACCCACGATCTCGTCGTCGGTGAGCGTGTCGTCGCCCTCCTGAGCGCGGATGAGCGCGTGAATCAGGTTCTCCGCCGGCGCGGCTCGGAAGCGGCGGACGAGACCGCCGAGGTACTCCGACAACTCCAGCAGCCCGTGCTGGGCGCGCTGGCGCCGCCCCTCGACGCCGCGGGCGCCGAACACCAGCACCATGAGGTCGTCCGACCAGTCCTTGAACAGGTCGCGGTCGCTCGCGGGGACGCCCATCATCTCGGCGATGACGACGGCAGGTAGCGGGTAGGCGAAGTCGGAGATGACGTCCATGTGGCCGCGGGGGGCCACATCGGCGATGAGGCTGTCGGTGACCTCGACGATGCGGGGCCGCCACTCCGAGATCGCCCGCGGCGTGAACGCCCGGCTGACGAGTTTGCGCAGGCGTGTGTGGTCGGGAGGGTCCCGGAACACCATCCACTCGCCCAGGATGCGGTACGTGGGGGCGCGCTCCCGGCGCTGGGACTCGGTCAGCTTGTGCTCGAACACCGGCCGGATGCGGTCGGAGGAGAAGCGGGGGTCCTTGAGGGCGGCGAGGAGGTCGTCGTGGCGGTGGATGAACCAGGCCCGGTAGTGCTCGTTGTAGAAGACGGGTTGGCCGCGCCGCAGCTCGGCGAAGACCGGGTAGGGGTCGGCGACCCGCTCGGGCGTCAGCAGGTCCACGCCGTCGCCACCGTCGCCACTGCTCACCGCGGGCCTCCCGGAGCCTCCAGGACCGCCACGACACAGGCGTTCCCGTCGATGCCGGCGGTACCGCCGCCCATCGTCTCCACCACGCCGATCCGGGCACCGTCCACCTGGCGACCGCCGGCCATGCCACGCAGCTGCCAGACGATCTCGGCGATCTGGCCGAGCCCGGTGGCACCGAGGGGGTGGCCGCGGGCCAGCAGGCCGCCCGAGGGGTTGACGGGCTGGGCGCCGCCGAGGCTGGTGCGGCCGGACTCCACCAGCGCCCCGCCGCCGCCCAACTCGCACAGGCCCAGGGCCTCGGTCGTGACGATCTCGCCGATCGTGAAGGCGTCGTGCACCTCGAGGACGTCGATGTCCCGGGGGCCGACGCCCGCCTCTTCGAAAGCCGCCCGGGCCACGTCGGCGACGAGTTGCCAGCCCCAGACCAGGTCGGTCGTATGGTCCCATGCCTGCCCGGAGGCGAATGCCGACGCCCGCACGGTGACGTCCGAGTCGCCGCCGGCCGCGCCGGCGGGCTTCGCCGGGCCCAACACGGCGGCCGCCGCGGCATCGCTGATGTCGCAGCACTGCAGCAGCGTCAGCGGATCCGAGATCGGGCGCGACGCCAGGATCTGCTCCACGGTGAATTCCCCCGCGTGCTGTGCGCGCGGGTTGTCGAGCGCGTGACGCCGGTTCTTGATCGCCACGAGCGCCATCTGGGTGGGCGTGACGCCGTGGCAGTGCTGGTAGCGGTGCGCCGCCATGCCGTAGAGGCTGGGCATGGCGAACCCCTGGGCACCCTCCGGGTCGGAGGCCAGCGGCTCGATGGGCCCGTCGAAGACCGCGGTCATGGTCTCGATGCCGAATGCCAGCACCGTCTCGTAGCGACCCTGACCGACCGCCGCCTGCGCCTCGTGAAACGCCGTGGTGCCGCTGGCGCAGGCGTTCTCCACGGTCACGACCGGCACGCCCGTGATCCCGAGGTGCTGCAGGGTCCGTGTCGTGACGCCGGGGTCGCCGAAGACGGTGCCCGCGTAGACAGCCTCCACCGTGGCAGGCGCGATGCCGGCATCGGCGAGCGCTTCGGTGACGGCCTGCCAGGCGAGGTCCCTCGGCGGGGCCTCGGGCTGGCGGGCGAAGCGGCTGGTGCCGACGCCCCGGATGGAGACGGGCGCCCTCATGAGTGTCCGCCCGGTCCGGGATGCACGCCGGGGCCGGGCGTGCGGTGTGCCCGCTCGAGGGGCCGGCGGGTCACTGCCGTGCCCTCCGGCCGGCGTGATCATCGGCGGTCACCGGCGTCACCACCGGATCGCCGAGGTCGTCACGACCGAGCAGGCGCACCCGGGTGCCCGGGATCAGCGGCTGCTCACCGGTGCCCTCCACGTGCACGAGGGAGCGGGGACCCTCATCAAAGTCCACATAGGCCAGAACAGCCGGCGGTTTGCGGTCCGCGACGCGGATGCGCAGGACCGTCGAACTCCAGACCGTTCCGGCGGGTCCGAACGTGGCCAACTCCACGGGCGACCCGCCGCAGGCAGGGCACAGTGGCGGTCGGTAGAGCATCGGGTAGCCGCAGGGGGCACAGCGTCCGCCCCGGAGCCCTTCGGGGGTCGCGTCGGGGCGAGGATCGCGCCCGGACCCCTCCAGGGCGTGCAGTGCCATTCCGTCACCGGTGCTCACGATCCCGACGCCGCCTCCCACACCGTACGACTGTACCAACAGCGGGGGACTGTCAACCGCTTGTTTGATATCGTTCAGGCCCGAGAGCGCGCCGCGTCGTGGGTGCGACCGGCGGCGATGCTCGGCGCCGGGTACCACGCCCGGGCGGGGGACCCTCGAGGGAAGGAGATCCATGGCCACCGAAGCACCGGACATCCTCTCGCCGGCATTCAACGAGGACCCCTATCCGATCCTGGAGGTCCTGCGCGAGGACTACCCGCTGTACTTCCACGAGCCGATGAACTCGTACCTGATAACCCGCTACGACGACGTCTCGAGCGCCTTCAAGGATCCCGTCTTCACAACGCTCAACTATGAGTGGCAACTCGAGCCCGTGCACGGACCCACGCTGCTGTCGATGGAAGGACGCAACCACTCCCGCTACCGCAACCTCGTGGCGCCCGAGTTCCGGGGACGTGTCCTGCAGGACAACTTCCTGCCTGTCATCGAACGCAACAGCGCCGAACTGCTCGACGCCTGGCGGGACGATGGGCGTGTCGAATTCGTGCAGCAATACACCACGTGGTTTCCCATCAAGGTGATCGTCGACATGCTCGGATTGCCGGCCAGCGATCATGCCCTCTTCCATCGCTGGTACACCACGATCAACATCTACCTTGCCAACCTGGGGGGCGATCCGGAGATCAACGCCGCCGGCGAGCAGGTGCGCGAGGACCTGGAGGCGTACATGCTGCCGGTGATCGCCGACCGCCGCGCCAACCCGCGCGACGACCTCCTCACGAAGCTGGTCCACGCAGAGGTCGACGGCGAGCGGCTGGGCGACATCGAGATCAAGTCGTTCGTGAGCCTGCTCCTGACCGCCGGGGGCGAGACCACCGACCGGTCCCTCACCAACATGTTCTGGCGTCTGATCGAGAACCCCGACCAGATGGCGGCGGTGCGGGCCGACCGCAGCCTGGTCCGCAACGCCTTTGCCGAGACGTTGCGCCACACGCCGCCGGTGCTGATGATCATGCGCCAGCCGTCGGAGGACGTGGAGGTGACCGGCGGTGTCATCCCGGCCGGATCCACGGTCACCTGCCTGCTGGCGGGAGCCAACCGCGACCCCCGGGCGTTCGAGGATCCCGACCGGTTCGACATCTTCCGCGACGATCTGGACACCGAGCGGGCCTTCACCTCGGGCGCCAACCATCTCACGTTCGCTCTGGGGCGCCACTTCTGCGTGGGGGCGCTGCTTGCGCTCACCGAAGTCGTCACCGGTACGAACCAGGTGCTCGACGCCTGCGAGGATCTGGCCTTCGCCAACGGTCCGCCCACCCCCGAGGGCGTGTTCACGCGCTCGCCACTGCGCATGGACCTGACGTTCACGCCCACCGCCTGAGGGTGCACGGCGGCGATCTCGCGCCGCCCCGCGGCCTGGCCGGCCGAAAGCCGCCGACTCTCCGACTACCGTCCAACGACCGACAGACCATCGACCAACCGCAGAAAGGACCATCCAATGAGCATTGAGGGAATGCGCTTCGTCATAACCGGATCGGCCGCCGGTATCGGCGCCGCGACGGCGCGGGTGGCCGCCGCCAAGGGTGCCGTCGTCATGGTCAGCGATCTGGCCTCATCGGCCGAGGCCGGCGGGCAGGTCGTGGCCGACATCCGCGCCGCCGGAGGAACGGCGGCCTTCCACACCTGCGACGTGACCGACCCCGAGCAGGTGGAGGCGCTGATGGCGGCAACCGCCGACCGCTTCGGCGGGATCGACGTCCTGCACAACAACGCCGGCGTGCACGAGACGGCGCGGGCGGGGGAGAACACCTCGATCGAGACCATGCCCATCGAAGTCTTCCGCTGGGTCGTGGAGGTCAACGCCATAGCCCCGTGGATTTGTGCCAAATACGCCGTGCCGTACCTCAAGGAGAGCGACTACGCCTCCATCCTCAACGCCGCTTCCACCGGATCGCAGTCGGCCTACCCGCGCAACTCGGCCTACGGCACCTCGAAGGGGGGGATCCGGCTGCAGACCCAGAACCTGGCGGTGGATCTGGCGCCCTACGGCATCCGCGTGAACTGCTACGGCCCCACCGCCATCGCCACCGAGATGGTGACCCGGTTCGTGGAGCAGGCCGAGGATCCGGTGGCCTTCGAGAAGGCGCTCGTCAACACCAGCCTCATCCCCCGTCTGGGCACCCCCGAGGAGGTGGGTGAGTTGGTGTGCTTCCTGGCCAGCCCGGCGGCATCGTTCATCAACGGCGCCTACATTCTCATCGACGGCGGCTCGCTGGCCTGGCGGGGAACCGTCGACCAGATCGGCCTGTAATTGCAGCACCGCCCGACAGGATCCGTCGGACTGAATCGACCGGAAACCCAACCGAAGGAGCATCCCCATGGCTGACACACTTGCGATCACCGGCCTGCTGAACCAGGCCGGAACGGCATACGACACCGGCGACCTGGAGTTCATCATGGACCTGTTCCTCGAGGACAGCGTCTTCGAGTTGGTCATCGCCGGCAACGATCCGATGGTCTTCGACGGCAAGGAGACGATCCGTGGCCTGTTCGAGGGCGCCCACGAGACCCAGACCGACCAGCGCCGCCACTGCATCACCAACGTCTACTTCACCGACGAGACGGACACGTCGGTGACCGCCGTCTCGAACCTCATCCTCATCTCGGTGGAGAACGGCGCCCTCACGGTGCTGTCAACGGGCGTCTACACCGACAGCGTGGTGCTTGTGGACGGCGCCTGGAAGCTGCAGCGGCGCCACCTGCACCTCGACCTGCCCTACTGAGCCATGAACATCGGCCAGATCCCGGCCAAGTGGGCTCGTCAGACGCCGCAGGGCACGGCCATCGTGGACGCCACGACCGGCCAGCGGGTGAATTGGGCCGACTTCGACAGCCAAGTCCGGCGGCTGGCCAACGGGCTGCGCGGTCTCGGACTCACCCAGGGTGACCGGATCGGCGTTCTGAGCCGCAACTCGGCGGAGTACGCGGCGGTGTACTTCGCCTGCGGGCGCGCCGGACTGGTGGCCCAGCCCATGAACTGGCGCCTCTCGCCGCCGGAGTTGAAGAAGATCATCGACAACGGCGAGCCGCGTGCCTACATCAGCGGTCCCGACTACCACGGCATCGCCGGCGAGCTGTCGGGCATGGTGGACAGCGTCGAGTGGTGGCTGCAGTACGGCCCCGACGGCGACGGCAGCTACGAGCGCCTCGTGGAGAGTTCCCCCGACGACGAGCCGGCCGGCTCGGCCGCCGTCGGCGGCGACGACCCGCTGTTCATCCTCTACACCGGCGGCACCACCGGCGAGTCGAAGGGGGCGCTGCACAGCCACCGCAGCTGCTGGTTCGGCATGTTGAACCAGACCGTCGCCGAGCGGATCGTCCCCAGCGACGTCTACATGCTCACCGGGCAGATGTTCCACATCCCGGTGGTACTGGCCGTCAACTACCTCGCCCACGGCTGCCCGCTGGTGCTGATGAACTTCGACGCCACGCTGGCGCTGGACCTCATCGAGGCCGAGCGGGTGTCGGCGTTCCTGGGCGTCACCACGA
>CAZTZI010000106.1:0-5669 GCA_964618115.1 uncultured Acidimicrobiales bacterium
CCTGGCGGGGGTGGCGGCGCTCGGCGGCGAGGCGCGCAGTGGGATCGGGGCCTCGGGAGGTATCGGCGCCGGCCGGCTCGTCTGGGTGTCCAGTCCCACGGCGGTGGACCATGTGCGGCCCCGGGACGTGATCGTGGTGCAGTACCCGCTTCCCAACTTCGCTCCCCTGCTTTGGGACGCCGCCGGTCTCGTCGCCCTGGGTGGCGCTCCGTCGGCGCACCTCATGGAGGTGGCCCGATCGCTCACCGTGCCGGCCGTCGTGAGTTGCCCCGTCGACGACCTGTTCGGTACCGGGACGTCGGGTCGCGGGGGACCGGGCACCCCGCTCCACGTCGGCACCGTCGACGGGGACGAGGGCCGGGTGGCGGTCCTGGAGTTGTGATGGGCTCGGGCGACGCCGACCGGCCCCGGGTCGGGGTGATCGGCGTGGGCGTGATGGGCGGCGCCATGGCGGGGCACCTGGTCGCCGCCGGTTTCGAGGTGTGCGGCTACGACGTCGAGGAGGCGAAGGTCGCCGCCTCCGCCGCGACGCCGGTCGGCTCGGTGGCTGACGTGGCCGCCCGCAGCGACGTCGTGCTGCTGTCGCTGCCGTCGGTGAGCGCTCTGGAGGGCGTGGCGGCGCAACTGGCCGACGCCGAGCCGGCCGGCCTCGTGGCCGTCGAGATGGGGACCCTGCCGCTGGAGGCGAAGCAGCAGGCCCACGACCGCCTCGCCGCGGTGGGCTGCGACCTGCTGGACGCCCCGGTCAGCGGCACCGGGCTGCAGGCTGCCGACGCCACGCTCGTCGTCTACTCCAGCGGCAGTCGCGCCGGCTTCGAGCGGGCCGCTCCGATATTCGACGTCATCGGCCGCCGCACGTACCACCTCGGCACCTTCGGCAACGGCACGCGCATGAAGTTCGTCGCCAACCTACTCGTGGCCGTGCACACGCTCGCCGCCGCCGAGGCGCACGCCCTCGGTGAGGCCGCCGGGCTAGACCCAGCGCTCACCCAGGAGGCGATCTCGAACGGCACGGGAACCTCGTCCATGTTCGACATCAGGGGCCCGATGATGGTGGCCGACAGCTTCGACCCCCCCTCGGCGCGGTTGGCGCTCATCCACAAGGACGCCAGCATCATCGCCGCCTTCGCTCGGGCGGTCGGCACCGAGACACCGCTGCTGGACGCCGCCATCCCGATGTACGAGCGGGGCCTCGCCGCCGGCCTCGGTGACCTCGACGCCGCCGCCCTGCGCCGCCTCTTCGATTCCCCGCCGCCGGCCGATTCGCCCACAGGCGAGGATCCCCGGCCCCAGCCGGTGAACCCCGAGGTGCGCCGCGGCGCGCGGACGCGGGTCGGGGTGATCGGCGTGGGCGTGATGGGCGGCGCCATGGCGGCCAATCTCGTCGCTGCGAGGTTCGAGGTCTGCGGCTGCGACATCGACCCGGCGAGGGTCGCCGTCTCGGCCGCCACCGAGGTCGCCTCGGTTGCCGAAGTGACCGCCCGCAGCGACGTCGTGTTGCTCTCCCTGCCGTCTGCGAGCGCGCTCGAGGAGGTGACGGCGGAACTGGCCGCCGCCGGACCGGAAGGTCTCCTGGCCGTCGAGACGAGCACGCTGCCGCTGGAGGTGAAACAGCGCGCCCACGACCTCCTCGCCGGAGCGGGTTGCGATCTTCTGGATGCGCCGGTCAGCGGCACCGGACTGCAAGCCGCCGACGCCACGCTCATCGTGTACGGCAGCGGCAGCCGCGCCGGGCTCGAGGCGGCGTCGCCGATCTTCGACGTGATCGGGCGCCGCACCTACCACCTCGGGCCGTTCGGCAACGGCACGCGCATGAAGCTCGTCGCCAACCTCCTGGCGGCGGTGCACACGCTGGCCGCCGCCGAGGCGCACGCCCTGGGGGCTGCCGCCGGGCTGGACCCCGCCGTGACCCAGGAGGTGATCTCCGCCGGCGTGGGCACCTCGGCCGTCTTCGACATCCGGGGTCCGATGATGGTGGCGGACAGCTTCGAACCCCCGGCGGGACGGCTGGCGATCATCGACAAGGACGCCCGCATCATCGGTTCCTTCGCCCGGGCGCTCGGCGTCGAGACACCGCTGCTCGACGCCACCCGACCTCTCTACCGGCGGGGTACCGCCGAGGGCCTCGGCGACCTCGACGTCGCCGCCGTGCGCCGCCTGTTCGAATCCCGGCCCCCGGCCGGATCCCCCACAGGCGGGACCGCATCCACCGAGACCGCACCCATCAACACAGAAGGAGCAAAGCCATGACCATCGCCCGCAACGTACTCACCAAGGAGCTGGTGGAGGAGTACTGCGCCCGGTTCAACAACTGGGGCCGCTGGGGTGACGACGACGAGGTCGGCACCCTCAACTTCATCACCCCGGAGAAGATCATCGAGTCCGCCTCGCTGGTGCGGACCGGCAAGGTGTTCTCGCTGGAGCTGCCATTGGACGGCAACGGGCCGCAGACCGGTGCCTTCGGCCGGGTCAACCCCGTGCACCAGATGGTCGCCACCGGCAGCGACCACGCCGCCGGTCTCCAGAACTGGCCGAAGGACTGGGGCGTCGCCGACGACACGCTGTTCCTGTTCCTGCAGGGCGGCACGCAGTGGGACGCCCTGTCGCACATCTTCCACAGCGGGAAGATGTACAACGGCTTCGACGCCAACCTCGTGACCGCCCAGGGGGCCGAGCGCAACGGCATCGAGCACCAGAAGACGGTGGTGTCCCGCGGCGTGCTGCTGGACGTGCCGCGGGCGCTGGGGCGCGACCACCTCGAGCCGGGCGAGCCGATCGACGGCGACCTGCTCGAGCAGACCTGCGCGCACCACGGTGTGGAGGTCGGCACCGGCGACATCGTGCTGATCCGCACCGGCGACATGCAGCGCCGTCGCAACCTGCCGGGCTGGGACGGCTACTCGGCCGGCGACTCCCCCGGCCTGTCGCTGCTGTCGGCACCCTGGCTGGCGGAGAAGGAGATCGCCGCCCTGGCCACCGACACCTGGGGGGCCGAGGTGCGTCCCAACGAGATCCCCGGCACCTTCCAGCCGTTGCACCTGGTGATGATCCCCAGCATGGGGCTCTTCGTGGGCGAGATCTGGTACCTGGACGAGCTGGCGGAGGACTGCGCCGACGACGGGGTCTACGAGTTCCAACTCGTGGCACCGCCGCTGGTCATCCCCGGCGCCGTGGGCTCGCCGCTGAACCCCCAGGCCATCAAGTAATCCGACATGCGGGAGGTGATCCTCGGCGACCACCTAAGCCGACAGTCGAATCTGGCACGCTGCTTGATGGCCGGGTCACCACCAGTCGTCAAATGCGAGCCGCGATGTTTCTCGTGCAGCGGATCCGCGGGGGAACCATGCGAGTTCGCGGTTGCCGCCAGGTGCCGCGGACCGATAGTCAACGCCGTGTAGCCCCGCGTCGTGGGCACTTCGTCCGATGGCTTGACAAGTGCTGTGGGGGATGAGGTTGCCGTCGGGGTCACAGGGGTACGTGTCCGGCAGTCCGAGAGACCTGAGCCCGTGGTCGGTGTAGCCGTCGGCCGCGCTCCCGGCGGGGACTTCGACATTGATCAGAAGCGGCGCTGTCGCAGCATCGAGGTCTTCTGGTCCGTACGCCAGCCCCGCGAACTTGCGCAGCACATTGGCGTGGGCGGTGG
The DNA here is from genome assembly GCA_964618115.1 of uncultured Acidimicrobiales bacterium. Lineage (GTDB taxonomy): Bacteria > Actinomycetota > Acidimicrobiia > Acidimicrobiales > CATQHL01 > VXNF01. The sequence continues at coordinate 3,644 of CAZTZI010000106.1, forward strand.
CTTCGTCCCGGTTCAAGTACAGGCAGTCCATCCCCTGTGGGTTCCACCGCTGCCCTGTGGCCGCGGCGAATGACGGGTCGAGCGGATCGTCCCATTCCGGATCCGCGACGCGGCAATAGGGGCCTTCGATGGGAGCGGTCTTCATGCCCTAGGCAACGCGTGTGAAATCGAAGCTCTCCCTGACGGACCGCAACAGCCACTCATGTTCGTCCTGGGCGATCACCTCGAGCATGGTGCGCCCGCCGTAGGCCTCGGCGCCGCGCCGCACGACAACTGGGGGCATCCCGTCGCGCAGCCGGTACTGGAGGATGTCGGCGATCTCTGCTAGCGCGCCGATCTTGCCGATCCGTTCAATGGGGGGCCCAGCCAGCAGCCATTTCTCGACCGCTTGGCGCTTCACGCCCATGAGGTCTGCGATGTCGCTACTCGACAGACCCAGCGTCGTCATGGCTCGGCGCAACGGCGAGACACTGCGCTGCTCGTGCTCGACGCCCGCCATGACCTTGAGGAACCATGAGAAGTGATGCTCGTCGATATCTCGTCGCGCCCTCGTGCATTGCTGGGGCAACCCAGCGGCGAATCCTCTCAGCCGATCCACGAACACGGTGAGTGCGCCCAGTCCGTCAGGTGACGGCGCGACCCACGGCAGTTCGACGCAACTGCGCCGCAGCAGTCCGTACATCACGACCGAAGCGGGCAGAGCATCGGGGCGGCGGGCGGGCAGGTCCGCCAGCGCCCGGGCGGCGGTGTCGGCAAAAATGACATAACGTCGCACCACCGTACGGTCCGCGTCGCTGGCGAGGCGCGGGACAAGATGGTCGAGCGCTGCCACCACATCGGGCAGCAACTCGCAGGCTGCTTTCGACGACGTAGCCAGATCCCGCTCAAGCAGGTCTTCGAAATCGACCACGACACCACGATAACGCAACTAATATGCAATCGCAACCAGTTGCAGAACTCAGCGGTGGCAGCACCGCGCGTGGGCCGTTACTTGTCGTGCTGGTTTCCTGCTGCCTTGATGTGCGCTCGTGTTTCGGAGGGACGCTGCCGCGACGGGTTGGTCGTGCAGATCCGCAAACAGGTGAGTCGCGGCCAGCGGGCGTAGCGTGATCCGCTGGGGCGAACGCGAAGGTACGAAGGGAGACGACCGTGAACATCGCTGGACGTGAGCCGGCCGACGTGCCGATCGGCTGGATCGGCACCGGAGTGATGGGCGCTTCCATGTGCGGGCACCTCATGGACGCCGGCCATCCGGCCACTGTGCACACCCGCACCCGGGCCAAGGCCGACGGGCTACTGGCGCGCGGCGCCACTTGGGCAGACTCGCCCCGGGAAGTGGCCGAGGCGTCGGGCGTCATCTTCACCATCGTCGGCTACCCGTCCGACGTGCGGGAGGTGATCCTGGGGTCGGACGGCGCGCTGGCGGGCTGCAGCGGCGGCGAGATCATCGTGGACATGACAACCAGCGAACCGTCGCTGGCCGTCGAGATCGCCGAGGCCGCCGCGGCCAAGGGTGTGGCTGCGGTGGACGCACCGGTCTCGGGCGGTGACGTCGGTGCCCGAGGGGGCACCCTGTCGATCATGATCGGTGGCGACGCCGAGGTGGTGGCGTCGCTGGCGGGCTGCTGGGAGGCCATGGGGCGCACCTGGGTGCACCAGGGCGGCCCCGGCGCCGGCCAGCACACCAAGATGGTCAACCAGACCCTCATCGCCGCCGGCATGATCAGCGTCTGCGAGGGGCTGCTCTATGCCTGGCAGGCGGGGCTCGACCTCGAGACGGTGATGGAGTCGGTGGCGAGCGGGGCGGCGGGCAGCTGGTCGCTCTCCAACCTGGGCACCCGCATGATCGCCGGCAATTTCGACCCCGGATTCTTCGTGGAGCACTTCGTGAAGGACATGGGAATCGCCCTCGCCGAGGCCGAACGCATGAGTCTCGACCTGCCGGGCCTGCGCCTGGCCCGAGGTTTCTACGAACACCTCATGGCCGCCGACCGCGGCCGCCTCGGCACCCAGTCCCTCATCCTCG
>CAZTZI010000107.1:0-39070 GCA_964618115.1 uncultured Acidimicrobiales bacterium
AGGTGCCGCCGGGCAGCGCCGCGGTGGCGCACAGCAGCCGGCCCGGCGCCCCGGGCGGGTAGTTGTCGAAGGCCTCACAGGAGACCAGGACCAAGTTGGCGACACGATCCGATCCGTCGGGGCTGATGAGGAGCTGCGCGCCGCCCCAGTCGTTGCAGACCGGCGTGACCCGCTGCAGGTCCAGTTCGGTGAGGAACTCGGCGACGAGGGTGGCGATCGCCGGCAGGGACAGGTCGGCGCCGTCGGGCATCGGCGTGGGGTGCGCGCCGAACGGCAACTCCGGGACGACGCAGCGGTAGCGGCATCTCTGCGTGCCGCGACCGTGAGGACGACGTTTGTCAGGGACGGTCGGCTTCGAGAGTGCGGGTGACGGCTCGCCGGATCCATGACGACACCGAGCGGTCGTCGGCCTCGGCGGCGGCTCTGACCTGTTCGAGGACATCGGGCGGGAACCGCACCGGGACCGGGTCGGTCATCGGCTCCTTGCGTCGCCGGGGCGGGCCCTGGGGGATCTGGTTCTCGGGCTTGCCGTAGAACTCGTGCTCCTCGGCGGGGGTCATCGTGGAGTCGTTCATCGGTCCTCCAAGTAGCGGGCGGCTAGCTCCGCTGCGGCTGCGTCGCAACCGATCGGCCGACACTTCGTCGGGTCGCTCGAATCCGGGGGAGCCAGGGGTACGACGAGAACAGTGCCGCTGACTTGCGCAACCATCAGCCAGTGGGCCGGCGGTCTGGCCGGATAGAACAGCGGATCACTGCGCCACACATCGCGGATGTCGTCGATTCCGAGCGCGTCGTGCTTGAACAGGTGTGGGGCCTGCCTCGTGATCTCGAACGGGTTGTCCTCATCGAGTAGGTCAATGTCGAACAGGGCATCCTCCCACGAAAGTGTAATACAGACGAATACGAATTGTCTGCGGCCGGCGAACTCGGGTCCTGCTCATTTCGGCAAGACGATCGACGAACCCGCGGGAACCGTGGGACTCCTGAGCGCCTCGGAAACCGATCACCGCAACTGTCGGCATCACGGTGAGGCTTCTCACCCCAACGACAATCCCCGCCATTCCCGGCGAGCCGGAAAGGCGGGGAGGAATGTCGACATCTTACCGGCGTTAGCCGGCGCGCACGTGGCTACTGAGGTCGGCTGCCGGGTCGGCACGCAGCGGAACAGCCGTACGCTTCGGTGTCCGGAGTCGCGGTGGCTCGGATCCGCAGCGGAGGACCGGGAGGGAGACATGGCCAGGGGCAAGACCATTCACTTCCTCCTCACCTATGACCGCTCCGAGCGCCGGCTGGTGAACATGGAGCGGTTCCACAACGGTCGGAAGGCCGTCGACGTCTACGGCGAGCGGGAGCGCGAGTTCGCCGACCGGCCGCACATCGAGGTCGTGCTGCTCGGCGCCGACTCCGAACGAGCCATCCGTATGACACATCCGATCTACTTCGAGGAGAATCTGACACTGGACGGCATTGCCGAGCGGCTTCGCCTCATGACCGATCGCGCGGCTGGCTAACGCAATCACAGCGCCGTGGACTGGCATCGGTCACCTCGCTAGGGTGCAACCAGGCTGACCGTTGTTTGGAGGCACAGCCTTCAAGCTCGGCGGTCCAACCGGCGCCGGAGCCTGCAAAGCGGGCTCCGGTTGCCGATTTTGGCTGAGACCGTTCGGGGGCTATATCGGATGGTGCCCACGCGGGCGGCTAGAGGATGTCGTCGCCGTGGGTTTGCCAGTGTTCGACGTGCTCAGGGTCAGGCTTGTGGGTGAGGCTCGCTCGGAGCGCTTCCTCCGGCGTCATGCCCTCTGGTGGGGCGATGGGTTCGTCTCGTGGTGGCGTCTAGGGTGCGGGTTCCTCCCCTGACGAAAGGTGGACGCAGATGCGGATCACATTGACCAGCGTCATCGTCAACGACCAGGCCGAGGCCCTCGCCTTCTACACCGAGGTCCTCGGATTCCGCAAGTATCACGACGTACCCGTCGGGGAGTATTCGTGGCTCACCGTGGTCTCCCCGGAGCAGCCTGACGGGCCGGAACTGCTGCTCGAGCCCGCAGCGCACCCGGCCGCCAGGGCATCCCGCGACGCTCTCACCGCCGATGGGATCCCATCTGCACAGTTCACCGTTGACGACGTTCATGCCGAGCACGCGCGGCTGCTTGCTGCCGGCGTCGAGTTCGCTCAGCCGCCCACCGATGTCGGCCCCGTTGTGATGGCGGTCTTTGATGACACCTGCGGGAACCTGATCCAGATCGTGACCCCGGCTCCAAGACCTGCATAAGGTCTGATCGCTACTCCGAACGGGAGGCTGCCGGCGAGCCTTGGTGAGGTCTGTCCCTACGGGGCTGATAACCGGCCCTACGAAACGAATATGGCCAGCATGAACCCTTTGGGAGCAGTGTCACACCCCCTAGTCGACGCCTACGGCGAGCGGGAGCGCGAGGTCGGCTGAACAGAGGCCTCGGCGGCGGTGATTTGGCGGGGCAGACTTGGGGGCCATGAGCGCTGAGATCGTGACCGACCGCATCCATCTGCGTGACGCCCAGTGCCGGGCGTTCGACGCCTGCGTGGCGGCGGTGGAGGATGGGGGGCGAGTGGCTCTGGATGCGACGGCGTTCTATGCCACCGGGGGTGGGCAGCCGCACGACACCGGGACGCTGGCCTGGGACGGTGGGTCGGCGGCGGTGACCGATGTGCGGGGGCATGGGCCGGTGGTGTGGCACACGCTGGAGGGGGATTCCCCGGCGGTGGGGGCTGCGGTGCGGGGGACTCTGGACTGGGAGCGGCGCTATGCGCTCATGCGCACGCACACGGCGCTGCACATCCTGTGCGGGGTGATCTGGAACCAGTGGGGCGCGGCGGTGACCGGGGGGAACATGGAGCCGCTGCGGGCGCGGATGGACTTCGAGTTCGGGCCGCTGCCGGAGGGCTTCGGCGCCCAGGTGGCCGAGCTGGTGAACGCCGAGATCGCCGCGGACCGCCCGGTGGAGGTGTCGTTCTGGCCGCGGGCGGAGGCGCTGGCCGATGCGGACCTGATCCGCACCAAGGTGAACCTGATCCCCGAGCCGGTGACCGAGATCCGGGTGGTCGACATCGTGGGCCTCGACCGCCAGGCCGACGGCGGCACCCACGTGGCCTCCACCGCCGAGGTGGGCCGCTTCGAGGTCACCAAGACCGAGTCCAAGGGCAAAGCCAACAAGCGCCTCCGCGTCGCACTCAGCGACACCTGAGCGGCGAGAGTCCGATCTGGGAGCCTCCCCAGCCGCCGGTTCCGAACCACGAACCGCTCGGATTGCGAACGTAGAGGTGCTCGGATTCCGAAAGAAACAGTGCTCGAATTGCGAAAGTTGAGTGCTGCCGGCGCTGCCGCGACGCCTCGCCGCGCAGACCAGGCAGGTCTTCAACATGGCCGTCGGCGGTATCCACTGCCCGGCACCCGGATCAGCTGGATATCCTTACTTTCCTATGAAGACATCTGTCGAAGTAGATCGGGATATCTCTACACAGGCGGCGGAGATTCTCGGCACGACGACCCTGCGGGACACCATCGATGCCGCGCTGCGGGAGATCGTCAACGCACGGCGCCGAATGGAGGTCGTGGCGCTCCTGGCTGAGGAGGGCCGGTTCGACTTCGAGGCGGCCGAGCGAGCGTGGGGCGGTGGCGGCTAGGTGGCACGAGCCACCTTCCTGGCCGACACGAGCGTCCTCGCCCGCCTCTCGAAACCGGTGGTGGCGGCTGCGGTGTCCCCGCTGATTTTCGACGGGGACGTGGCGGTGTGCGCGCCTGTGGTCTTCGAGCTCGGATTCAGCGCTCGCAGCGGCGCGGATCACGAAGCGTTGCTGAGCCGGATGGACGCCTTCGAGTCGGTTCCCGTCACAGACGGCGACCATCAACGGTCGATCGACATCCAGGGTCGGCTCGCCGAGCAGGGAGGACACCGGGCGGTCTCCCTGGTGGACGCTCTCGTGGCCGCCGTTGCGGAGAGTCGCGACCTGACGGTGCTGCACTACGACGCCGACTTCGAGGCCATCGCCCGGATCACCGGCCAAGCCCACTGTTGGGTCGTCGAGCGGGGCACCGCGGACTGACGACAGCCCTGGCGGGGGATCTCGGTCGGTACGATCCTCGCCGGTGGGTGAGTTGGAATCTGTTGAGCGGGCCGGGCCGGCTTCGGACCGGACCCGGGTTCGGCGGGGGGCGCCGCGGGCTCGGTACGAGCGGGACGATGTGCTGGCGATCCTGGATGCGGGGCTGATCGCGCATGTGGGGGTGACGACGCCGGATGGGCCGCTGGTGCTGCCCATGGCGTACGGGCGGGACGACAAGCGGCTGTATCTGCACAGGGCGGCCGCCAACCACATGCTCGGCACCGGGGAGGGCGAGGAGATCTGCGTGACCGTCACGCATCTGGACGGGCTGGTGATGGCCCGCACGCCGTTCCACAACTCGATGAACTACCGCTCGGTGGTGGTGCGGGGGAAGGCCATGCGCATCGACGGCGAGGAGCGCAAGCGGTACGCCCTGCAGCTCATCACCGACCACATCGTGGCCAACTGGTACACCTCGCGGCCGCCGTCGCAGATCGACCTGCGGCGCACGCTGGTGCTGGAGCTGCCGCTGGCGGAGGCCTCCGCCAAGGTGCGCAGCGGCGATCCGATCGACGAGCCCGACGACATCGCCGGGCCGTGGTGGGCCGGGGTGGTGCCGATCAGCACCCGCTTCGAGGCGCCGCTGGTCTCCGCCGACCACACCGGCGACGCCGGCCCGCCGGCGGCGATCAGCAGGACGGCCCCCACAACAGGTGCTGCTCGTGCGATCCACCGTCGGCTCGATCGCTCGGATCTGTCTGGTCCCAGGTGAGGAAGCATCGTTGCCTCCTTTCGTCGAAGACTTCACCTGGTCCCGTTCTAGACCCGTTTCCGCTGTTCAGCCAGTGTTTCGAGCATCTTTGTGACGATGGATCCGATAGGCCGAAACTATGAACTGCGGTGTGCGGTCCGTCTCCGGATGACACGTAGAGTCGGACCCATAGTCGTGCCCGATCACAGCCGTTGCGGGCGCTCAGCGGTCGTAATCGGCTTCGGCGATGAACTCCTGGCCCTCGGCGCAGTCGTCCCGGAGGGGGCACCAGCGGCAGGGCGGGCCGGGCCGCTTGAGTGGTGCGGCGGGCGGGCCCAGGTGGCCGTGCAACTCGGCGTAGCGGACGACGCCGTCGACAGTGCGGCGCAGGGCCACCTCGAGGATGTTCTCGGTCACCGCCTCGACGTCGATGGTTGCAGACTCGAGGTAGTAGGTCGCCAGTGCCCTCGGCGGAGTGCCGAGCTTGAGGGTCTCCACGAGGGCGTAGAACCGCAGTTCGTCGCGGTGGACGCTCGGCTGGCGCCGCCCTGTCTTGAGGTCGACGATGACTTTCCGCGGCAACCCGCCCTGGGCGCGGCCCAGCGTCAGGTCGGTCTTGCCCCTCAACACGATCCTGCCGCCACACAGCTCCACTCGGGAACTCGACTCTGTGACCGGGTGCCATTCCCGCTTCAGCGGCGGCCAGCCATCGAAGAAGGCGGCGGCCGAGTTGACGGCAAGACCGCGGAGCTCGGCGCGCTCGGCATCGGAGCACCGATACAGCCAGTCCGCCAGGTACCCGTCGCTCTCTGTGAGTGAATCGAGGGCGGCGTCGACGAGTTCGGCGGGCGCAGGGTCCGGCGATTTCCAGTTGACTCCCAACTCGATCGCCTTGTGCGCCACCGCGCCTCTGGCGAGGTGGGCGTTGTAGACGAATGGCTGCTCGTCTTCGTGCAGGAACGACGCCTCGCAGCCGAACACCCCCGAGAGGCGATGCTTGTACATCACCAGGGGGCCGTCGACGCTGAACTTCTCGGCCACGCCGGCAACGGCGCCCTCGAGGTCCTCACGAAGGCGGGACCGAAGGCCGGCGTCGAAGGTGGGAGGCTCGACGCCCTGCCGCCCCAACCGGGCGAGCACATCCTGTTGAGCCTCGTTCAACTCGCCACCCGGCAGGGAGCTCTGCGCCGGCTCGCCGCTCACCCGGGTGCCGCTGCCTCTGTCGTCACGCACGCACGTGAGTCTTGCGCGGCCCTGTGACAGCCGCGGGCGCCGGCGGCGGGGCGGTCCTCAGACGGAAGGCGCCTCGGCGAGGACCTCGGCGTTCAGCCAGGCCCAGAAGCCGTCGGGCTGGGCCGTCCAGCGGGTGAACGCGGCCGAGATCTCCTCCAGGTCGGCGTGGGTGGCGAACCCGCCGGCGACGGCGTGTCGGGCGAAGTCGCTGTCGGTCGCCCGCACCGCCCACATGCCGCCCCAGGCGGCCCGGCCCTCGGCGTCGGCATAGGTCTGCGTGCTCGCCGTGACGACCGGCTCGACGAAACCGGCCTCCAGCACCCACGACAGCAGGTACCTGCCGGCGTCGGCCTCGCCGCCGTTGGCCGCATGGACCCGGTGGTAGATGTCGAGCCAGCGTTCGATGGCCGGCTCGACGGGGGCATGCACCATCGTGGCGTAGTCGGAGTCGCGCACCGCCACCAGGCCGCCGGGGCGCAGCACCCGCCGGAACTCCACCAGGGCGGCGACCGGGTCGGCCAGATGCTGCAGCACCTGATGGGTGTGGACCACGTCGAAGGCACCGTCGTCGAAGGGCAGCCCGTACGCCGAACCCACCTCGAACGTCACGTTGCCGACCCCTTCACGGGCCGCCCGGGAACTCGCCGCCTCGACCATCTCGGCCGACATGTCCAGGCCGACCGCCCGGCCGGCTCGCCGGGCCAGGCCGAGGGTGATCGTGCCCGGGCCACAGCCGACGTCGAGCACCGCGGCGTCGGATCGCAGATGGGGCAGCAGGAAGGCGGCGCTGTTCTCCGCCGTGCGCCGGGTGTAGGAGCCCACGATCGCCGGGTGATAGCCGTGCGTGTAGCACTCTCCGGCGGGGCGGTCGTTTCCCATGGCTGCAGAGGCTAGGTGCATCCCACGACGCGATCGCCGGTGGCTCCGGAGCCGGTGGTGGCGGGGGTAGGGTCGCAGCGCTGATGGCCGAGTCCGCACTGCCGATCCGCAAACTGCTCGTCGCCAACCGCGGCGAGATAGCGATCCGCGTCTTCCGCGCGGCCACCGAACTGGGTATCGACACGGTGGCCGTGCACACGCACGCCGACATCGGCAGCCTGCACCGGATCAAGGCCGACGAGGCCTACGAGATCGGGGCACCGGAGCATCCGCTGCGGCCCTACCTGGACATCGAGACGATCGTGGGCGCAGCCCTGGCCTGCGGCGCCGACGCCGTGCATCCCGGCTACGGGTTCCTGTCCGAGAGCGCCACGCTGGCGCGGGCCTGCGAGGAGGCATCGCTGACCTTCGTCGGCCCCACGCCGGACGTGCTGGAGTTGGCCGGCTCGAAGGTGGCGGCGCGGGGCGCGGCCGAGGCCGCCGGCGTGCCGGTGCTGGCGCAGTCGCCGGCGCTGACCTCGGACGCGGACGCCGCCGGCTGGGCGGCCGAGATCGGTTTCCCGCTGTTCGTGAAGGCGGTCTCCGGGGGCGGCGGGCGGGGGATGCGCCGCGTCGAGCACGCCGACGACCTGCCGGGCGCCCTCGACGGGGCCCGCCGGGAGGCGGCCTCGGCTCTCGGCGACGACACGGTCTTCCTGGAGGAGGCGCTGTCGGGCGTCCGCCACATCGAGGTGCAGATCCTCGGCGACCGTACCGGCGACGCGGTCCACCTGTTCGAGCGGGACTGCTCGGTGCAGCGCCGCTTCCAGAAGGTGATCGAGTCGGCGCCGGCCCGGGAACTCGACGAGGCGGTCCGCCGGCGCCTGCTGGACGACGCCGTCGCCTTCGCCCGCTCGATCGGCTACTCGAACGCCGGCACTGTGGAGTTCCTGCTGGACCGCTCGGGCCGCTACGTGTTCATCGAGATGAACCCCCGCATCCAGGTGGAGCACACTGTCACCGAGGAGATCACCGGGGTGGACATCGTGGCCGCCCAGCTGCGGCTCGCCGGCGGGGCGACGCTGGAGCAGCTCGGCCTGCGCCAGGAGAGCATCAGCGTCGACGGTTTCGCCATCCAGACCCGGGTGACCGCCGAGGATCCCCGCAACGACTTCCGGCCCGACACCGGGCGGGTGCGCGTGTACCGCACGCCGGGCGGGGCGGGCGTGCGGGTCGACGACGCCGTCTACGTGGGCGCGGAGGTCACCCCGTACTTCGACTCGCTGCTGGCCAAGGTGACCTGCCGGGGGCCGGACTTCGACACCGCCCGGCGGCGGGCCGTGCGGGCGGTCGCCGAGCTGCGGGTGCGGGGCCTGGTCACGAACCGCTCGTTCATCCGGGCGGTGCTCACCGACCCGGACTTCTGCGCCGGCGCCGTCTCCACCGACTTCGTCGACACCCACCCGCACCTCACGACGGTGGCCCGCAGCGCCAACCGGGCCACCCGGCTGCTGACCTACCTCGCCGAGGTGTCCCTGAACCGGCCCCACGGCCCGGTGCCCGCCATCGCCGACCCCGCCACCAAGCTGCCGCCGGTCCCTCGAGGCCGGCCGCCGGACGGCACCCGCCAGCACCTCGCCGAGCTGGGGCCCGAGGGCTTCGCCCGCTGGATGCGCGACACGACCGAGGTGCTCGTCACCGACACGACGCTTCGCGACGCCCACCAGTCGATCCTGGCGACGAGGGTGCGGACAATCGACCTGGTCGCCGGGGCGCGGCGCCACGCCCACGGCATGCCGCAGCTGCTGAGCATGGAGTGCTGGGGCGGGGCGACCTACGACGTGGCGCTGCGGTTCCTGCACGAGGACCCGTGGGAGCGCCTCGAGCGCATCAGCGCGGCGGCTCCCAACGTGTGCCTGCAGATGCTGCTGCGGGGTCGCAACACCGTCGGCTACTCGCCGTACCCCGACGTGGTGTGCGAGCGGTTCGTGGCCGAGGCCCGCGGCGGCGGCGTCGACATCTTCCGGATCTTCGACGCCCTCAACGACGTGGACCAGATGCTGCCGGCCATCCGGGCGACCCGGGAGGCGGGCGGCCTCGTGGAGGGCACCCTCTGCTACTCCGGCGACCTGGCGAACCCCGCCGAGCGGCTCTACACCCTCGACTACTACCTGGGACTGGCCGAGGAGCTCGTGGCCGCCGGCTCGCACGTGCTGGCCATCAAGGACATGGCGGGGCTGCTGCGGGCGCCGGCGGCGTCGGTGCTGGTGCCCGCCCTGCGGGAGCGCTTCGACGCCCCGGTGCACCTGCACACCCACGACACCGCCGGCGGGCAGATCGGCACCTACCTGGCCGCCATCGAGGCCGGTGTGGACGCCATCGACGGCGCTGTCCCGTCGCTGGCGGGCATGACCAGCCAGCCCTCGCTGGGGGCCATCGTGGCCCTCACCGACGGCGGCGCGCGGGAGACCGGACTGTCGGCGGCGGCGATCAGCGCCCTGGAGCCCTACTGGGAGCTGGTGCGCCGCCTCAACGCCCCGTTCGAGGCGGGCCTGCTGTCGCCCACCAACGCCGTGTACCGCCACGAGATCCCCGGCGGGCAGCTCTCCAACCTGCGCTTCCAGGCCTCGGCGCTGGGCCTCGCCGAGCGCTTCGAGGAGGTCGCCGAGCTGTACGCCGCCTGCAACGAGATCCTGGGTCGGCCGCCGAAGGTGACGCCCAGCTCGAAGGTGGTCGGCGATCTGGCCCTGCACCTGGTGTCGACGGGCATCACGCCCCGCCAGCTCGAGCAGAATCCCGGCGACGTGGACCTGCCGGTCTCGGTGGTGTCGTTCCTGCAGGGCGCCCTGGGTGTGCCACCGGGGGGATTCCCCGAACCGTTCCGCACCGCGGCGCTGGCGGGCCGGACCGAGACGCCGCCGCCGCCGGGCCTCAGCGCGGCCCAGGAGCAGGAGTTGCAGTCGGGCAACGCCCGCCGGGTGCTGTCGGCGCTGCTGTTCCCCGAGCCCGCCCGATCGCAGGCGGCGATGGCCGATCGTCACGGCGACCTGTCGGTGCTCGGCACGAAGGAGTTCTGGTACGGCCTGGAGGAGGGTGCCGACGACATCCTGGTGGAGTTGGGGCCGGGTCAGCGGATCAGCGTCGGCATCGAGGCCATCAGCGAGGTGGACGAGGGGGGATTCAGCTCGATCATCTTCCGCCTGAACGGCGAGTTGCGCCCGATCAGCGCCCGCCTGCGCGACTCCACCCTGCCGAGCGCAGGGGCCGAGCAGGCGGATCCCGGGAATCCGGGCCACGTGGGGGCGCCGTTCCGCGGCGTGGCCGAGTTGTACGTGGCCGCCGGCGAGGCGGTCACCAAGGGCCAGGCCGTCGCCACGATCGAGGCCATGAAGATGGAGACCAGGGTCACCGCGCCCATCGCGGGCTCCGTGGGGAGGGTCTGCATCGAGGGCTCGAGCGCCGTGGAGGCGGGCGATCTGCTGCTGGAGATCGTGCAGGGCGTGCCCGCGCCCACCGGGGAGGACGGCTAGGAGTCGGGCGGGCTCCGGGGGACTTCGCCGGCGGCGTGCTCGGCGACGAGGGCGACCAGTTCCTGCCCCAGCCGGTCCAGGCGCGAGGCGCCGAGGTCGGTGACGATGCCCAGCTCGGCGACCGTGGCGGGACGGCTCTCGGCGATGGCGGCGAGGTCGCGGTCGCTCAGCACCGCGGCCGGTGCGATGCGCGCCGCCCGAGCCGCCCGATCGCGCCACGCCGACAGCGAGACCGCCAGCGGCTCTTCGGGAACACCCATGGAGGGCGGTGGCTGTCCCGCAGGGCGCGCCCCCGGGTTGCGGGGACCGGCCGCCGCCCTGCGGGCACCGACCTCGTCGAGTGACGCCAGCCAGCGGGAGGGCCGGCGCTGGGAGGGCTGGCCGGCGATGTCCCGCTCGCGTGCCCAGCTGAGGTGCAGACAGCGGCGTGCCCGCGTCAGCGCCACGTAGAGCAGGCGCTGCTCCTCCTCCAGCATCCGGCGCCGCTCGGCGCCGGCCACCGGGACGAGACCCTCCTCGAGCCCGGCCACGTGCACGATCGGCCACTCGAGGCCCTTGGCGGCGTGCATCGTGGAGACGCACACGGCGTCGGGTTCGGGCGCCTCGCCCGCGGCATCGGGGTCGGCGACGCGGGCCGGCACCCCGGCCGCCCCGAGCGCCTCGACGATCTCGCCGACCTGGCGCCGGGTGCGCACGAGCACCGCCTGGTCGGACCAGCCGTCGCCGGGCGCCCGGGCATGGCGCACCGCGGCGGCGAGGCCGGCGGCCTCGGCGGCGGCCGTGGGATACGCCACGACGAGAGGCGCAGGCTCGACGAAGGGGCCCGGATCGGCGTCCTGCGTGGCGGCCGCGGTGCCCGCCGGGGCGCCCCCGTCCCTCAACACACCCGACAGGGCGACGATGCCGGGGCTGCAGCGGTAGTTGCTACGCAGGTCGACGACGGTGGCGCCGGCGAACAGCCCGGCGAACCCCTCGAGGATGCGCCGGTCGGCACCGCCCCAGCCGAAGATGGCCTGATCCGGGTCGCCCACGGCGCACAGGTCGGAGCGGTCGCCGAGCCAGGCGCGCAGCAGCCGGAGCTGCGCCGGGGTGAGATCCTGCAACTCGTCGACGAAGAAGTGCCGGCGACCCCAGCGCCAGGCCTCGGCGGTGGCCGCGTCGTTCTCGAGGCGCTCGGCCGCCAGCCGCAGCAGGTCGGCGAAATCGACCATGCCCAGGCGCCGCTTCGTGGCCGCGTAGCGGGTCATCACCTCGGCGAGGCGGCCCGGCGCCAGCGGTGTGCGGCGGCCGGCGTCCTGCGCTGCGGCCGGGTAGTCGGCGGGCCGGATGCTGCGCGCCGCGCACCAGTCCAGCTCGGCCTGCACGGCCTGCGCCGACTCGCGGGGTGACAGCAGCCCCTCCAGCGCCCGGGAGCGGTCGGCGAGGATGTCCGGCGCCGGCCGGCCGTCGTCGGTGGCGTGCCGGCGCAGCTGCCGGGCGGCGAGGCCGTGGAACGTACCCACCGCCACGCGGTCGCGGATCCCGAGTTCGGCCAGGCGGGAGCGGAGTTCGGCGGCGGCCCGCTGGGTGAACGTCACCGCCACGCAGAAGCGTGCCTCGCAGTCGCCGGTGGCGATGCGGTAGGCGATGCGCCGCGTCAGCACCCGGGTCTTGCCGCTACCCGGCCCCGCCCGGATGCACAGCGGCGCCGCCGTCGAGGTCACCGCGAGGCGCTGCGCCTCATCGAGGTCGTCGAGCAGGTGCGCCACGTCGCCGGCGGGCCCGGCAGCGTCCCGGTCACCGGGAACCGGGACGCCGGAAGCGAGACCACTGCTCACGGTTCCGGAGGCTACCGAAGCCCTGCGACAGCGTCCGGCGCCTCGGCCGTCAGGGGCCGCCTCGCAGGTGGACGGCGATCTGGCCGATGTCGGCTCCGCCGAGTCCGGACGCGGAGGCCTCGCGCAGCACGGCCCGGTTCGTGGTGGCCTGCGGCATCGGCGCGCCGACGGCCTCCGCCAACGCCAATGTCAGGTCGAGGTCCTTGATGGCGAGGTCCAGGGCGAAGCTGACGGGGGTCTCCAGCGGCTTCTCGAAGGCCGCACGGCGATAGTTGACCACCGGGGCGGCGATCGCCGAGGAGGCGAACACCTCGTAGGCCACCTCCCGGCGCACGCCGGCCCGCTCGGCGAGCACCAGCGACTCGCCGACGGCACCCATGAGGGCGAAGAGCGCCGAGTTGACCGCCAGCTTCAAGGCGGCGCCGGCCCCCGGTCCGCCGACGTGGACGATCCGGGCCGACATCGCCGCCAGCACGGGGCCGGCCGCGGCGGCCGCGGCCTCGTCGCCCGCCGTCATCACCAGCAGCGTGGCCGCCTCGGCCGCGGCGGTACTGCCGGAGACGGGGGCCTCGATGAGGTGCCCCCCGGCCGCCTCCACGGACCGGCGCGCCCGCTGCGTGTGCTCCAGGCCGGTCGTGCCCATGTCCACGACGATGTCGCCGGGAGACAATCCGGCGGCGATGCCGTCGGGTCCCTCGAGAAGGCTTGCCACCGCGGGTCCGTCGGCGACCATCGCGATGATGATCGAAGCGGCCTCGGCCAGCTCGCGCCCCGAAGTGGCGACCTTGGCGCCCGTCGAGGCGGCGAACGACTCGGCTCTGGCATGTGTCCGGTTGTGCACGGTCAGGTCGAAGCCGGCTCGCTGAACGTTCGCGGCCATGAGGCGCCCCATGCGGCCGAGTCCGGAGAATCCGACGCTTGCGGTGGATGCCTTGCCGGCACTGGAGTCGCCCGACGCAGGGGTGGGCTCGGTCATGAGATCCTCCGTGTTCTGTTGCCGGTGCCCACGCCGGGGCGGGCTCAGCCCGTCATCAGCGGACGGGGCGAATCGATCCGCGGGTCGAAGAGTGTCTTGATGGGCGTCGGAACCCCGCTGACCATCGGCAGCAGGCCGCAGGCCACGAGGTCTTCGAGCGGGAGCACCGCCGGCGCCACCAGCCGCCACACGTCGCCGCCGGACTCCAGCATCTCGACGGCCCGGCCGAAGTCGGCCTCGAAGGTGTGCGCCAGCGTGCCGATCAACTCCTTCTCGCGCAGCGCCAGCGAGCGCAGGTCCACGGCCACGGGCGCCTCCTGCAGCCCGACGACCACGATCCTGCCGCCAGGGTGGACCAGGTCGGTGGCCTCCTGCACCATGGCAGGCACCCCGGTGCACTCGAAGACGACGCTTGGCGCCGCGCCGGCGAGCAGGTCGACCAGCGGCATGTTGCGCTGGGCCGCGACGGTGGTGTGCGCCCCGAGGGCGGAGGCCACCTCGAGGCGGCCCGCGTCGAGATCGACGCCGGTCACCTCGGCGCCGAGCCGGGCCGCCGCATGCACCACGAAGGCGCCGATGCCGCCCGTCCCGACCACCACGGCGTGCTCACCGGAGCCGACCCGACCACGCGCCACGGCATGGGCGGCGATGGACATGGGCTGCGCCATGGCGGCGACGTCGGAAGCCAGCGTCCGGTCCCGCAGGTTGACGCAGGCCGATGCCGGCACCGTGGTGAACTCCGCCAGGGCGCCGTGGCGCTGCAGGCCGACGGTGGAGTAGTGCTCACACAGGTTCGTGCGCCCCGCGGCGCAAGGCCCGCAGGCACCGCAGGAGATACCCGCTCCGGAGGCGATCGGTTCGCCCTCGGCGAAACCCACCACGCCCGTCCCGGTTCCCGCCACGACGCCGGCGAACTCGTGGCCCGGCACCATCGGCCCGCTGTGGCCCGTCACCGGGTCGGTGCGATGGACGGGGAACATGTGCGGTCCACCGGCGTACTCCGAGGCGTCGGTCCCGCAGATCCCCACGCCGGTGACGCGCACCAGGAGTTCCCCAGCCGCCGGCTCCGGGCGCGGCACGTCGGTGATGCGGATGTCGCGCCGGCCGTGGTAGACGGCTGCCTTCATGCCTGGCCTCCCTCTAGGAGCGTGCCGAGTAGCTCGGCTGCAGTTCCCGCCGAGTCGCTGGGCACTGGATTCCGGCCTCCGCCGGAATGACGGATGCCGCGGTTCGCCGCATTGCTCAGCAGTCTCCTAGTAGGCGCTGGCCACCATCAGTTCCTCGCACGGGAACAGTGTGATGATCTGCGGCCCCTCGGCGGTGACGACGACCTCCTCCTCGATACGGGCGGCCGAGCGCCCGTCGGTGGCGGGTGCGTAGGTCTCGAGGGCGAAGACCATGCCCTCGACGATCTCGATGGGCTCGGCCAGCGAGTTCAGCCGGCTGATGATGGGGCGCTCATGGAGGCCGACGCCGACCCCGTGGCCGAACTGCAGCCCGAAGGCCTCCATCTCGTTCTCGAAGCCGTACTCGTGCGCCTCGGGCCAGACCCCGGCGATCTCGTCGGTCGTCACGCCCGGGCGCACCAGCGCGATGGCGGCGTCCATCCACTCCCGTGACTGCTTGAAGGCGTCCCGCTGGGCCTGCGTCGCCCGGCCCACGGCGAACGTCCGGTAGTAGCAGGTGCGGTAGCCGTTGAAGACGTTGATGATGTCGAAGTAGGCCTGGTCGCCGGGCCGCAGCAAGCGGTCGGAGAACACGTGCGGGTGCGGGCTGCAGCGCTCGCCGGCGATCGAGTTGACGGCCTCCACGGTCTCGGCCCCCACGTCGAAGAGGTACGAGGTCGCCAGCGCCACGATCTGGCTCTCCCGGATGCCGGGCTTGAGCGCTTCGAAGATCTGCTGGTACACCCCGTCGACCATGGCGCAGGCCTGGGTCAGCAGCATGATCTCGTCGGCGCTCTTGACCTCGCGGGCCAGCATCATCGGCTGCTGGCCGTCGCGCACGTCGAGCCCCTGGGCCCGAAGCTCCAGGAAGATCGACGTCTCGGCCATGTCCACCCCGATGGGGGCGCCGGCGAGACCCTCGTCCGCCAGCACGCCGCGCAGCTCGCGCACCGCGGCGGCGTGCAGCCCCGCGCTCGGGGCGATGGCCCCCTGCAGGCCGGTGTTGCCGCCACGGGAGTTCTGCTCGTCGTACAGCCCGGGCAACTGCAGCCGGTGCGCCCGCGCGGCCGAGCCGAAGTCCCAGATCCACGGGCCGCCGTCACGGGTGACCAGTGCGTACCGCTCGCCCTTGTTGAAGGCCCAGTAGCCGATGTGGGTGCTCGTGGCGTAGCGGATGTTCGACGTCTCGAAGAGCAGCAGCGCCCCGAGTTCGGCCTTCTCGAGCTGCTCACGGACGCGCTGCAGCCGGTAGCAGCGGAGTCGCTCGAAGTCCACCCGCTGCTCCCAGTCCACATTCATGAAGCCGGGCGCAGGGCTCGTGGCGACCGGGAACTCGTCCATGAAGGCTCCTTGACGTTGCCGGTTGGGGGGACACATCTCACCCCGACACGGCGGAGGCTACCCAACATCGCTGAGGTCATCCGGCGCCGCGAACCGAGGCCGGGGATGTCGGCGGCGCCGTAGGCGGCCATTCCGAGGCCACCGGGAGCCCCACCCGGACAGGCTCGGACACCGGGTTCCGCCACGGTTAGCGTGGCGCCGTGGAGGTGTCGCACGAGCGCTTCGAGGCCCTGGTGGCCGAGGCGCTGGACCTGATACCCCACGAGCTGAACGAGGCCATCGACAACCTGGCGGTGTTCGTGGTGGACCGCTCGTCGGAGGATCCCGACCTGCTGGGCCTCTACGACGGCATCCCGCTGACCGAGCGCGAGCACTACGGCGGGATGATCATGCCCGATCGCATCTCCATCTACCGCCTGGCCATCTGCGAGATCTGTGAGGACGAGGACGAGATCGTCGAGCAGGTGCGGATCACGGTCATCCACGAAGTGGCCCACCACTTCGGCATCGACGACGAGCGGCTCGAAGAACTCGGCTGGGACTGAGCCCGGGACACCGCCGGGCTCCCGGCTCGGCCCGGTGGGATCGGTACGCTTGAGTCGTGCCCTTCCCGGTCCGGCTGATCTCGGTCGACGAGAAGGTCGCGGTCGAGACCCGACCCCACTGGACCTATCTGGCCGGGCAACTCGGCGTCTTCGTGGTTCTCACGGCCGTGGCCATCGTGGTGGTAGCGGTCGGTTTCCCGCTCCCGGCGGTGGTGGTCGCCGCGGTGCTGGCGGGCGTGGCGGCCGTTGCGTTGGGGATCCGCGTGGTCCGCTGGGCGAGTACCTACTACCTGGTCACCGACCGGCGGATCGTGTACTGGAAGGGCGTGCCGCGCTGGCGCGGCATCGAGTTGCGGCTCGACCTGGTGGACGAGATCCGGATCACCCAGACGTTCCGCGAGCGCCTGCTCCGCGTGGGGACCCTGGCCGTGCACTCGGTCGTGGACGGTCACGTCCGCAACCTCGCCTTCGTCCCGCGGCCCGTCGACGTGCGCCGCGAGGTGTACCGGCTCCTGCGCGAGGCCGAGGTCCGGCGCTTGGAGGCCGCCCAGCCTCCCGAGCCGGCCCAACCCCCCGAGGCCGGCCACCATCCGGAGGCTGCCCACTACCCGGAGGCTGCCCACCATCCGGAGGCCGCCGACTACCCGGAGGCCGCCCAGCACTCGGAGGCCGCCCAGCACTTGGCGCCCGGCCAACGGCCGGACCGGGGGGAGCCGCCGGAGGCCAGCCTCGACATCCCCGACCAGATCCGCAAGCTGTATGAGCTCGTGGAGCTGGGCATCCTGTCGGAGGCCGAGTTCGAGGAGAAGAAGCGGGACCTGCTGCGGCGGCTCTGACGTCGCGGCACGCCCCCGGGAGCGCAACGGACCGAGAGGAGGCCCCGATGGGCCCACTGCAAGGGGTCAGGATCGTGGAGCTGGCCGGGATCGGCCCCGGCCCGTTCGCCGCCATGATGCTGGGCGACATGGGTGCGGACGTCGTCTGCGTGGATCGGGCCGTCCCGGCGGCGAACCCCGAGTACCGGGCGCTCTCCGGCGCCATCCTGCGCCGGAGCCGCCGCTCGATCGGCGTGGATCTCAAGAACCCGGAAGGCCAGGAGTTGGTCCTGCGGCTCGTCGCCGGTGCCGACGGCCTCGTCGAGGGGTTCCGCCCGGGGGTGGCCGAACGCCTGGGGGTCGGTCCCGACGTCTGCCTGGCCCGCAACGCCCGCCTGGTCTACGGGCGCATGACGGGTTGGGGCCAGGACGGCCCGCTGGCCCCGACGGCCGGCCACGACATCAACTACATCGCACTGTCGGGTGTGCTGTCGGCGATCGGCACGTTCGGCGGACCGCCGGTGCCGCCGCTCAACCTCATCGGGGACTTCGGGGGCGGCGGCATGGTGCTGGCACTGGGGATGGTCGCCGGGATGCTGGAGGCTCAGCGCTCGGGCCGGGGACAGGTCATCGACGCCGCCATGGCCGAGGGCGCCGCGCTGCTGGCAACCGCCGTCTACGGGCTGCACGGCGCCGGCTGGTGGACCGAGCGCGGCACGAACATCTTCGACAGCGGCGCCCACTTCTACGGTGTCTACGAATGCGCTGACGGCGGCTACATGAGCGTCGGCCCCATGGAGCCCCAGTTCTACGCCGAGATGCTGCAGTTGCTCGACGTGGACCCCGCCGAGCTGCCCCACCAGTACGACCGGGCCCGCTGGCCCGCGGCCCGCGAGGCCCTGGCGGCGACCTTCGCCACCCGGACCCGGGACGAGTGGTGCGACGTCTTCGAGGGCAGCGACGCCTGCGTGGCACCCGTCCTGGACTTCGGCGAGGCCCCCCGGCACCCGCACAACGAGGCCCGGAAGAACTTCGTGACCGTCGACGGCGTGACCCAGCCGGCTCCCGCGCCGCGGTTCAGCCGCACCCCCTCGGGGGTGGGCCGGCCGCCGCCGGAGCCCGGAGCGGACACCGACGAGGTCCTCGAGGAGTTGGGCCTGAACGCGGGCGAGCGAGCGGCACTCCGCGCCGGCGGCGTCATCGCCTGACCGGCGCGCCTCACGGTGCGACCCGGTGACGTCCCGAGCCCATCACGGCAGCGGCACACCTAGCCTGAGCGCCGTGGCAACGCTGGTCTGCTTCCACGCCCACCCCGACGACGAGGCGATCGCCACCGGCGGCACCATGGCCAAAGCGGCCGCGGCCGGGCACCGGGTGGTGCTGGTGCTGGCCACGAGGGGGGAGGAGGGGGAGCAGATCCCCGGCGTCGTGCCCGACGGCACCGAGCTCGGTGCCTGGCGCGAGCGGGAGACCCGGGACTCGGCGGCACTGCTGGGGTGCCAGCGCGTGGTGTTCCTGGGTTACCGGGACTCGGGCATGTCCGGAGCGCCGGAGAACGACGCGCCCGAATCGTTCTGGCAGGCCGACGTCGACGAGGCGGCCGGGCGCCTGGCGGAGGTTCTCAGCGACGAGCGTGCCGACGTGCTGACCGTCTACGACAGCCACGGCGGCTACGGCCACCCCGACCACATCGCCGTGCACCGGGTCGGCACCCGGGCGGCCGAGCTTGCGGGAACACCTCGCGTCTACTGGGCGACGATGAACCGCGACCGCATCAGGGAGATGGTCGAGGCGGCGGAGCGTGCCGGTACGCCGGTCAACGCGGAGCGCACCGAGCGCGCCGACAGCGACGAGTTCGGCCTGCCCGACGCCGACATCACCCATGCCGTGGATGTCACCGGCGTCCTGGATCTGAAGCGGGCCGCCATGGCCGTCCACGCCAGCCAGATCGGGGCCGATTCGTTCTTCCTGAACCTGGGAGACGAGGAATTCGCCGCCGCTTTCGGCACCGAATGGTTCGTGCGGCCGGGGCTGCGTCGCAACGGTCCGCAAGAGCCCGACCTCTTCGCCTGAGCATGGTCCCCGGGACCGGCCGGCAGGTGTGACCGCCACGGTGGGCATGGAGTCCCTGGTCGACGCCCACGCCACGCTCGCCTGGGCGGTCCTGGCGGGCAACGGTGCGGCCGCCGCCTGGGCGCTGGCGGCCCACAGGCTCCCGAAGTTGCGCGCCCGCGCCCTGTGGTGGTTCGTGCTGGGGGCGCAGTTGCTGCTGGTCGCCGAGATCGTCGTCGGCGTGGTCCTCATGGCCGGCGACGGCCGCGAGGTGCCGGGCGTCCACACGTTCTACGGCTTCGTGACCCTCGCGGCCATCGGCATCCTCTTCAGCTATCGCACACAGTTGGGGCGCCGGCGTCACTACCTGCTCTACGGGTGGGGCGGGCTGTTCATCGTCGGGCTGATCATCCGGACCATGATCATCGGCTGAGCCCCCGCATCACCCCGCCCGGACTGCAGCGGACACGGGACGGAGGGGGCGCCGGGGGCCGATTCGAGTGCCTTGCGCCTGCGCCGAAGGAGCGAACGGCCACCGCCGCTCCCGACCGGACGCCCGCCCGGCCGGCGTGGCGGCGGGAATATTCCCCGGCGCCGGTTGTTGAACCACTCGAACGGCCGTTACGGCGGCCGTCGGAATCGCAGAGTGCGAAACCGCGCAGTGACAACCGAAAGGAAGAGCAAATGTTCCCGAGCCCGTTCACTCCCAGCCTGTTCGATCGTCTCGCTCCACTCGCCGTCCCCGCGTCCGCCACCTTCTCCGCTCCCTACGACGTCTACCGGTTCGAGGATCGGGTGGAGGTGTGGATGGACCTGCCGGGCGTCGATCCGGCTGACATCGACATCACCGTCGAGGGACGCGACGTCACCGTCTCCGGCCGGCGCGAGGCGCCCGACGTTGCCGACGCCACCGCCGTGAGTGCCGGTCGCCCGCACGGCGCCTTCGAGCGGCGCCTGCACCTCGGTCGTGCCCTGGCCCACGAGGCGGTCGAGGCCGACTACGGCAACGGCGTGCTGAAGCTGGTCGTCCCCCTCGCCGAGGTGGCCAAGCCCCGCAAGGTGCCCGTCGGGGGAGCAACGGCAGGCGCCATCGACGTGGCCGGCTGACTTTCTCCTCCCCCCCGTTCGTGGCCCGGTTCCCGCCGGGCCACGAACGCGCCAGCAGCCGGCCACCGGCCGATTCGGACGCCCGGCGGGGCTGGCTTACGATGCTCCTGCCGATGTCGCGAGATCGGGGGGTCGAGATGAGTGTCAGCGCCTACATCCTGATCCAGACCGAGATGGACCAGGCCGCCGAGGTGGCCCGCGGCATCCGCACCATGGAGGGGGTGGCGTCCACCGAGGTCATGACCGGCCCCTACGACGTCATCGTGAAGGCCACGGCGCCGGACATGAACAGCCTCGGGCGCATGGTCATCAGCCAGATCCAGTCGGTGGCGGGTATCACGCGCACTCTCACGTGCCCCGTCGTGGAGATCTGAGCCAGCGGCGGGACAGCGGCCGGCCGGGATGGGCGCTCAGGCCTCCAGGCGCGCTTCCAGCGCCGCCAGTTCCTCCCACAACCCCGCCGGCAGGTGCTCCCCGAAGCTGGCGAAATGCCGCCGGATGAGGTCCAGCTCGCCTCGCCAGGCATCCCGGTCCACGGACAGGAGTTCCGCCATGTCCTCCGGCGGCACGGGCAGGCCCGACAGGTCGAGCGCGCCCGCCGAGGGCGTGAACCCCAGCGGCGTCTCGACGGACTCGCCGCCGCCCTCGACCCGCTCGACGATCCAGCGCAGCACGCGGCAGTTCTCGCCGAAGCCGGGCCACAGGAAGCGCCCGTCGTCGCCGCGCCGGAACCAGTTCACCCAGAAGATCTTCGGCAGGCGGGAGGGGTCGCGGGCGGCGCCCATCGCCAGCCAGTGGGCCATGTAGTCGCCCATGTTGTAGCCGCAGAACGGCCGCATGGCGAAGGGATCGAAGCGCACCCTGCCGAGCTCGCCGGTGGCCGCGGCGGTGGTCTCGGAGTTGAGGATCGAGCCCAGGAACACGCCGTGGCGCCAGTCGCGGGCCGCGGTGACCAGCGGGGCGTTGCGTGCCCGTCGCCCGCCGAAGACGATGGCCGAGATGGGCACGCCGGCGGGGTCCTCCCATTCGGGTGCGATCGAGGGGCACTGGGAGACGGGTGCGGTGAAGCGGGCGTTGGGATGCGCCGCCGGTTCCCCCGAGTCGGGCGCATAGGGCCGGCCGCGCCAGTCCGTGAGTCCCTCCGGCGGGGTTGACGTCAGGTTCTCCCACCACACGTCGCCCTCGGCGGTGGCGGCCACGTTGGTGAAGATGCAGTTGCCCCACATCGTGTCGAGAGCGTTGGGGTTGGTTGCGCGCGAGGTGTTCGGCGCCACCCCGAAGATGCCGTTCTCGGGGTTGATGGCGTACAGGCAGCCGTCGTCGCCGAAGTGCATCCAGGCGATGTCGTCGCCCAGGGTCTCGACCTTCCAGCCCGGCAGGGTCGGCACCATCATGGCCATGTTGGTCTTGCCGCAGGCCGACGGGAAGGCCCCGGCCACGTAGTACTTCGGCCCCCCGGGCGGGGTGACGCTCATGATCAGCATGTGCTCGGCCAGCCAGCCGTCGTCGCGGGCCATGACCGAGGCGATGCGCAGGGCGAAGCACTTCTTGCCCAGCAGGGCGTTGCCGCCGTAGCCCGAGCCGTACGACCAGATCTCCCGGGTCTCGGGGAAGTGGGCGATGTACTTGTGGTCGGCGTCGCAGGGCCACGGGACGTCGGGTTCCCCGTCGGCCAGGGGGTGGCCCACCGAGTGCAGGCACGGGACGAAAGCGCCGTCGTCGCCGAGTTCGGCGAGCACGGCGTCGCCGATGCGCGCCATGATCCGCATGTTCACCACCACGTAGGCCGAGTCGGTGAGCTGCACGCCGATCTGGGAGATGTGCGACCCCAACGGCCCCATGCTGTAGGGGATCACGTACATGGTCCGGCCGCGCATGGCACTGCTGAAGTGCTCGAGGAGTTCCCCCTTCAACTCCGCCGGGGCGCGCCAGTTGTTGGTGGGACCGGCATCGTCGGGGTCGACGGAGGCGATGAACGTGCGGTCCTCCACCCTGGCCACGTCGGCGGGGTCCGAGAGTGCCAGGAAGGTGTTGGGCCGCAACTCGCCGTTGAGTCGGCGGAACGTGCCGGAGGACTCCAACTCGGCGCAGAGCCGGTCCCTTTCGGCCTCGCTGCCGTCGCACCAGTGCACGTCGTCGGGTTCGAGGACTCTGCGGTACTGCTCCACCCAGTCAACCAGGCGCTTGTGGGTGGTGGGCGGTCGGACGTGAAGCGTTGTCATGTTTCGGCCGTTGCGTTGCGGGGGGTCGGGCGGCTCAGACGAGGTGCGGCGGGGTACCCAGGTCCACCTCACTGCCGAGTCGCAGAGAGGTGGCACGACCGTCGGCGTCGAGGTCGAAGATCACTCGCTGGCCCTGGCGGAGGAAGCGGAACATCGATCCCTCGAGAGCGTCGGTTGCGAGGTCGCACTCGATGAAGTCGGTGTCGCGCACGACGACACCGTCACCGGTTCTCGGGTCGTACGACTTGACGACGCCCTGCACTTGCCTGCCCTTCCCGATATGTGACAGCGCCCGGCGGGTGTCCCGCCGAGCGTGACCGGCAGGGTAGTGCGGATCGCGCCCGTCGGGCGCGGTTCGGCGGGCGCAGGCGTTCCCGGGAGTCGGACCGGTCCTCGCTAATATTCCCCGCGATGGCCACTTTGGATCGGTTGACCGCCGACCACGTCAGCCTGTTCATGCGCCGCTACAGCGAGGCGCTGGCCGAGCACCGGTCCGTCATCGACGCTCTGAACGTCTACCCGGTGCCCGACGGCGACACCGGTACGAACATGTCGCTCACGCTGCGGGCCGTTGTGGACGCCCTGCCCGGCGACTGCGATCTCAGGGGGGTGTGCCAGGCGATCTACGACAGCGCCTTGGCTGCCGGGCGGGGCAACTCCGGCATCATCGTGTCGCAGTTCCTGCGGGCGATGGTCGGCGCCTGGCGCGAGGCGGTCACGATCGATGCCAACGGCCTGGCCGGCAGCCTGCAGGCGGCCTCCGAGGCCGCCTACGGCGCGGTCGCCCGTCCCGTGGAGGGCACCATTCTCACGGTGGGGCGCGACGTGGCCGCCGCTGCGGTGACGGCCGCCCGGCGTGACGCACCGCTGGCCACCGTCGTCGAGGAGGCCATCGAAGCCGGGCGGGAGAGCCTGGAGCGCACCCCCGAGCTTCTGGAGGTGCTGCGCACCGCCGGGGTCGTGGACGCCGGCGGCAAGGGGCTCCTGCTGCTGCTGGACGCCCTGGCGCACGTGGTCGACGGGCGGCCCCTGCCGGAGCCTCCCGAGGTCAGCGAGCCGCTGCTCGGCGACGATCCCCATCACATCGACGGCGCCGGCGACGTGGCCGATCTGCGCTACGAGGTGATGTTCCTGCTCGACTCCTCCCAGGACCGGGTTGCGGCATTCAGGGACCGCTGGGAGGAGATCGGGGACTCCATCGTGGTCGTCGGCGGCGACGGGCTGTGGAACTGCCACATCCACACCGATGACATCGGGGGCTCCATCGAGGCCGGGATCGAGGCCGGCCGCCCGCACCGCATCGAGGTCACCGACCTGCACGAGCAGGTGGCGCACGTCGAGCACGTGGCGGCGCCGGAGCGGTCGACCACCGCCGTCGTGGCGGTGGCGAACGGCGACGGCGTGCGTCGCATCTTCGAGTCGCTGGGCGCGGGCGAGATCGTGCAGGGCGGCCAGACGATGAACCCCTCGGTCGCCACCCTGCTGGCGGCCGTGGAGCGCGCCCCCGCCGATGGGGTGGTGGTGCTGCCCAACAACAAGAACATCGTGCTCGCCGCCGGGCAGGTCGACGAGTTGACCGACAAGGACGTGGTGGTGGTGCCGACGCACAGCATCCCCGCCGGGCTCAGCGCCATGATCGAGTTCGACCCCGACGCCGAGGCGGCGCGCAACGGCGAGGTGATGGCGGCGCTGGCCGGCGAGGTGACGACCGGCGAGGTCACACGCGCCGTGCGCGATGCCGTCACGCCGGCGGGCCCGGTGTCGGCGGGCGACTTCATGGGCCTCACCGGCGACGGTGTGCAGTGCGTGGCCGAAGGACTGACCGAGGCCACCTGCGGGCTGCTCGAGCGCATCGTCGACGACGACCACGAGATCGTCACGCTCATCTGCGGCGCCGAGGCCACCGAGGCCGACACCGAAGTGGTGGCGAGCTGGCTGGCCGGCAACCGGCCGAACGCCGAGTTGGAAGTGCATGCCGGGGGCCAGCCCCTCTACCACTACTACGTCGGCGTCGAATAGGCGTCCACCTCCGGCGGTGCTCGGTGACGGTGGTTGACGAGCCGGCGGCGCTGACCTGGCGGGACCTGGCCGGGATCGGCCTGGAGCGCCTCAACAGCGCCAACCGGCGCCGGGTGCAGGCCCTGGCAGAGCTCGGCGTGGAGCACTTGGGCGACCTGCTCACCTACTACCCGAGGCGCTACCTGGATCGCAGCCGCGAGGCCACCGTCGGCGAGCTGCGCGAGGGCGAGGACGCCATGGTCCTGGCGACCGTCGAGCGCGTGAGGGCCATCGCGGGACGCAACCGGCGCGCCCGCGTGGAGGTGCTGGTCGCCGACCGCGAGGGTGCCCGGCTGAACTGCGTCTTCTTCAACCAGCCGTGGCGCGCCAAGCAGCTGCGCGAGGACATGCAGGCGGTGCTGTACGGGCGCCTGGAGGTGTTCCGGGGAGCGGTGCAGATGACGAACCCGGTCGTGGACCTCGTCGGCGACCGGACCGGGGGCATCTTCGCCGTCTACCCGCAGTCGGCGCGCGCCGCCATCACCACCTGGGAGATCGCCGACATGGTGGGCGAGTCGCTGCGACGCTGCGAACGCCGCGGCATCGCCGATCCCGTGCCACCGGACCTGCTGGAGGGCCACGGGCTGTGCGGTCGCTTCGAGGCGCTCCGCCTCATCCACGGCCCGGAGTCGTTCGCCGACGTGACCCGCGCCCGCAGCCGGCTGGTCTTCGACGAGCTGCTGCGGATGCAGGTCGTGCTCGTGGGGCGCAAGCGCGCCCGCGAACTCTCCGACGAGGGCATCAGCCACCGCGCCGACGAGGAGCTCCTGGCGGGTTTCCTGCAGCGGCTGCCCTTCGAGCTGACCGCGGCGCAGAGCCGTGCCACCAGCGAGATCCTCGCCGACCTGGCGCAGCCGTGGCCGATGCACCGCCTGCTGCAGGGCGAGGTGGGTTCGGGCAAGACGGTGGTGGCGCTGGCCGCCATGCTGGCGGTCGTCTCCGGCGGGCGGCAAGCGGCCCTGATGGCGCCGACGGAGGTGCTGGCGGAGCAGCACCACCTCGGTCTCAGGGAGTTGCTCCGGTCGGTCGAGGTCCCGTTGAGCGGTGGGCCCGCCGGCGAGGGTCGTCTGGCGCTCGGTGGCATGCAGGTCACCCCGGAGCTGTTCACGGGCCGGGTTCGCGCCGCCGCCCGCAGCCGCATCCTGGCGGGGCTGGCCGACGGGGATGTGCGCATGGTGGTCGGGACGCACGCCCTGATCGGCGAGGAGGTCACCTTCAGGTCCCTGGGCCTGGCCGTCGTGGACGAGCAGCACCGCTTCGGCGTCGAGCAGCGCGCCTCCCTGCGGGCCCGCGGCGCGACCGGGGGCACACCCGACGTGCTGGTCATGACCGCCACGCCCATCCCGCGGACCGCGGCCATGACCGTCTACGGCGATCTCGACGTGTCGCGTCTCGACGAGTTGCCCGCCGGCCGGGCGGGCGTGCACACCACCGCCGTCACCGAACCGCCGGCCCAGCCCGCCGTCTGGGAGCGGCTGCGCGCCGAGGTGGACGCCGGGCACCAGGCGTACGTCGTCTGCCCGCTGATCGAGGAGTCCGAGAAGGTGGAGGCCACCGGCGCGGAGGTGACCCACGCCGAGCTGCAGGCCGGCGAGCTGGCGGATCTGCGGGTGGGCCTGCTGCACGGTCGCCTGCCCGCGAGCGAGCGGGAACCCATCATGGCGGCGTTCCGCAGCGGCGATCTGGACGTGCTGGTGGCCACCACCGTCATCGAGGTGGGCGTGGACGTGGCCAACGCCACCGTCATGGTGATCCTCGGCGCCGACCGCTTCGGCATCGCCCAGCTCCACCAGTTGCGCGGCCGGGTGGGGCGGGGCGACGCGCCGGGGTGGTGCTTCCTCGTGAGCGACAACCCGTCGCCGACGGCGCGCCAGCGCCTGGCGGCCCTCGTCGACAGCACCGACGGGTTCGAGCTGTCGGAGATCGATCTGGACCTGCGCGGCGAGGGAACGATCATGGACTCCCGCCAGACGGGCCGCAGCGATCTGAAACTGGCGTCGTTGCGCCGGGACCGGGATTGGGTGCCGAAGGCTCGCCGGGCCGCCGTGGCGATCTGCGACGCGGGTGGCCCGGGCCCGGTTCTCGCCGACGAGATCGCCCTGCTGCTGAGCGAGTCCGATATCGACTACTTCGACAAGTCCTAGCCAGAATGGGTCCATGAGTACCGAGCGTCGCCCCAGCGAGCTGGCCAGGCTGTCGGAGGTGCGCCGGGTGGGCCGGGAGCGGACCGAGGAGATCGCCGGTGTCCTCGGCGAGGCCTTCGCCGCCGATCCGCTGATGGTGTGGCTGCTGGAGGGGATCGACGCCGCCCGCCAACCCGGGAGTCGCATCGCCTGGTGGCGGTTCATGGTCACCCACGCCCCGCCCCGCACCGAGTTGCACGCGACCGGTGACGGTTCCGCGGTGGCGTGCTGGCACCCGTCGGCGCCGGAGCCCTACCCGCGGGAGGTCCGGGCGAAGTTCCGGGACCTCGTCACCGACCTCACCGGGGATCGGGCACCGTTGGTTCTGGAGTCCTTCGCCCGCTTCGCCCGGCGGGCCCCGGCCGAGCCGCACTGGCACCTGGCGGCGGTCGGCGTCGTCCCGGATCATCAGAGCCGGGGGGTCGGCTCGCGGCTGGTCGCCAAGATGTTGGCCCGGTGCGACCGGCTGGGTGTCCCGGCCTACCTGGAGTCCTCGAACGCCCGCAACCTCGACTTCTACGGGCGGCTGGGCTTCCGGTCCTTCGGCGAGGTGCCCACGGTGGACGGGCGGGTCACACTGACCCTCATGTGGCGCCGACCGGAGCCCTCCGGATGACCCGCATCATCGCCGGCGAGGCGCGGGGGCGCCGCCTGAAAGTGCCCCGCGGCGACCGCGTCCGGCCCACGACGGACCGCGTCCGGGAGTCCATCTTCGCCGCGCTCGGCAGCCTCGGCGCCCTCGACGGCGCCACGGTGCTCGACGCCTTCGCCGGCAGCGGCGCCATGGGCCTCGAGGCGATCTCGCGGGGCGCCGCGCACGCCACGTTCGTCGAGCGGCACCGGCCCACGGCCGCGGTGCTGCGCGCCAACGTGGCGGAGCTGCGCTTCGACGACCGGTCCCGCATCGTGCAGGGCGACGTCCTGCGGTGGCTGGCCGCTCACGGCGACGAGTCCTTCGACGTGGCCTTCTGCGATCCGCCCTACGACTTCCCGGTCCCCGTCTGGGATCGGCTGCTCGGGCGCCTCGACGCCCGCATCGTCGTCGCCGAATCCGACCGGACGGTCGTGACTCACCCCGCCTGGAATGTCATATCCGAGCGGCGCTGGGGGAGTACCGTTGTGCAAATGGCTCGACGTCGAGAGACCGGGACCGAAGAGTCCCCGGCGAGACCATCGGAACGAGGCTGACGTGGTCCGCGTGCTGTACCCCGGATCGTTCGATCCCGTGCACAACGGTCACGTGGAGCTCGTCGAGATGGCCGCCGACCTGTTCAACGAGGTGATCGTGGCCGCCATGCGCAACCCGCAGAAGGGCGAGACCCTGTTCGATATGGACGAGCGCGAGGCCATGCTGAAGGAGTCCTTCGCTCATCTCCCGAACGTGCGGACAACCATGTTCGGCGAGCTGGTCGTCACGCTGGCGCGCCGGGAGAACGCCGACTTCATCGTGAAGGGCCTGCGAGCCGTGTCCGATTTCGAGAACGAGTTGCAGATGGCCCAGACCAACCGGGAAGTCGCCGGTGTGCCCACCGTCTTCCTGCCGTCCACGTCGGCCAGCTCGTTCATCGCCTCGAAGTACATCCGGGAGATCGCCCGCTTCGGCGGGGATGTCACGTCGATGGTGCCGCCCGCCGTGGCGCAGCGCCTGCAGGATCGCTGGCCGTCGTCGTGAGCCTCTACGACGATCCCCCCGACCCCGGAGCCGCCGAGGATTCCGCGAGCGAGGACCCCTTCGGCGCCCCGGCAGCGTTCAATGCGCTCGCCGGCGCCACGCCGGAGGTCGTCGAGGACGTCGACGCGGCGCTCGCCGATCTGGAGCGGTACGTCCTGTCGGCGCGCTCTTCCGCCCTCTCCGCGCAGGTGCGCCTCGACCGCGACCACGTGCTGGAGTTGATCCGGATCGTGCGAGCCCGGCTGCCGGTGGCGCTGCGCAGCGCCCGGTGGCTCATCAAGGAGCGAAGCGACTACCTGGAGCGTGCCCGGCGGGATGCCGCGGAGCTCGTGGACCAGGTGAAGGCGGAGGCGGCCCGCATGGTGCACCGTACCGAGGTCGTCAAGCAGGCGGAGTTGCGGGCGCGCGGGATCACCGAGGCGGCCGAGGAGCAGGCGCGCCGGCAGCGGCTCGAGTTGGAGGACTACTGCGACGAGCATCTGGCCCGCTTCGAGGATGCCCTCGTGCGTGCGCTCGGCAACGTGCGGGACGGGCGGCGGAAACTGCAGGGACCGTCCGGTGCGCCCACCCGGGAGCCGGCGGAGCCACCCGACGAGGACGAGGACGGGTTGTTCTTCGACCAAGACCAGGGGTGAGCGGAACGCAACCGGGCTCGGGCCCGCTGGTGCTGCGGGTGGGGGACCTGCTCACCGAGCCGGGTCGCCGCAGGACGGTGGACGGCGAGCAGGTCCTCGAGACTCTCTCGG
The DNA here is from genome assembly GCA_964618115.1 of uncultured Acidimicrobiales bacterium. Taxonomy (GTDB): domain Bacteria; phylum Actinomycetota; class Acidimicrobiia; order Acidimicrobiales; family CATQHL01; genus VXNF01. The sequence goes on from CAZTZI010000107.1 coordinate 29,153, forward strand.
TGGCCGCCGGGGACATCGCCGGCGGTGCCGTCGACCTGGAGCTCGTTCTGGAGGCCCAGGCCGGACGGATCATGGTGTCGGGGACGGTGCGGGCCTGCTGGGAGCTGGAGTGTCGGCGCTGCCTCGGTCCTGTGAGCGTCCCCGTGGAGCCGACGCTCACCGAGGTGTTCGAGACCACCCCGGCGGAGGGCGAGACCTTCCTGCTGGACGGGGAGGTCGTGGACCTCGCGCCGATGCTGCGCGAGGTGGTGCTGTGTACGCTCCCGCTCGCCCCGCTCTGCGGGTCGTCCTGCCGCGGTCCTGCCGAGGGTGCGTACTACGGACCGGCGGAGGGCGCCGGCGACGCCGAACAGGCAGGCCGGCGGGATCCCCGCTGGGCCGCGCTGGACGATTTCCGCCCGGACGAGGGCTGAGGAACCGACCGTGACGGCCGCTACCGTCACGGTGTGGCCGTTCCCAAGAAGAAGACGTCCAAATCCCGCTCTCGCAGCCGCCGCGCCACGTCCTGGCGGCTGCGGTCGCCCGCCCGCTCGTCCTGTTCCCGGTGCGGCGCCGTCAAGCTGCCACACCGCGTTTGCGGCCAGTGCGGCTGGTACGGCGGCCGGCAGGCGGTCGAGCCGGACTGAGCCGTCCTCGCAGGCCGTGAACCGACCTGCCGGCGATCCTCCCGAGTTCCGGCCGTTGCGCTCGACGTGAGTTCGTTACCGGTCGCCGTCGACGCCATGGGGGGCGACAACGCGCCCGAGGCGATCACCGAGGGAGCCCGGATCGCCGCGGCCGGGGGACTCGACGTGGTTCTCGTCGGGCCGCCGGAACGACTCGGCGGCTGCGGCCTCGAGGTCATCCCGGCGAGCGAGGTCGTCGACATGGATGCCGACCCCGGCACCAGCGTGCGGCGCCTCAAGGACTCCTCGGTCGTGCGAGCCGCCGAGGCCGTCCGCGATGGCCGGGCGTGCGCCATGGTCTCCGCCGGCAACACCGGTGCGGCCATGGCGAGTGCACTCCTCCGCTTCGGCAGGATCAAGAGCGTCGTCCGCCCGGCGGTGGCCTGCCCGTTCCCGGTGCCCGGCCGCGCCACACCCACCGTCGTCCTGGACTGCGGTGCGAACTCGGACTGCGCCGCGGCGTGGCTGGTGCAGTTCGCCCGCATGGGTGCCGTGTACGCCCGGGCGGGTTTCGGCGTCGCCGAGCCACGTGTGGGACTCCTGTCGAACGGCGAGGAGGCCGGGAAGGGCTCGGCGCTCGTCAAGGAGGTCTTCGAACTGCTCGGTGAGGCGGCGTGGCAGGACCGCGCCGGTGCCCGTTTCGTGGGGAACGTGGAGGGGCGTGACCTGCTGGTCGACCGCGCCGATGTGATCGTGACCGACGGGTTCACCGGGAACGTGATGCTGAAGACCGCCGAGGGCGTGGCCAGTGTCATCGCCGATCAGATCATCGGTCTGGCGGACAGCTCGCCGGAAGCCCGCGCCGGGGCCGACCTGTTCTTCCCCGCGCTGACGGGCCTGTACGAGACCTTCGATCCCGACAACACCGGGGGCGCGGTCCTGCTCGGGGTGCGGGGGGTGTGCACGATCTCGCACGGATCCTCGAGCCCCAAGGCGATCGCCAACGCCATCGGTGTCGCCCACCGGCTGGCCGCCGCGGGAATCGTGAAGCAGATCGCCGCCGCGGTGGCCGGATAGAATCCGATCCCCGACGGCGCGCCGTATCGGGCGCCACCCACACGGAGGAGGCAGAAGCCGTGCCGGCCGAGACCCACGTTTCGCAGAGCCCGATGCAGCGATCGGAGATACTCGAGCAGATCAAGGCTCGCCTCGCCGACATCCTGGAGATCGATCCGGAGGACATCTCCGAGGGCGACTCGTTCCTCGACGACCTCGATGCCGACTCGCTGGCTCTGATCGAGCTGGTGGAGGCGCTGGAGGAGGAGTTCGGCGAGCGCACCGTGGGGTTCCGCATCGACGACGAGGACCTGCAGGACCTGCGCACGGTCCGCGACGCCGTGGACTACGTCGAGGCGCGACTGGGCTGAGTGGCCTCCGTCGACCCCGCCGCGTTGGCGGCGCGCATCGGCTACCGATTCCGCGACGAGACGCTCGGGGAGTTGGCGCTGCGCCACCGTTCCTGGGTGGCCGAGCAGCGGGCCGCCGCCGGTGAGGAGCCCGAGTCCAACGAGCGGCTCGAGCTGCTGGGTGATGCCGTGCTGGATGTGGTCATCTCCGAGCACGCCTACACCTCGTACCCGGACATGAGCGTCGGGCACCTCGCCAAGGTGCGGGCCTCGGTGGTGTCGACCGATGCCCTCGCCGAGGCGGCTCGCGGCGCCGGCCTCGGCGAGTTGCTGCTGATCGGTCGCGGCGAGGAGGCCGCCGGCGGTCGCCGGCGGCGATCCATCCTCGCCGACGCCGCCGAGGCGATGATCGGGGCCGTCTACCTCGACGGGGGTTGGGAACCGGCGCGCCGGCTGGTGCTGTCCCTGCTCGCCGAGCGCATCGAGACCATGGCGCTGGATCCGGGAGGGGATGACTACAAGACGGTCCTGCAGGAACGCGCCGCACATGAGTTGGGCGCCGCGCCGTCCTACCGCTGCAGCTACAGCGGCCCCGATCACGAGCGGCTGTGGCGCGCCGTGGTGAGGATCGAGGGCCGGGATTGCGGGACCGGCGAGGGCGCCACCAAGAAGCAGGCCGAGCAGGCGGCCGCGTGCGCCGCGCTGGCGGAGTTCCCCGAACCCCCATCCCCGGAGGTGCCATCGGAGGATGCAAGCATGTGGGTTGCCCCAGCCCCGGCCGCCGACGCCGGCGATGTTCGAAGGACCCCATGATCGAGTCACCTGAAATCGAGGTGGTGCGCCGCGAACTGGAGCGCGAGGTCATGGACCGCCGGGTGAAGGTCGTCAACGTGATCTCCGAGAACGTCACGCCGCACAGCGCCGAGGAACTGAACGAGCGTCTGCACCGGGCCAAGATCACCGGAGAGATCACCCGCCAGGGTCTGCAGTTGCTGCTGGCGTTCGACAACGAGGAGCTCATGGCCGTCTCGCTCGGCGCCGGGGGCCATCTCCGCCGCCAACCGAACCGGGTGCCCATCAACCCCGCGACCCGCCTCGTCATCACGTTCACGCAGTACGGGGGGCTGCGCCTGCTGGACTTCAAGGAGGGGGCCCGCATGCGCCTCCTGACACCGGAGCAGTTGCTCGAGCAGGTGCCCACGGGCATCGATCCCCTGAACACGTCGCTCTCCTGGACCGACTTCTCGAACCTGCTGCTCGCCCCGCCCCGCCCGATGTATCTGAAGGCGTTCCTGACCAACACCGCCACGATCGTCGGCGTGGGCGACATGTACGCGGACGAGATTCTCTTCAACGCCGGTCTGCGCCACGATCGGATGACCGACTCGCTGGGCCGCCAGGAGGTCCGCCGGCTGTGGCGTGCCATCGTCGAGGTCCTGCACGACGCAGTGAAGTACCGGGGGTCGTCCCTCGACGACAACCATTTCGTCTCGCCGACCGGCGAGGAGGGGACGTACCAGAACCATCACAACGTCTACCGCCGGCAAGGGCAGTTGAGCCCGCGCTCGCGCCGGCCGATCGTGCGGGTCAAGTACCGGGGGCGCTGGACCTACTACTGCGAGCAGTCCCAGGTGTAGCCGTGTTCCTGAAATCCCTCACGCTGAAGGGGTTCAAGTCGTTCGCGCAGACCACGACGATCGACTTCGCGCCCGGCCTCTCGGTGGTGGTGGGCCCCAACGGCAGCGGCAAGTCCAACATCGTCGACGCCATCGCCTGGGTGCTCGGCTCGCAGGCGCCCACCTCACTGCGGTCGCAGCAGATGGATGACGTGATCTTCGCGGGCAACCCCGGCCGGCCGGCGCTGGGTCGGGCGGAGGTGACCCTGACCCTCCACAACGAGGACCGCCGGTTGCCGCTGGACTTCGACGAGGTGGCGATCACCCGCACGCTGTTCCGCAGCGGGGACAGCAGCTATGCCATCAACGCCGCACCCGCCCGCCTGATCGACATCTCGGAATTGCTGGCGGCCGCCGGCGTGGGCCGCCACCGCCATGTCATCGTCTCGCAGGGACGCATCGATGCGGTCCTGAACGCCAAGCCGGCGGAGCGGCGCGCCATCCTCGAGGAGGCGGCGGGCGTGTCCGCCTACCGGTTGCGCAAGGAGAAGGCATTGCGCCGTCTCGCCGACACCGAGGCGAATCTGGCGAGGCTCGCCGACCAGTTGAGCGAGGTACGCCGGGCGCTCCGTCCCCTGGAGCGCCAGGCGGAGACGGCTCGCCGTCATGGCGCCCTGGCGGCCGAGCTTGCGTCACTGCAGATCCACCGGCTCGGCTCCGAACTCTCCGAGTTGCGCGGGCGTCGCCGGGAGGCGGCGACGCAGCGGCGCGATCTCGCCGATCGCCGGGCCGCAACCGGCCGGCAGCTGGCGGATCTGGACGGGCGGATCGGCGAGGCCGAGTCGCGGCTGTCGGCCGCCGGCCACGTGCACCTGGCGGAGGCCACCGAGCGCCTCGCGGTGCTACGGGATCGCGTGCTGATGGCCCAGCGGGCAATCGAGGAGCGCCGGAGCGACTACGAGAGGCGCCGCAAGGATCGCCTGGCGAGTGACCTACTGATGTCGCTCAGCGACGAGGCAGTGCGCCTGGAGGCCGCCGTCGAGGAGGCGCGAGTCGCCGAAGCGGCGCTGTCGGTCGAGCGCGACAGGATTGCAACAGCCACCGAGGCGCTCGCGGTCGACACCGAAGCCCACGCGGCACGCTGGGAGTCATCGGAGGGTTCGGGGGAACGATCCTCGGCCGCACAACTGCGCGGCCGGCTCATGACGCTGCGCGAAGTCGCCGGACGGGCCGAGGCCGAGGTGAGCGAGTTCACCGAGCGCAGCCGCCTGCTCGACGGGCGCCAACAGGCAGCCGGAGCCGCTGTGCAGCGCGCCACCGAGGAGGTTGCGGCGCGGCGGCGCGCTGAGGCCGCGGCCGCGAAGGCGCTGAGGACCGCCGAGGAGCGCCGCCGCACCGTTTCGGACGCGGAGGCGGAGGCTCGGCGCGCGCAGAGCGACGCCGCGGCCGAGCACACCCGCTGGCGGTCTCGGGTCGATGCCCTGGCCCTGGCGATGGGGGACGTCCGGGCCCGCTCGGGGATGGAGGTCCTGGCCGGCAGCGACGGTGTCCTGGGGGCGCTCGGCGATCTCGTGGCGACCGACGACGGGTGGGAGGCGGCATTCGAGGCCGCAGCGGGCGAGGCGCTCGCAGCCGCCGTGGTCGAAGGCCCCGACGCGGCCCGCCCCGCACTCGCCGCCCTGGCACGGGCGCAGATTGCGGGCGCGGTGCTGCCGGCGCACACCTCGAGCGGTGATCGGCCACCGGTGGGGGAGCCGCTGCGACCTCACGTACGGGGTCGCCGTAACGGGGTGGACGAGGTTCTCGACGGGCTCATCGGCTCGGTGGTGGTTGTGGCGAGTTGGCGGGAGGCGTGCGACGTCCTGGCCGCCCATCCCGGCGCCACCGTCGTCACCCCGGCCGGTGACTGCTTCTCCCGGACCGGCTGGCGGGTGGGCGTGGCCCGCTCGGGCGCCACCGGTGAGGCTCTCGAGGAATCGCGCGACAGCCTCGGCCGGGCCGAGAGTTCGCTCGCAACCGCCGACCGGGCCGTGGCCGAGACCACTGCGGAAGCCGCCGCCGCGGCGGCGCAACACGCCGAGGCGACGACCGCGCACAGCAACAGCGGCCGGAGGCTGGCGGAGGCCCGCCAGCAGGCGGCCGCCGCCGAGCGCAAGCACAGCGCGATCTGCGCCGAGGCCACCGTGGTGCTGGACCGCCTGGCCGAGGTGACGGAGCGAGCCCGGCAGCAGCGCCGACTCACCGACGGGACGGCGACGCAACTGGCCGAACTTCAGGAGGCCGCCGAGGCGGCCGAAGCGTCAGCCCGCAGCGCCCGCGCCGACCTGGAGAGCCGCCGCGCCGCCCTGGCGACCGAGCGCAACTCGCTGGAGGTCCGAGCTTCGGAGATCCGTACCAGGCGCGGCCTGCTGGTCGACCGCCTGTCGGAGATTCGCGCCCGCCTGCGGGGCCACGAGGCGGCGGTTTCCGCAGCCGGCGCCGACGCCCGTCGCAGCGCGGCGTTGTCTGATCTGGCGGAGCGGCTGGCGGTGAGCGCGCGGGAGTGCCAGGCCGGTCTGGAGGAGCTCCGGCAGCGGCAGCGCCGCGCCGCCGAAGCGATGAACGCCACTGCCACCCAACTCGACGGCGACCGCCGCCGGCGGGCGGCTCTGGCGGCGTCGCTCGAGGAGCTGGCCGAGCAGTTGCTGGCGGCACAGCGTGTCGAGGACGAGGTCGGAGTCCGGATCGAAGCCGTCGTCGAGACGCTGCGGGGGCAGTACGACTGCGACGAGGTCCGGGCGACCCAAGCGCCCGAGCCCTCCCTCGCCGATGCTGTGACGGTCTCCCAGCGCATCAGGGAGTTGGAGCGGCTGCTCCGCGGCATCGGCCCGGTGAACCCGCTGGCCGTACGCGAGCACGACGTCCTGCGCGAGCGGCACGACCTGCTGTCATCGCAGGTCGCCGACGTCCGTAGCGCCCGGCGCGACCTGACGACGCTCGTCCGGGCCATCGACGCCGAGATCCTGGATGCGTTCTCGCGCTGCTACCGGGAGGTCGCCGAGAGCTTCGAGGGTCTCTTCGGCATCCTCTTCGCGGGCGGTGCCGGCAGGCTGAGCCTCACCGAGCCCGACAACCCGCTCGAGTCGGGTGTGGAGATCGAGGCTCGTCCCGCCGGGAAGAGCCTCCGCAGGCTGGCGTTGCTGTCCGGCGGCGAGCGTTCCCTGGCGGCCCTGGCGTTCCTCTTCGCCGTGTTCCAGTCCCAGCGCTCCCCGTTCTACGTGCTCGACGAGGTGGACGCCGCGCTGGACGACGTGAACCTGCACCGGTTCCTGCGCCTCGTGGAGGAGTTCCGCTCCGAGGCTCAACTGGTGCTGGTCACACACCAGAGGCCCACGATGGAGATTGCCGACCGCCTGTACGGCGTCACGATGCGCCCGGGCGGCGCCAGCAGGGTGATCGCCGAGGGTCGTCGCGATGCCGACGCGCTGGCACCGGCCGGCATCGGGGGACCGCCGGACGGCTGACAGGCCGGCACCACCGTTCGGGTCGCCCGGGGCGATCAAGATGCCGGACAGCGGGTTCAGGGGCTACCGTCTGAGGCGATGCGAGTGCTCGTCGCCGATGACGAGGTGGAGTTGGTCCAAGCCATCGCTCGCGGCCTGCGCCGGGAGGGGTATGCCGTGGACGAGGCGTTCGATGGAGCCGTAGCGCTCGAGAAGGCTTCCGAAGTCGCCTACGACCTCATCTGCCTGGACCTCACGATGCCCGCGGTCGACGGCCGGGAGGTGTGCCGCCGGCTCCGGGAACCGTCCCGCAGCATGCAGCAGCCCCGCATCCTGATGCTCACCGCACGCGACAGCCTCGAGGACCGCGTCGCCGGCCTCGACGACGGTGCCGACGACTATCTGGTCAAGCCGTTCGCCTTCAGCGAGCTCAGCGCGCGGATCCGCGCACTGCTTCGACGTGACGCCGGTCAGGGTGGGGCTCGCCTCGTCGTCGGCGACATCGAGATGGACCTCGGCCGGCATGCGGTCAGCCGCCAGGGCCATGCGATCACTCTGACGCGGAAGGAGTTCACGCTGCTGCGCTACTTCTGCAGTCGACCCGGGCAGGTCGTCTCGCAGGAGGAGCTGCTGGATCACGTGTGGGATGAGCACACCGACCCATTCACGAACACCGTTCGCGTCACCGTCGGCACGCTGCGGCGCAAACTCAGCCTGCCCAACAGCCCCGCTCCCATCGAGACGATCGTGGGAACGGGTTACCGGCTCAACGCCTCGCCGCGACCGGGTGGTCCGGCCTGGCGATCCGAGCCCGAGGATCCCGCCCACGTGCTCGGCGACATCGGTTCGTCGAACTCGCCGAGTTCGGCCCCGTACCCCTGATCTCCCGCGCCGCCGTGGGACGTAGCACGGGCCCGACGCCATGAAGCCCTCCGGGCGCGCCGATCAGTTCCGCCATCGCTTCTACCGCTCGCTGGGTTCCATCCGGTTCCGCCTCGCGCTGATCTACAGCGTGCTCCTCTTCGGTCTCAGCGCCGTCGCGGTGGGCGGCATCTACTGGGGCCTGGCCCGGAACCTCGACGAGTCGCCGCTCTCGCAGTCCGTCGAGGTGGAGCGGCTCCAACCCGACGGCGCCGGCTCCTCCACCGACGAGCAGGCTCTCCGGGAGGTGTTCAGCGCCGTGGAGATGCAGGCCAACGAGCGGGCCATGAGCACACTGCGGGACTACTCCCTCATCGCGCTGGCGGTCCTGTTCGGCGCCAGCATGGTCGTGGGCTGGTCCCTGGCCGGTCACGTGCTCAAGCCCGTGGGGCGCATCACCGCCGTGGCGCGCCGTATCAGCGCCACGGACCTCTCCCAGCGCATCGCCCTCGGTGGCCCTCCCGACGAGTTGCGGCGCCTCGCCGACACGTTCGACGACATGCTGGACCGGCTGGATCGTTCCTTCGACGCGCAGCGGGGGTTCGTCGAGGACGCATCGCACGAGTTGCGCAACCCCCTGGCGGTGATCCGCAGCAACCTGGACACGACGCTGGGCGATCCGGACGCCACCGCGGAGGACTACCGTCTCGTGGCCGAGCAGGTGAACCGGTCCGTGGATCGCATGTCCCGCGTGGTGGAGGATCTGGTCACCTTCGCCCGCCACGAGACACGCGCGCAGCACCTCGCGCTGGTGGACCTCGGCGAGTTGGCACACCAGGCGATGGCGGAGTTCGATGGCTACGCCGCCAACCACGACGTGCGGTTGACGCATGCCGCGCCCTCCGGCCTGCTGGCCCTCGGCGACGCCGGCAGTCTGCGGCAGGCGCTCGCCAACCTGCTCTCCAACGCCTTGAGCGTTGCGCCCGCGGGCTCCGAGGTGAGGATCACCGCCGGCGGCGAGGGAGCCTGGGTCTGGGTGGCGGTCGAGGATCAGGGTCCCGGCATCCCCACCGACGAGCAGGAGCGCGTGTTCCAGCGATTCCAGCGCGGCCAGAAGGCGTCGGTCGACGGGAGGGGGCTCGGTCTGGCGATCGTGCGCCAGATCGCCGAGTCCCATCGCGGCGAGGCGCGCCTCACCTCGACCGAAGGCACGGGATCCACCTTCACCATCCTGTTGCCGGCGACAGGGGCGAGCAGTCCGGGTGCCAGGACCAGGCGCGCCAGGCCTGCCAAGCGCACCTCGGAGGCCGTCCCCGCCTCCCGCTGAGCAGCCGCGAACAATCCGCGAGCAAACCGCGATCTCCCTGCGTCTCTCCGGCGGCCGGGGCCAATAGCGTGGATGGCGACCAGCGGGCGACCGCAGTCCCGGAGACCGAGTTCACATGGCTGATGACCACCGCCCCCCGCCGGTAGACCCCGGCGAGGATCCGTTCGAGGAGAGACCCCTCGGCGCTCCCTCCGCCGGGGGGCGTGTCCCGCCGGCCGGGCGCGGGCAGCCGGGTGCGTCTCCCGAGCCCGGCGACGGCACCTCGTGGCCCCGCGACTACGACCTGGCCTGGACAGTCGGTTGGGAGCAGCAGGGACGCGCCTCCGGCGGCGCACCGCCCGGTCGGCGGCCACGCCGACGGCGCCGCCTCACCGCCGGAGCCGTCCCGGTCGTCGTCAGCCTGGCGGCCCTCGGGCTGGGGGTCACGGCCGTCCTGCTGTCGCTCTCCACCCCGGAGGCGACCGAGACGGTGCGCTACATCCAGGTCCGCCCTCCGGAAATCGTCGGTCCGGCGCCCGAGCCGGGCGCCCTCCCGGCGTCTCCACCGGCTGCGGTCGCCGCCCCGGCACCGGTGCCGCCCACTGCTCCACCGGAGGTGCGGGTGGCGCCCGAGCCGGGGGC